>NZ_SLXG01000002.1 GCF_004345725.1 Crenobacter luteus | reverse complement strand
ACGCCAACCTGACGCGACAGCAGGATGTGCTCGCGGGTCTGCGGCATCGGACCGTCAGCGGCCGAGCACACCAGGATCGCGCCGTCCATCTGGGCAGCACCGGTGATCATGTTCTTCACGTAGTCGGCGTGACCCGGGCAGTCGACGTGCGCGTAGTGACGGGTAGCGGTCTCGTACTCGACGTGCGCGGTGTTGATGGTGATGCCACGAGCCTTTTCTTCCGGCGCGCTGTCGATCTGATCGTAACCCTTGGCCTCGCCACCGAATTTCTTCGACAGAATGGTGGTGATAGCAGCAGTCAGAGTGGTCTTACCATGGTCAACGTGACCGATGGTGCCAACGTTTACGTGCGGTTTGGTCCGCTCGAACTTTTCCTTAGCCATGGCAAATTCCCTGAATCCGATACAAGGTTAAGCGATGGTGCCCATGGGCAGAATTGAACTGCCGACCTCTCCCTTACCAAGGGAGTGCTCTACCCCTGAGCTACATGGGCCCTTAAACAGGCAATTACGCTTGGAGCGGGTGAAGGGAATCGAACCCTCGTCGTAAGCTTGGAAGGCTTCTGCTCTACCATTGAGCTACACCCGCCTTTACGATTTAGAGCACCTCTGCTTCAGTGCCACGCCAAGTCGTCAAAGTAATCTGGTGGAGGGAGAAGGATTCGAACCTTCGAAGGCAGAGCCGTCAGATTTACAGTCTGATCCCTTTGACCGCTCGGGAATCCCTCCTGAAAGAGACCCGAATATTATAGATCGACCCGAATGTCGTCAACACCTTTTTGCGAGAATTTTCGGCTTTTCTGCAGGAATTCAAGCAAAACGCCCTGTCGTTCGACAACACGACAGGGCGTTCGCTTTCGGATCAAAGACTTAGGCCTTGCCGCTGATCACCAGGTATTTCTGGTACAGCTCTTCCTGGGTCTCCGGGTGGCTCGGGTCGAGCGGGATACAGTCGACCGGACAGACCTGCTGGCACTGCGGTTCGTCGTAATGGCCAACGCACTGCGTACAGAGGTTGGGGTCGATCACGTAGATCTCCTCGCCCTGCGAAATGGCGTTGTTCGGGCACTCCGGTTCGCACACATCGCAGTTGATGCATTCGTCGGTAATCATCAGGGACATGGACGGATTCCTTCACACTACTATCACGGACAGCCCGTGATTCTGGCAGCCGTCAACAGCGACGGCAAGCGCAATCGTTCATTAGCTTATTCCACACCGGGGCGCAACAGTACGCAGTGCACCTGGCCTGCGCGCGCCTCGCGGACGACGTCCCAACCCTCCAGCGGCGGCAGCCGGCGCGCCTCGCAGTAGAGCTGCCCCCCGTCGGCCAACAGCGCCCGCACGCGGGGCAGCACCTCGGCCAACAATTCGCTGTCGAACGGCGGGTCGAGCAGGATCAGGTCGAAGCGTTCGCGGCAATGCCTTATATATGTCTGCGCGTCGGCTTCGACGACCTCGATCTCGCTCGCGCCGAGCAGGCGCTGATTGGCGCGCAAGGCGGCGACCACCGGCCGCGACTTTTCGACCAGCACCACCCGCCGCGCCTCGCGCGACGCCGCCTCGAAGCCGAGCGCACCGCTACCGGCGAACAGGTCGAGGCAGGACCAGCCGTACAAGGACTGACCCAGCCAGTTGAACAGGGTTTCGCGCACCCGGTCCGGCGTCGGGCGCAGACCGGGCTGGTCGGGAAAGGACAAGAGGCGGCGGCGGTAACGGCCGGCGATGATGCGCACTTGGTTGCGTGTCGCGCTCATGGGCACTCCAGACGATGATGAGGCCGGCAGTTTAGCGCGTCATGCCGCCCGGCTCACCCGGCGCGTCGAGACTCGTCGGCCCGACGACGACGGTGTCGAGCCGCGCCGGGTCGAGCCGACGCCGCCACGCGTCGCGCACGTCGGCGACGGTCAGCGCGGCGATGCGCGCCGGATAGTCGCCGAGGAAGGTCAGCGGCAGTTCGTAGCGGCCGATCACGCCCAGATAGCCGAGCAACTTGCGGTTGCTGTCGAAGCGCAGCGGGAAGCCGCCGACGATGTTGGCCTTGGCCTGCGCCAGTTCCGCCTCGCTCGGGCCGTTCGCGACGAAGTCGGCGACGGTGGCGCGCGCCACCGCGAGCGCCTCGCCGACCTTGTCCTTGCGCGTCGAGAACGCCAGCTCGAAGGGGCCGGCGCCCTCCAGCGGCGCGAGCGAGCTGGACGCGCCGTAGGTCAGGCCGCGCCTGTCGCGCAGCTCGCGCATCAACCGCGCGTCGAAGCCACCGCCGCCGAGCACATAATTGCCGGCCATCAGCGCGTAATAGTCAGGATCGTGGCGGGTGATCATCGGCAAGCCCATCACCACGTGGGCCTGGCTGGCCGGATGGGCGATCACGCGCAGGCGGCCAGCCGCCTGCATCGACACGCCGGGCAGCGCGGCCGGCGCCGGCCGACCGGTGGGCAGGCCGGCGAGCAGACGCTCGGCCAGGCGCTCGGCCTCGGCGCGCGTCAGGTCGCCGACGATGGCGACCACCGCCGACTCGGGACGGTAGTAGGTGCGCCAGAAGGCCAGCAAGTCGGCGCGCCCGATGCGGCGCAGGCTGTCGGCCGACAAGCGGGCCCCCAGCCCGTAAGGATGGGCGGGGTACATCAGCCGCGACAGTTCGCGGCCGGCGAGAAAGCCCGGGTCGGTCTCGCGCTGGCGCAGGCTGTCGACGCTGCGCTCGCGCTCGCGGCGGAGCACCGCGTCGGGGAAGGCCGGGCGCGCGACCAGCTCGGCCAACAGCGCGACTGCCGGCTCGCGCACCTCGGGCCGGGCGAGCACGCGCAGCGTCAGGGTGGCGCTGTCGGCGTCGACCGAGCCGGACACGCTGGCGGCCAGATCGGTCAGCTTCTCGCGCACCGCTTCCTCGCCGAGCGTCGCGGTACCGGCGTCGAGCAGGCCGAGCGTCAGCTCGGCGACGCCAGGCTTGTCGGCCGGGTCGCGCCGGTTGCCGGCGTCGAAGCTGAGCTGCACGTCGACGATCGGGTTCTCGTGCGCCGCGACGAACAGCACGCGCGCGCCGCTGGCGGCGCGCCAGTCCTGGATCTGCGGCGCGGCCAGCGCCGGTAGCGCGAGCAGCGCGAACACAAGGGCAGTCCAACGGGGCGTCGGCTTCATCGGCTCACCTCCTCCAACTTGGCCGAGGCAGCGGGCCGGCCTTTCATTCCCTGGGCGAGCAAGGTCACGACGGTCAGCTTGTCGTCGACCAGCAGGCGGGCGGCACGCTGCACCGCGGCGGCGTCGACAGCCTGCAGCCGCCGGTTCATTTCGTCCTCGGCTCGCCATGAAAAGCCGAGGCTCTCGAGCGCGCCGATCTGCATCGCCTGGCCGAACATCGAGTCGCGTTCGAACACGCGACTGGCCTCGAGCTGACGCCGCACACGCGCCAGTTCGGCCGCGCCGACGCCGTCCTTCGCGATGCGCGCGACCTCGGCCTTGAGCGCCGCCTCGAGCGCGTCGAGCCCGACGCCGGCGGCCGGTACCGCGGTCAGCGTGAACAGCGCCGCTCCGCGACCGAGCGGGTCGTAACCTGACGAGGCGCTGAGCGCGATCTTCTTCTCGCGCACCAGCCGGCGCGGCAGGCGCGCCGCGTCGTGACCGTCGAGCAGTTCGGACAGCACGGACAAGGCGTAGGGGTCGACATCCGTCAGGCTCTCGAGGCGCGGCACCGGCCAGGCCAGCGTCAGGTAGGACAGCTCGGACGGCGCCTTGACCGTGACACGCCGCATCCCCTGCTGCTCCGGCTCGCGCTGCTCGCGGCGCTCGGGCAGGGGGCGCGGCTTGAGCGCGCCGAACTGCCGGCGCGCCAGCGCGATCACCGCCTGCGGGTCGACGTCGCCGACTACCACCAGCGTCGCGTTGTTCGGTGCGTACCAGTCGCGGTACCAGGCCCTGAGGTCGTCGGCCTTCATATTGCGGATGTCGTCCATCCAGCCGATCACCGGGTGACGCGCCGGATTGGCGACCAAGGCGCTGGCGTACAGCGCCTCGTGGAGCCGGCCGGTCGGCTGGTCGTCGGTACGCCAGCGGCGCTCCTCCCTGACCACCTCGATCTCGCGCCGGAAAGCCTCGTCGTCGACGACCAGGTTGACCATGCGATCGGCCTCCAGCTCGATCGCCAGCGGCAGCTTGTCGGCCGCCAGCTGCTGGAAGTAGACGGTGGCGTCGCGCGAGGTGAAGGCGTTGTCCTGGCCGCCGGCGGCGGCGATGCGGCGCGAGAACTCGCCGGCTGGCACCTTGCGGGTGCCCTTGAACATCATGTGCTCCAGCAGGTGCGACAGCCCGGTGCGGCCGTTGACTTCGTCGACCGAGCCGACGCGGTACCACAACTGCGACACCGCGACCGGCGCGCGCGCGTCGCGCCGCACCACCACCTTGAGGCCGTTTGGAAGCGTCGCCTCGACCGTTTCGGCCGCCGCCGTCGCCCCGCTTGCGGCGAAGACCCCGGCAGCCACGAGCTTGTGCCAGTTTTTCATAGGCTTATTGGGAGCATCCCGGTAATTGACGATACAATTGCACCATTTTCATCGAGTTGCTTGACTCCGGATTCGCATGTTTAGTTTCTTCAAGAAGAAAACCCCGCCCCCCGCCCCCGTCGAGCCGGCCAAGGAAGAGCCGGCCCTCCCCGTCGCCGGGACGACGGTCGAAACCGCTCCGCAAGCAGCGCCGGCCACGCCGCTGGAGCCGCCCGCCGTCGCCGTAGCGGCCGCGCCGGAGCCCGTCGTCACGCCCGAGCCGGCGCCCGTCGAGAGCGCGCCGGCCAAGAAACCGAGCTGGACCGAGCGGCTGAAGGCCGGCCTGTCCAAGACGCGCGACAAGCTCGGCAAGTCGCTGGCCGGCCTGTTCGGCGGCGGCCAGATCGACGAGGACCTGTACGAGGAGCTCGAAACCGTGCTGCTGACCGCCGACATGGGCGTGCCGGCGACCACCGGGCTGCTGAAGGACGTACGCGAGCGCGTCACGCTCAAGGGTCTGAAGGACGCCAGCGAGCTCAAGGGCGCGCTGAAGGAGTCGCTGCACGAACTGATCGCGCCGCTGGAAGCGCCGCTGTCGGTCGAAGGCCGCAAGCCCTTCGTCATCATGATGGCGGGGGTGAACGGCGCGGGCAAGACCACCAGCATCGGCAAGCTCGCCAAGTACTACCAGTCGCAGGGCAAATCGGTGCTCTTGGCCGCCGGCGACACCTTCCGCGCCGCCGCGCGCGAGCAGCTGATCGCCTGGGGCGAGCGCAACAACGTCACCGTGATCGCCCAGCAGGGCGGCGACGCGGCGGCGGTGTGCTTCGACGCGATCCAGGCGGCGCAGGCGCGCGGCATCGACATCGTGCTGGCCGACACCGCCGGCCGCCTGCCGACGCAGCTGCACCTGATGGAAGAGATCAAGAAGGTCAAGCGCGTGATCCAGAAGGCGATCCCCGACGCGCCGCACGAGATCATGCTGGTGCTGGACGCCAATATCGGCCAGAACGCGATCAACCAGGTCAAGGCCTTCGACGACGCGCTCGGCCTGACCGGCCTGGTGCTGACCAAGCTCGACGGCACCGCCAAGGGCGGCGTGATCGCGGCGATCGCCAAGGAGCGCCCGGTGCCGCTGCGCTTTGTCGGCGTCGGCGAGAGCATCGACGACCTGCGCCCGTTCGACGCGCGCGGCTACGTCGACGCGCTGTTCGACTGAGCGCGCCGACCGCGCCGCCGGACCGGCCGAGCCCGGCGGCGCCCGCTCCCGCTCGGCCAACCCGTCAACCCGCGACCTTCCCCGAGGCCCTCATGATCCAGTTCGATCAGGTCAGCAAACGCTACCCCGGCGGCATCGACGCGCTGAAAAACCTCTCGTTCACGATCGCAGCCGGCGAAATGGTCTTCCTCGCCGGCCACTCCGGCGCCGGCAAGTCGACGCTGCTGAAACTGGTCGCCGGCATCGAGCGCGCCACCGCCGGCAACGTGCTCGTCAACGGCCAGAACCTGTCCAAGCTGCGCGCCAGCCAGCTGCCCTACGTGCGCCAGCACATCGGCCTGGTGTTCCAGGACCACAAGATCCTCTACGACCGCAGCGTGCTCGACAACGTGATGATGCCGCTCGACATCATCGGTTACGACCGCCGCGAGGCGCTGCGTCGCGTGCGCGCGGCGCTCGACAAGGTCGGCCTCGCCGGCAAGGAGAAGACCGCGCCGATCCGGCTCTCCGGCGGCGAGCAGCAGCGGCTGTGCATCGCGCGCGCCGTCGTGCACCGTCCGGCCATCCTGCTGGCCGACGAACCCTCGGCCAACCTCGACCGCGCCTACGCGCTCGACATCATGGAGTTGTTCAAATCCTTCCATCAGGTCGGCGTCACCGTGCTGATCTCGGCGCACGACGAGACGCTGATGGAAGACTACGGCCGGCGTATCCTGCGCCTTCGCGAAGGACAGTTTGCCTCATGAAACACTACCTCTACCTGCACTGGCAAAGCGCCAGGACCGCGCTCGCCAAGCTCGTGCGCCAGCCGGTGGCCAACCTGCTGTCGCTGTTGATGCTATCGATCGCGCTAGCGCTGCCGATCTCGCTGTACCTGACCGTTTCCAGCCTGCAGGACTGGATAGGCCGGCTGACCGCGACGCCGCAGATCACGCTATTCATGGAAATGAGCGCCGAGCCGGCCGACCACGCCGCCGTCGACGCCACGCTCAAGGCGCACCCCAAGATCGCGTCCTACCAGTTCGTCAGCCGCGCGCAGGCGCTGGCCGACCTCGAGGCGCGCCACGCGCTCGCCGGCGTCGCCGAGGGACTGGACGGCAACCCGTTGCCCGACGCCTTCGTCGTCACGCCGACCTCGCTCGAGCCGGACGCGCTCGAGCGGCTGCAGAAGGAGCTGTCCGGCCTGCCGATGGTCGCGGAGGCGCAATTCGACGCCCACTGGGCGCGGCGCCTGTATGGGCTGATGGCGCTCGGCCACCATCTGACCCTGGCGCTTGCCGTCGCCTTCGCGGTCGCGCTGGTACTGGTCACCCACAACACCATCCGCATGCAGATCCTCGCGCGCCGCGACGAGATCGAGGTCGCCACGCTGATCGGCGCGCCGGACAGCTTCATCCGCCGCCCCTTCCTCTACCACGCGTGCTGGCAGGGCCTTTTGGCGGCGCTGATCGCCTGGGGCCTGTCGGCGCTGTTCGTCGCCAACGCCAACCCGGCGATCCAGGAACTGGCGCGACTGTACAACGAGCAGGTCGAGCTGCGCGGCCTGGCCCCGCGCGAGCTCGCGCTGCTGACCGCCGGCGCCATCGCGCTGGCCGCCATCGGCGCACGGCTGGCCACCCGCCAGCACCTGCGCCAGCTGGCGCCGCGCTGAGCCGACGCCCGTACGGCACGGCATAGCCCTGCCCTATCGGCCGATAAAAAATCTCATCGGCCGGGAACCGGCAAGCCGCTGGCACTCTCGAATTCCGAGTGCTAGGATTGCCCTACCTAAGGAGGTAGCCCATACATGACAGCGACTTTCGCCTTGCCCGTCCCTTCCGCCAGCGGCAGCCTGGAGCAGTACATCCAGGGTGTGAACAGCATCCCGATGCTCACCGCCGAAGAGGAGCACGCGCTCGCGACCCGCTTCTCCGAACACCAGGATCTGGAGGCCGCCAAGCAGCTGGTGCTGTCGCACCTGCGCGTCGTGGTGTCGATCGCACGCGGCTACGCCGGTTACGGTCTGCCGCAGGCCGACCTGATCCAGGAAGGCAACATCGGTCTGATGAAGGCCGTCAAGCGCTTCGAGCCGAACCGCGGCGTACGACTGTTCTCGTTCGCGGTGCACTGGATCAAGGCCGAGATCCACGAATTCATCCTGCGCAACTGGCGCCTGGTGCGCGTCGCCACCACCAAGCCGCAGCGCAAGCTGTTCTTCAACCTGCGCAGCATGAAGTCGGGCTTCTCGGCGCTGACCGACAAGGAAGCGCACCGCATCGCGAGCGAACTGGGCGTCAAGCCCGAGGAAGTGCGCGAGATGGAAACGCGCATGAGCGGCCAGGACATCGCGCTGATGGCCGACGAGGGCGACGACGAGGGCTTCGCCCCGATCGACTGGCTGGCCGACAGCGAGCACGAGCCGACCCGCCGGCTGGAAAAACAGGCCTTCGACCGCCTGCAAAGCCAGGGCCTGATCGACGCGCTCGACGCGCTCGACCCGCGCAGCCGCCGCATCGTCGAGGCGCGCTGGCTGGCCGACGACGGCGGCGCGACGCTGCACGAGCTGGCCGCCGAGTTCGGCGTATCGGCCGAGCGCATCCGCCAGATCGAAGCCAAGGCGCTGCAGAAGATGAAGGCCGCGATCGGCACCCGCGACGCCGCGCTGGTCTGACCCGCACCCCGCTGGCGACCCAAAAGCCCGGCCAACCGTCAAGGTTGGCCGGGCTTTTGTCATCGCCGGCGTGCTGCGTGCCGGAGCGGGCCGCTGGCCGCCCGGCACCGCGCGCGTCAGCGGTAGCGCTCGGGCAGCGCGGCGACCGCCGTTTCCAGTTGCCGCCGCAAGCCGGCGTAGGCCGGCTCGTCCGCCGGCAACTGCGCGAGAAAGCGCGGCGCGTAGGTCGGGAAGGACTCCAGCGCGCGCGCCAGATCCTGCGTCGCCGCCGCCCCGTCGCCGGCCAGCGCGGCCAGCCGCGCCGACTTGAACAGCACGTCCGGATAAGGACGGAACGCCGCCAGCTGCGCGATCCAGCGGCGCTTGGCGTCGAGCTCGCGCGCGTCGGCCGTCAGATAGTTATCGAGCGTATTGAGCGCGTGGAAGGCGAACAGCGGCTCGTCGCGGACGATCTCGGCCAACCTCGCGGCACGCGCGTCGTCGCGCGCCGCCAGCCCGGTCGGCGAATACAGGCCGACCATCTCCCAGTAACGCGGCACCGCCGCGAGCGACACGACGCCGAGCGCGACCGCGAGCACCAGGTTGGCCGAGCCCGCCGGCAAGGAGCGAGGCGATGCGGCCGGCGCCAGCGCGGTCATCATCACCGCCACCGCGAGAAAATACAGGTACCACAAGGGGTATTCGAGCTGGCTGTGGATCAGCGTCACCGCCAAGAGCGCGAGCGGCAGCAACTGCGCGGCACGCGCCGGCCGGGTGAAATAAGGCCATAGCGCCCACGCGAAGCCGCCCAGCGCCAGCAACGCCCCCGGCGCGCCCATCTCGGCCAACAGCTGCAGCTCGAGGTTGTGCGCGTTCGAGAACAGGCCGCTGTTGAAGCCGGCGTCGGCGAACTGCGGCAGCATCTGCAGCCGCACGCTCTCGGCGGCGAACTGCGACCAGCCGACGCCGCTCAGCGGCGCGGCCTCGAACACCAGCCAGGCCTTGTGCCATTCGTCGATCCGGCGCGCGCCCATGCCGTCGCCGCCGCCGCTCGCGAGCCGTTCGACGCCGCTCTCGACCGCCATCGGGGTATCGGTCAGCCGCGCCAAGAACTCGTTGACCCACGGCAAGGCGAATTGCAAGGCGACGACGGCCGCCGACGCGGCGGCGAAGGCGAACAGCAGGCGGCGCGACTCGTCGCTACGCACGCGCGCGTGCCAGACGCCGGCCAGCGCGACCAGCGCGAACGCGTAGAGCAGCACGGTGCGCGAGCCGGCCCAGGCGACGGACAGCGCCAGCCACAGCAACAGCGCGGTGGCGGCGCGGCGCGACAGCGCGCGCTGCGCGTACAGGTAAGCCGTCGCGGCCACGCCCCAGCACAGGTAATGCGCGTACTGGTTGCGCTGGCCGATATGGCCGAACACGTTGCTGGTCGGGTGCGCGCGGTCGTAGAACAGCAGGCCGCCCATCGCTTCGGCCAGGCCGGTCACCTGGCAGAAGCCGATCGCCGACTGGGCGAGCGCGCCGGCCAGCAGCGCCCAGGCGAGCGCGCGCAGCAGCGTCGCCTCGCCCCAGCGCTCGCGCAGGCCGGCGGTCACCGCCGCCAGCAGCGCCAGCGACAGAAAGCCGAGCGCCGTCGCCCAGTTCATGCCGGGAAAGGCCAGCGGCATCCACAACGGCTGCGCGGCCCAGAAGGCGGCCATCGCCAGCATCCACCACGTCGCGCGCGGCCAGGCGACGGCGGCGGCGCGCGGCGCCAGCAGCCAGGCAAGCACGACCAGCCAGACCACGGTGACCTCGCCCCACCATTGCGGCAGCGGCACATAGTGCAGACGGGACAGGAAGGGCAGCACCGCGACCGCGCACCACGCGACGAGCGCGGCGCGACCGGCAAGGGCGGAAAGGGGCATAGCTCGGTTCTCGGGCAAAACCGCCATGTTAGCGCATTCGACGCCCGATTCTTAATCGCGCAGGGCGCGGAGCCCCGCCGACGCCGCGTCGGCCGCCGCCGCCGGACCGCCGGCGCGGAAGGCCGCCAGCGCCGGCGCGGTGAAGGCCTGCAACGGCGCCGCCGCCGGGTCGCGCAGCGGCGCGAAGTAGGCCGCGTAGCTCGGCGTCAGCCCCGGGTAGGCGGCGATCGCCATCGCCATCGCCTCGACCGCGCCGCGCCGGTCGCCCTCCATCTGCCGCAGCAGCGCGAGCTGCTGCAGCACGCCCGGGTAGGGACGGTAGGCGGCCAGCCGCTCGAGCAGCGGGCGCTGCAGCGCGGCGAGCCGGCGGTTCGGCACCATGTAGCCGGACAGCACCAGGTCGGCCTCGTAGGCCCACAGCGGGTTGCGGCCCAGCGCGACCAGGCCCCGGATGCGCGCGGCGTTCTCGGTCGCGGACGGCGACGGGTGGATCCAGGTGGTCAGCGTGCGGAAATGGCCGACGCCGGTCGCGGCGTAGGCGAGCACCGCGCCGGCGAAGACCGTGACGATCAGCCGGCGCAGCAGCGGCCGCACCGGCAGCGTCACCGCCGGCGCCGGCGAAAAACCGAGCAGCAGCACCACGCCGAGCAGGAAGGGCAGATACCACAAGGGGTACTCGAACAGGCTGTGGATGCTGCTGATCATCAGCATCGACAGCAGGTACAGGCTGCGCACGTTCGCCTCGCGCCGCGAGAACAGCGGCCACGCCGCCCACAAGCCGCCGCCCACGACGACGACCGTCCCGACCAGGCCGGTCTCGGCCAACAGCTGCATCAGCAGGTTGTGCGAGTGCGTGAACAGAGCATCCTCGGGCACGCGGCCGGGCAACACCGCCGCTTCGAGCCGGACGCTCTCGTGCGCGTAGCCCCCCCAACCGACGCCGGTCAGCGGATGCTCGAGGAACACCTGCCAAGCCTTCGCCCACTCGACGCGCCGGCGCGCGCCGAAACCGGCGTCCAGAATGCGCTCCGCGCCGCTCCCGCCGCCGCTCAACCCCAGCCACTGCAACAGTTTGCCGATTTCGGCGCCGAAGAGCTGGGTCGCCGCCAGGCACAGCAAGGCGACGGCGGCGGCGGCGGCGAAACGGCGCAAGTCCGGCTCGCGCGCGCGCCTCAGCCAGAGCAACGTCAGCACCGCGAAGCCCAGCGCGTAGCCGAGCACGACGCGCGAGCCGCTCCACGCCATCAGCAGCGCCAGCACGAAGGCGACCGGCGCCAGCAGCGGCAGGCGCAGACGCCCCGCCGCGTGCAGGTAGCAGGCCGACACCAGCCCCCAGCCGAGATAGTGGCCCAGCAAGTTGCGCTGGCCGATATTGCCGATCACCGAAGTCGGCACCGCCAGATCGAACAGCAGCCAGCCCTGCGCCAGGGGGGCGAGGCCGAGCGCCTGCGCGAAGCCGATCGCCGCCTGCAACAGCGCGCCGACGAGCACGACGGCGGCGAACACGGCGAGCACCGCGTCGCGCCCGAGGCGCGCGCAGGCCTGCCGCTGAACGGCGACCGCCAGCGCCATGCACAGCGGCACCGCGACCGCCTGCACGCCGGGCCCCGGGTAGGCCGGCGCGGTCAGCGCGAGCGACAAGGCCCACCAGGCGGCCAGCGCGACCAGCACCAGCTGGGTGCGGTGCAGCGACGCAGCGTCCGGGGCCCGCCTGCCCCAGGCGGCGAGGAGCGCGGCCAGCGCGAGCGACGCGGCGGTCGCGACGTCGCCCGCCCAGTCGGGCAGCGGCGCGTAGCGCGCCGAATTGAGCAAAGCCAGCGCCAGCGGCGACAGCAGCAGCGCCAGCGCGGTAAACACGCGCAGATTCGACATAGCAAAAAGGCGCCCGCAGGGCGCCTTGTCCGTTTCGGTCAAGTTTTAAGCGAAGCGATCAAGATTCGCGGCAGTTGGACGGCAGCCATTTTTCGTCCATATCAGCACCTTTTTTGCACTTCCACTGGATGCCGCCGCTGGCATCGCTCGGCTCCAACTGCAAAACGGCACCATCTTTGACTTTGCCGTTATAGGTCACGGTCAAAGTGCCACTGCTGCCCAACGCCACCGACTTGACCGCATTGCCGCCAATTGCCGACGCGAGACCCGCCTTGGTCAGCGAGTCCGGCCAGGCCCCATTGCTGGCGTAATACTCGGTCACGGCGGTCTTGGCGCCGGCGGCCAGTTGCAAGCCCTCGCTCACATGCGCACGCTTGGTGTAATCCTGGTAGGCCGGGATCGCGATCGCGGCCAGGATGCCGATGATCGCCACCACGATCATCAGCTCGATCAGGGTAAACCCGTGCTGCTCTCGTTTCATTTTCACTCCCCGTGTCAAAAGAAGAAACAATGCCAAACAAATGTACCACAAACCGCGTCAGTCGCGGCAATTGGATGGCATCAGCCGCTGCAGCGTCGACTCGCCGCCGCAACGCCAGCGGTAGGCGCCGCTGACGTTTTCTTCCGGCGCCAGCCACACCTGGGCGCCGTCCTGCACCTTGCCGTTCAGCGTCAGCTGGATCACGCCGACCGCGCCGGACGCGACCAGGGTCAGCGACTCGACCGCCTGACCGCGGTAGGCCGCCGGCGCCTGCAGCCCGGCGGCGGAGGCGGTGGTCGGCCAGACGCCGTTGGCCGCGTGGTATTCCTCCAGCGCGGTCTTCACGCTGCCGGCGACGCCCATCGCCTCGGCCAGATAGGCGCGGCGGGTATAGTCCTGGTAGGCGGTGACGGCCATCGCCGCCAGAATGCCCACGATGGCCACGACGATCATCAGTTCGATCAGCGTGAAACCCTGCGTGCGATGCTTGTTCATGGCTTGGCCCTCGTGAGCATGTATCAATGGAAGGCGGCGGACGCCGCGCGCGGCCGGGCCGGATGCAGCGCCGCATTGCGTCGCTGCGGGTCGGCCGCGGCACTATGTTAGCATCGCCCATCCCCACCCGAACGGAGACGAACATGGACGAATCCCGCGACTGGCTGGCGCGCAGCCGCCGCGCGGTCTGGCACCCGTGCACGCAGATGAAGCGCCACGAGCGGCTGCCGCTGGTGCCGATCGCGCGCGGCGACGGCGCCTGGCTGGTCGACTTCGACGGACGGCGCTACCTCGACGCGGTCAGTTCCTGGTGGGTCAACCTGTTCGGCCACGGCCACCCGGCGATCAAGGCCGCGATAAAGGATCAGCTCGACACGCTCGAACACGTGATGCTGGCCGGCTTCACGCACGCACCGGTGGTCGAACTGTCGGAAAGGTTGGCCGAGCTGTCCGGCCTCGGCCACGCCTTCTACGGCTCGGACGGCGCCAGCGCGACCGAGATCGCGCTGAAGATGAGCTTCCACTACTGGAAGAACCTCGGCCAACCCAGCAAGTGCCGCTTCGTCAGCCTCGAGAACAGCTACCACGGCGAGACGGTCGGCGCGCTGGCGGTGACCGACGTGCCGCTGTTCTCGGCGACCTACGCCGAGCTGACGCGCGCCGGTCTGCGCGTGCCGACGCCCGACGCCCGCCTCGCCCTCCCCGGCGAAACCGACTTCGACGTCGCGGTCCGCGCGGCGACGGCGCTGGAGAACGTGCTGACCAAGCGCCACGGCGAAGTCGCCGCGCTGATCGTCGAGCCCTTGGTGCAGGGCGCCGCCGGCATGGCGATGTACCACCCCGAATACCTGCGGCGCGCGCGCGCCGCCTGCGACCGCTACGGCGTGCACCTGATCGCCGACGAGATCGCGGTCGGCTTCGGCCGCACCGGCACGCTGTTCGCGTGCGAGCAGGCCGGCATCCGGCCGGACTTCCTGTGCCTGTCCAAGGGCATCACCGGCGGTTTCCTGCCGCTGTCGTGCGTCTTGACGACCGATTCAGTATACGATGCATTTTATGACGAAGACGTCACGCGCGGCTTCCTGCACTCGCATAGCTACACCGGCAACCCGCTGGCCTGCCGCGCGGCGCTGGCGGTGCTCGAACTGTTCGAGCGCGACGACGTGCTGGCCGTCAACCGCGCCAAGGCCGAACGCTTCGGCCGGCTGATGGCGCCCCTGGCCGCGCACGACGCGACGCGCCATTTCCGGCACACCGGCATGATCTGGGCCTTCGACGTCGACAGTCCGCGCGCCGACTTCGCGCCGGCCTTCTTCGCCGCGATGCTCGACAAAGGCTGCCTGACGCGGCCGATCGGCAAGTCGGTCTACTTCATGCCGCCCTACGTCGTCGGCGACGACGAGATCGCCCGCCTCGTCGAGGCGACGCTCGCGACGCTGGCGACGCTCGCGCCCGGCGCGGCGGACGACAGCCCGGAAACCGCCCTACCCTGAATCGAAAGCATGGAAACGCTGCCGTTTGACACCGACCTCGACCGCGTCGCCGAACGCCTTAACCGGCTGCCCTACGCCCAACCCAAACTGGCTGCGCAATGGTTGGCCGAGGGCGTGCACGCCAGCCACCGCGCCGAGCTGAAGCCGGCGCAGCGGCAGAAACTGCTCGGCCTCTACGCCGGGGCGGCCGACACGCTGTGCCGCGCCGCCGAGCTCGTGCTGATGCGCGAGGAGCTCACGCTGTCGAAAGACGCCCAGATCGTCGCCTCGCGCACCCACCGCGCGCTGGCCGAACTGCTGCACGGCACGCTGCTGTGCCTGGCGGCCCAGTTGCAGAAACGGGGCTGGTTCGAGCGCGACCAGCACAAAGCCGAGCTGCTGCGCGAAGCGCTGCGGCGCGCGCGCGCGCTGCTGGGCTGGGCGCGCCAGTACTACCTGCCGCTGCCCAAGAGCTACTGGCAGGACGTGCACGGCCTCTACCGCACCGCGCACGCGCGCGGCTGGCTGGACGAGGGCGCGCGCGGCGAGACGCCGCTCGCCGTCTATCGCGAGATCCTGCTGCTGGGCCTGACCGACACGCGCGGCCTGCCGCCCGAACGGATCCGGCAGCTGCGCGACGCGCTGCCGGCGCTGGCGGACGCGATGCGGCTGCTGCCGCTCGACGGCCCGCTCGAGGGCGGGCGCGGCGCCTACCTCGTCGACACCCTCGCCGACACGCCGCCCTGCTTCATGGCGATCGCGCCGCGCGACGGCCGGGCGGCCTGGCTGCGGATCGACCTGCTCGACTCGCTCGCCGTACTCGCCGCGCACGAGGAAGCGCTCAAGGCCGCGCCGCGCCGGCCGGACGCAGACGACGCGGCGCTCGAGCTGCTCGAAACGCTCGCGCAGGCCTGGCTGCAGCCGCAGCGGCGGCGCCACCCGCGCGACGCAGCCTACGGCGAGGTCGGCGTGGTCAGCCAGCTGGCCGCCATCTGCCGCCACCTCGACCCGGCCGACGGCACGGAGCCGCCGCCGGCGCCGTGCACGCTCGGCGTCGTCAACCAGAGCCCGATCGGGCTGATGCTGCGCGGCAAGCCCGAGGGGCACGGCCTGCGCGCCGGCGACCTGTTGCTGATCAACGACGGCGGCAGCCTGCTCGGCCTGTTCTTCGTGCGCTGGCTGACGCTGCTCCCCGACAGCGCCGAGGTCGAATGCGGCGTCGAGCGCGTCGCGCTGCAGGCCCGCGCCGTCCGCGCGATGCCGAGCATCGCCCGCAGCGGCGAGCCGTTCGCGCCGGCGCTGCTGATCCCCGGCAACCCGCGCCAGGGCATAGGCGAGCGCCTCTTGATGGGCGGCCGCGCCTTCGGCCGGCTGCGCGAGTTCCGCCTCGTCGACGGCGGGACGGAAAGGCTGATCCGCGTCACCCGCCTCGTCAGCCAGTCACCGCATTACCAGTTGATGGAATTCCGCGCCAGCGAGGACTTCTGACCGCCCGACCTTGGCCGAGCCCCGCGCCCGGCCAAGCTCGGGGCCGGCCGCTGCGTTTTGCCGTCACACGCCAGCGCCCGTCGTATAATCCCCCGATCCGTTTTTCGATGAAGACAAGCATGCAATCGGTCATACACGCGGCCAGCCGCATCGTGGTCAAGGTGGGCTCCAGCCTGGTCACCAACGACGGCAAGGGCCTGGACAGGGACGCGCTGGCGCGCTGGGCGGCGGAAATCGCCGACCTGCGCCGGCGCGGCAAGGAAGTGGTGCTGGTCTCCAGCGGCGCGATCGCCGAGGGCTGCCAGCGCCTCGGCTGGAGCACGCGTCCGAAGGCGGTGCACGAATTGCAGGCTGCCGCCGCCGTCGGCCAGATGGGCCTGGCGCAGGCCTACGAGACCGCCTTCGCCCACCACGGGCTGAAAACCGCGCAGGTGCTGCTCACCCACGAGGACCTGGCCGACCGCACCCGCTACCTGAACGCGCGCTCGACGCTGAGCGCGCTGCTGTCGCTGAACGTGGTGCCGATCATCAACGAGAACGACACCGTGGTCACCGCCGAGATCCGCTTCGGCGACAACGATACGCTCGGCGCGCTGGTGACCAACCTGATCGAGGCCGACGCGCTGGTGATCCTGACCGACCAGAAAGGCCTCTACACCGCCGACCCGCGCAAGAACCCGGCGGCCGAATTCGTCCACGAGGCCGAGGCCGGCACGCCGGCGCTCGAGGCGATGGCCGGCGGCGCCGGCTCCAGCGTCGGCACCGGCGGCATGTACACCAAGATCATCGCCGCCAAGCGCGCGGCCAGAAGCGGCGCGGCCACCGTGATCGCCAGCGGCCGCGAAGCCAACGTGCTGTCGCGGCTGGCCGACGGCGAGGCGATCGGCACCCAGCTCATCGCGCCGACCAACCGCATGGCCGCGCGCAAGCAGTGGCTGGCCGACCACCTGCAGTTGTCCGGCCGCCTGGTGCTCGACGCCGGCGCGGCGCGCGCGCTGCGCGAGAACGGCGTCAGCCTGCTGCCTATCGGCGTGATCGGCGTCGACGGCGACTTTTTGCGCGGCGAGGCGGTCGCCTGCGTCGACGAATCGGGCGCCGAGGTCGCGCGCGGCCTGGTCAACTACAGCTCGGACGAGGCGCGCAAGATCATGCGCCGCCCGACGCGCGAGATCGAGGCGGTGCTAGGCTATCTGGTCGAACCGGAGCTGATCCACCGCGACAATATGGTCAGCCTGTAGCCGATACGAAAAAACCGCCCCGAGGGGCGGTTTTGCCATTGTCCCGCGTCCGATCAAAAGTGGTAGGCGAGACTCAGGCCGATCTCGTTGGTTTCGTTCTTCGGCTCCATGCCTTCGCCGACCTGCACACCGGCGGAGCGGATCGGCTGGACGTTGCTGTCGTCGATCCGCCACCCCCGCCAGAACGGCGTGATCGAAACCGCCTTGCCGGCGTCGACCTCGGTCACGAAAGACGCGCTCAGTTCGAAACCGTAACCCTTGGTCTGCTTGTTCGTCAGATCGCTAAAATTCGCGTCGACGTCTCGAAGGCGGGAAACCTGCTCACCCTCGATCAGATGGTTGTAGGACAGCTTGGGCTCCAGACGCCAGCCATTGCCCAGCTCGTGAAGACTGCGCACGCCGATGGTTGCGTAACGATAGGTCGACTCGCGGCGATAACCGCCAGGACCACTCTCTTGCAGATTGTCGGTCAGCTCGCGCACACCGACGCCGAACTCCGGAACGAAACGCACCCCCTTCGCAGTCAGCTCGTGCTGATAGACAAGCCGCAAGTCATGGCTGCGCCGCGACAGGCCGCTATAGCTGCCCGAATCGCTGTCGTAATCGGCATTCCCGCGTACGAAGCGTCCCTCCAGCGCCAAAGCCCCCTGCTCGGACACTTCCATGCGCAAGGCGCCGGTCAGGCCGTACATGCGGGCCTTTTCTTCCATGAAGCGGGAGCCGTCGACGGTTTCCTCGTAATGCTCCCGGTAGCCCTCGATCCCCAGCTTGACGAGGGGCTGCCTTTCGGCGGCGCAAGCCAGCGTCGGCGCCCCCAAGGTGAACAGCGCGGCAAGATAAAGCGATTTATGCATGGCAAGCGATCCTGGCCGTTTTCTGACAAGGGCTTGATTCTGTCATAACGCCCCTCTTTATGCCATAGGTATCACGGGCCGGCGCAGCTCGCGCCGGCCGTGCTGTTGGTCGGGATCGCCTTACTCGCCGTGCTGGCGCTCGTGATGCTTGATCTCGATCGCGCGCACGATCACGTAGGCGATCATGGCGGCGAGGAAGAACAGCAGCATCATCCACGCGATGCTCTGCAGCGTCTCGATCAGCGTGCGGTAGATCTCCAGCGTCCAGCGCATGCCGTTCAGCTCCAGCTTGCTGGCCTCGCGGCTGGCGGTGACGTACTTCTCCAGCTCCCACAGGCGCACGCCGCCCGACACGCCGACCACCATGATCGCGAAGCGCAGATACTTGCGCCACGCGTCGGCCAGTTCGTCGCCGACGATGCGGGCGAGGATTTTCTGCACCGCGGTATCGAAAAAGCGCGCGGTGACGTAGGCGGTGCCGAGCGCGACCACCAACGTCGCCAGCAACAGAGCGTAGAACATGCGACCCCCTTGGCAATGGATGCCGGCGATTGTACGCGAAACGCGTTCCGCCCCACCATTGCCCGTGCGGTCGTCATCGCGTTGACAACTTACCAAGTGGTAAGTAAGGTCGAACGCAAAGCCATGACTGGCAAACAAGGTATAACCGACCATCATGAATGGTGGCCAACACGAGGACGCTCCGATGACCGCTTACCCCACCTTGCTCGCCCCGCTCGACCTGGGCTTCACCACCCTGAAAAACCGCGTACTGATGGGTTCGATGCACACCGGCCTCGAAGAGGCCCCGCACGGCTTCGAGAAGATGGCGGCCTTCTACGCCGAACGCGCGCGCGGCGGCGTCGGCCTGATCGTCACCGGCGGCGTCGCGCCGAACGCGGAAGGCCGCGTCGGCGAGGGCGCGGCGATGCTCGTCGACGAGTCCGAGATGCCGCACCACAAGCTCGTCACCGACGCGGTGCACGAGGCCGGCGGCAAGATCTGCCTGCAGATCCTGCACACCGGCCGCTACAGCTATCAGGAAAACCTCGTCGCGCCGTCGCCGCTGCTGGCGCCGGTCAACTTCTACACGCCGCGCCAGATGAGCGAGGACGACATCCGCCGCACCATCGCCGACTTCGCTCGCTGCGCGAAACTCGCCCAGGACGCCGGCTACGACGGCGTCGAGGTGATGGGCTCGGAGGGCTATCTGATCAACCAGTTCATCGCGCGGCGCACCAACCGGCGCGACGACGACTGGGGCGGCAGCTTCGAGAACCGCATCCGCTTCCCGCTCGAGGTGCTGCGCGCGGTGCGCGCGGCGGTCGGGACGAACTTCATCATCATCTACCGCTTGTCGATGCTCGATCTGGTCGACGACGGCAGCAGCTGGGATGAAGTCGTCCAACTGGCCCGCGAAGTCGAGAAGGCCGGCGCGACGATCATCAACACCGGCATCGGCTGGCACGAGGCGCGCGTGCCGACCATCGCGACGCTGGTGCCGCGCGGCGGCTTCGCGTGGGTGACGAAGCGCCTCAAGGGCGAGGTGTCGCTGCCGCTCGTCACCACCAACCGCATCAACACGCCCGAGGTCGCCGAGCGCCTGCTCGCCGACGGCGCGGCCGACATGGTGTCGATGGCGCGGCCCTTCCTCGCCGACCCGGCCTTCGTCGCCAAGGCGGCCGCCGGCCGGCCCGAGACGATCAACACCTGCATCGGCTGCAACCAGGCCTGCCTCGACCATGTGTTCCAGGGCCGGCTGACTTCCTGCCTCGTCAACCCCTTCGCCTGTCGCGAGACCGAGCTGAAGGTCGAGCCGGCCGCCGTGAAGAAGGCGATCGCCGTGGTCGGCGCCGGCCCGGCCGGCCTCGCCTTCGCCTGCACCGCCGCCGAGCGCGGCCACGCGGTGACCTTGTTCGACGCGGCGGACGAGATCGGCGGCCAGTTCAACGTCGCCAAACGCATCCCCGGCAAGGAAGAATTCCACGAGACGCTGCGCTACTTCGGCGTGCGGCTGGCGGCCGCCGGCGTCGACGTGCGGCTCGGCCGACGCGTCGACGCCGGCGAGCTCGCCGGCTTCGACGAGGTGGTGCTCGCGACCGGCATCAAACCGCGCCAGCCGGACATCGACGGCATCGACCATCCGATGGTGCTCGGCTACCTCGACGTGCTGCGCCACAACAAGCCGGTCGGCCGGAAGGTGGCGATCATCGGCGCCGGCGGCATCGGCTTCGACGTCGCCGAGTTCCTGACGCAGGACGGCGCGTCGACCTCGCTCGACCCGGCCGCCTTCATGGCCGAATGGGGCGTCGACATGAACTACGCCCGCCCCGGCGGCCTCGCCGCGGCCGGCCCGCGCCCGCACCAGAGCCCGCGCGAGGTGTGGCTACTGCAGCGCAAGAACGGCCGCCCCGGCGAGAAGCTCGGCAAGACCACCGGCTGGATCCACCGCGCCAGCCTGAAGATGCGCGGCGTGCACATGCAGGGCGGCGTCAGCTACGATCGCATCGACGACGCCGGCCTGCACGTGACGATAGGCGGCGAGGAAGCGACGCTGGCGGTCGACAACGTGATCGTCTGCGCCGGCCAGGAGCCCTTGCGCGAGTTGGCCGAGCCGCTGGCGGCGCTCGGCAAGAGCGTGCACCTGATCGGCGGCGCCGACGTGGCGATGGAACTGGACGCCAAGCGCGCGATCGACCAGGGCACGCGCCTCGCGCTGAGCCTCTGAGGCCCAGGCAAAAAGGCTCGGCCAACCCTTTGGGGTTGGCCGAGCCTTTTGTCGCCGGCGAAGATGCGCCTCAGTCGAGCGCGCGGCGCATCTTGCGGCCGGCGACCGGCGCGAGGCCTTGCGACTGGTAAAAGGCGAACGAGCGCTGGAAAGCCGGCAGCGGCGGCGTGGTCACCTCGAGCGCGCGCCAGCCGGCCGCGCGCCCAAGCGTCTGCGCCTCGGACAGCAGCCGTCCGCCGACGCCGTGCGAGCGCCATTCGGGGCGCACGTAGCATTCCTGCAGCACGCCGACGCCGTCGTCGCCCGGCCGGGTCAGCGTCGCGACGCCGACGGCGCGGCCGCCCGATTCGGCGATCAGCGCGCGGGTGCCGCCGCCGAGCCGCTCGCGGCAGACGGTACGGTTTTCGGCGGCGTCGAAGGCGATCTGGCCGAGGTCGGTGCGGGCGCAGATTTCGGCCATCAGCGCCAGCACCAGGTCGGCCACGGTATCGGCGTCCTGGAGGCCGGCTTCGCGCACGGTCACGGGGTGTTGTGTCATGGCGGTTGCAAGCTTGGGGATACAACCGGAGTTTATCCCCTCGCGCGCCGCCGCCGATGTGCGGAGATTCCCTAGGTGTTGCGCCGCAGCAATCTCACAGCCGCGGCTCGACCGCCGCGCGCAGGTTGGCCTCGCTGACCTCGCCCAGCAGCCGCGCGACCACCTTGCCGTCGCGGTCGAGCACCACGGTGAACGGCAGGCCGGCGGCCGGGTTGCCGAGCGCGCGCATCAGCTTCATCGTGCCCGCGTCGCCGATCCACACCGGGTAGCCTATCCGCAGCGCCTTGACGAAGGGGCCAACCTCGGCCGGCGTGTCGAGCGCGACGCCGACCATCGCCAGACCGCGCCCCTTGAGCTCGCGCGCGACCTTGTCGAACATCGGCATCTCCTTGCGGCACGGCGCGCACCAGGTCGCCCAGAAGTTGACCACGGCGACCTTGCCGCGGAAGGCGTCGAGCCCGACCGGACGGCCGGACAGGTCGGCGAAGCGCGCCTGCGCGAGCGCCGGGTCGGCCGAGGCCGGCGCGGCGGCGAAGACGAGACAGGCGGCCAGCAGCGCGGCGCGCAGGCGGTTCTTGACGGTGTTCGGATTCATGCCAGCTCCATCGGAAAAATCGTGCACCATTGTAGGACGACCGCGCGCGACCGCGGCCCGTTGCCGCCCCGCACGCTCCCTGCTTGACCGGCTCGCGCGGAGACGGGTTCCGCGCGTGGTAACATCGATCGTTCCCTTAGCCCGCCCATCCTATTGCCATGAGCCTTCTCGTCTGCGGGTCGCTGGCCTTCGACACGCTGCTCGGCTTCGAAGACCGTTTCGCCCGCCACCTGCTGCCCGAACACCTGTCCAAGCTATCCGCCGCCTTCCGCGCGCCGACGATGCGGCGCGAATGGGGCGGCTGCGCCGGCAACATCGCGTACTCGCTCGGGCTGATGGGCGAAACGCCGCGGGTGCTCGGCGCCGTCGGCGCCGACTTCGCGCCCTACCGCGCGCACCTGGAGCGCCACGGCGTCGATACCGGCGCGATCCGCGCCTTCGACGACGCCTACACCGCGCAGTGCTTCATCATCAGCGACGCCGACGGCAACCAGATCACCGCCTTCCACCCCGGCGCGATGGACCGCTCGGCGCACTTGAGCGTCGCCGACCTGCCGGCTCGCCCGACGCTCGCCATCGTCGCGCCCAGCGGCCGCGAAGGCAGCCTCAGGTTCGCGCGCGAGCTGGCCGGACAGGGCGTGCCCTTCGTGTTCGACCCCGGCCAGGAGTTGCCGCTCTTTTCGCGCGACGAGCTCGTCGCGCTGGTCGACGCGGCCGCCTGGGTCACCGTCAACGACTACGAATCGGAACTGCTCATCGAGCGCAGCGGGCTGAGCCTGGCCGAGATCGCCGCCCGCGTCACCGCGCTGATCGTCACGCGCGGCGCAGCCGGCTCGACCATCTACGCCGGCGGCGACGCTCTCGAGATAGCCGCCGCACCGCTCGAGGCGCCGCTCGTCGACCCGGCCGGCTGCGGCGACGCCTACCGCGCCGGCCTCCTGTACGGCCTCGCGCGCGGCCTGCCGTGGGCCGACACCGGCCGCATCGCCAGCCTGTTGGGCGCGCTGGTCGCCGAACAGCCGGGCGCGCAGAACCACGCCTTCGAGCTCGCCGAGCTCGCCGCGCGCTACCGGCGCGCCTACGGCCGCGACTGGCCCGGCGGCGACGCGCACACGAGGACGTCATGCGGCGAGGGTTGAAGAGCGCGCGTCCAACCCCCACCATGAACAAGTTGCCTTCATCTCACTAGGGATCGCCATGCCGGTACCCCACCTCACCACCGCGCTGCAGGGCCCGCTGCTCGAGCTCGAAACGCGCATCCTCGCGGCGCAGCCGCAGATCGAACACTGGTTCCGCAGCCAGTGGCACCAGCACGCCGCGCCGTTCTACGGCTCGGTCGACCTGCGCAACAGCGGCTTCAAGCTCGCGCCGGTCGACATGAACCTGTTCCCCGGCGGCTTCAACAACCTGAACCCCGACTTCATGCCGCTGTCGGTGCAGGCGACGATGGCTGCGGTCGAGAAGGTCTGTCCGGAGGCGAAGAACATCCTGCTGATCCCGGAAAACCACACGCGCAACGCCTACTACCTGCAGAACGTCGCGACGCTGGTACACATCTTCGAGCAGGCCGGCCTCAAGGTTCGGCTCGGCTCGCTGAACCCCGAGATCACCGGCCCGACCGAGCTCGTCGCCGCCAACGGCGACACCGTCACCGTCGAGCCGCTGATCCGCCAGGGACGGCGCGTGCTGCTCGCCGACGGCTTCAACCCGTGCATGGTGCTGCTCAACAACGACCTGTCGGCTGGCCTGCCGGACATCCTCGACGACCTCGAACAGAACCTCTTGCCGCCCTTGCACGCCGGCTGGGCGGTCCGCCGCAAGACCCACTTCTTCGCCGCCTACGACCAGGTCGCCGCCGACTTCGCCAGGCTGCTGTCGATCGACCCGTGGTTCATCAACCCCTACTTCACCAAGGTGGCGGGCCTCGACTTCCACAGCCGCCAGGGCGAGGACGAGCTGGCCGCCACCGTCGACGCGATGATCGCGAAGATCCGCGCCAAGTACGACGAGTACGGCATCGACCAGGAACCGTTCGTGATCGTCAAGGCCGACGCCGGTACCTACGGCATGGGCGTGATGAGCGTAAAGTCGGGCGCGGAGCTGATCGGCCTGAACCGCAAGCAGCGCAACAAGATGGCGGTGGTCAAGGAAGGGCTGGAAGTCTCCGAGGTGATCGTCCAGGAGGGCGTCTACACCTTCGAGAGCGTCGACGACGCGGTCGCCGAGCCGGTGGTCTACATGATCGACCACTTCGTCGTCGGCGGCTTCTACCGCGTGCACACCGGCCGCGGCATCCACGAGAACCTCAACGCGCCGGGCATGCACTTCGTGCCGCTGTCGTTCGAGTCGCCGTGCCTGCCCGACAAGAAGGGCACGCCCGACTGCCCGCCGAACCGCTTCTACGCCTACGGCGTGATCGCGCGGCTGGCGCTGTTGGCCGCCGCGCTCGAACTGGAGGCGACCGACCCGGACGCGGCCTGAGCCGCCGTCCTGCCCCGCCGCCCCGCCCGCCGGGGCGGCGTCGTTTGCGCTACCCTAGAATCCGTTCCCGACGCCAGCCCCGAAAGACCGCCATGCGCATCCTGATCATCGCCGACCCGCTCGAGCAGTTCAAAACCTACAAGGACACCACCTTCGCCATGATGGAGGCGGCGGCGCAGCGCGGCCACGCGCTGTTCGCCTGCGAGGCCCGCCAGATGGCGATCGAGGGCGGCCGCGTGATGGCCGACGTCGCGCGCGTCACCCTCACCGGCGACAAGAGCGAGTGGTTCCGCCGCGGCGACCTCGAACGCCACCCGCTGTTCGCCTTCGACGCGGTGCTGATGCGCAAGGACCCGCCGTTCGACCTCGAATACCTGTACGCGACCCAGCTCTTGACCCTGGCCGAGGCCCAGGGCGCGAAGGTATTCAACAGCGGCCAGGCGATGCGCGACTTCAACGAGAAGCTCGCCATCCTCAACTTCGCCGACTACACCGCGCCGACGCTGGTCTCGCCCGAGCCGGCGCGGCTGAGGGCCTTCGTCAACCAGCACCAGGACGTGATCCTCAAGCCGCTGGACAGCATGGGCGGCGACAGCATCTTCCGCGTCACGCCGCAGGACGCCAACCTGTCGGTGATCATCGAAACGATCAGCCGGCGCGGCAGCCGCACCGTGATGGCGCAGCGCTACATCCCCGAGATCCGCGACGGCGACAAGCGCGTGATCGTGATCGGCGGCAAGCCGGTCGACTGGTGCCTGGCGCGCGTGCCGCTGGCCGGCGAGACGCGCGGCAACCTCGCCGCCGGCGGCACCGGCGTCGCGCGCGAGCTCTCGGCGCGCGACCGCGAGATCGCCGAGGCGCTCGGCCCGGAGCTGCTGCGCCGCGGCATCCTGTTCGCCGGCCTCGACGTGATCGGCGACTACCTGACCGAGGTCAACGTCACCAGCCCGACCTGCTTCCGCGAGATCATGGACCAGACCGGCATCGACGTCGCCGGCCTGTTCGTCGACGCACTGGAGGCCGCGTGCGGCCAGACGGCGTAAGCCGCAGCCAACCCGCGCCGCGAGCCGCCCCCCGGACGACGCCGTCGGCGCGCCGGCGCGGGGCTCGGCCAACCCTGGCCCTGCTCGCCGCCGTCGCCATGCTCGCCGGCTGCTCGCGCGCGCCCGAACCGTACCGACAGGAGAGCTACGCCTTCGGCACCCGCGTCGAGCTCGCCATCGCCGGCGTGCCCGAGGCGAGCGCGCGCCGCGCCGCCGCCCTCGTGCTCGCCGACCTCGACCACCTGCACCGCGCGCTGCACCCATGGCAGGCCGGCAGCCCGCTGGTCGCCGTCAACGCCGCGCTCGCCGCCGGCCGGCCGGCGCGCGTCGGCCCCGAGATCGCCGAGCTGGTCGCGCTGTCGCAGGACTACGCGCGCCGCGCCGACGGCCTGTTCGACCCGGCGATCGGCGCGCTGGTGCAACTGTGGGGCTTTCACGCCGACACTTACGCGCCCGCCGCGCCGCCGCCGGCGAAGTTGGCCGAGCTCGTCGCCGCCAGACCGCGCATGAGCGACGTGACGCTTGCCGGCGATACGCTCGCCTCGGCCAACCCGGCGGTCCAGCTCGACTTCGGCGGTATCGCCAAGGGCTGGGCGCTCGACCGCGCACGCGACACGCTGAAACAGGCCGGCGTCGCGTCGGCGCTGGTCAACATCGGCGGCAACGTGCTGGCGGTCGGCAGGAAGCCCGACGGCGCACGCTGGACCGTCGGCCTGATGGCGCCGCGCGGCGCCGGCGCGATGGCGACGCTGGCGCTCGAGGACGGCGAGGCCGTCGGCACCAGCGGCGACTACCAGCGCTACTTCGAATTGGCCGGACGGCGTCACTGCCACCTGATCGACCCGCGCGACGGCGGCACCGACTGCGCGCTGCAGGCCGCGACCGTCGTCGCACCACCCGGCGCCCGCGCCGGCGCGATCTCCGACGCGGCGAGCAAGCCGGTCTACTTCGCCGGCCCGGCGCGGGCGCTGCACTACGCGCGCCGCTTCGGCGTGCGCGACGTACTGCTGGTCGACGGCCGCGGCGCGGTCTGGCTCAGCGCCGCGCTCGCCGCCCGCCTCGCGTGGCTGCCGCCACGCCCCGCCGCCATCCACACACTGAACGACACGCCATGACACCCCAAGAAGAAAGCCCGTTCAAGGGCAAAACCGGTCTGAATCGCCTGATCAAGGCCTTCGGCTACTCGCTCGACGGCCTGAAAGCCGCATTCCGGCACGAGGACGCCTTCCGCCAGCTGACCGTGCTGGCGCTGATCCTGATCCCGCTAGCCTGCTTCTTGCCGGTCGACAAGGTCGCGCGCGCACTGCTGGTCGCCAGCAGCCTGGCGACGCTGATCATCGAACTGCTGAACTCGGCGATCGAGGCGGCGGTCGACCACACCTCGCTCGCGCGCCACCCGCTGGCCAAGCGCGCCAAGGACATGGGCAGCGCCGCGCAGCTGCTCGGCCTGCTGAACCTGGCGGCGATGTGGGGGCTGGTGCTGCTGGGCTGAGCCGCTCGGCACGCGGTGCGGCTTGGACGGGGCCGGCCCGGCGGCGGCCATCGGCGAAAACGCGCCGTGTCGATGGTAAAGCGGGGCACAACGAGAAACGCCCCGCACGATGGCGGGGCGTTTTCACCGGCTGCGTTCGGTGCTCAGTCTTCGAGACGACGGTAGATCAAGCCGGGACACACCCGGATCGCATTGCCAACGACCTTGACCTCGTCGTCCGGGCCCAGCAACTGCCAGCGCGCGTCGCGGCTTTTGAGCACCCGATACACCGGGTAGCCTGCGCGGTAGCCGATCAAGCCTTCCCCCGCGAAACCGTCCAGCGGCAGGAGGGGCATGTCGCAGCGCGCCAGGAACATCTCGGTCGCGCGTGCGTCCAGACCGGCCAGCTGCTCGCGATCGGCCCGGATCAGGCCGAGAAACAACACGAACAGCGCCAGCAACAGCAAGGGCCATGCTTCACTGATGAAGGCGATCGCCGCCAACACCGAACCGCCGGTGAAAAGGAAACTGCTGTTGGGCTTCATTTTCGGCGATTCATGAAGAAATAAAAACGCCGCCCAGTTCAGGCGGCGCTTCATGCCGAAGTGGCATTCCGGTTCCGTCGCGGTACCGTAATCGCCAGGCCTAACCTGGCTTCTCGATCAGGGCCAACCACACCCTTTACAGTGTTCACTATAAACCCGACCGAGGGATTTTCCAGCATAAAGTTTATTATTTGGCGATTCATTTCGGGTAAACTGCGACGCAGACAAGGGCGAACCCTTGTCGCCAATCATTTGCCGTCGCCAAACGCAAGAACGGCGCCCGCAGGCGCCGTCGTCGCTAGCGGTCGCGGCTCTTACTCCGCGATCTTCTCCTCCTTGCCCTCCGGCGGCGCGATCACCTCGCTATAGCCACACTCCTTCTGCGGGCAGACCTTCTCGGTGCCGCGGCGCTTGGTGGTCTTGATCGTCAGGATCGGCCAGTGGCACTTCGGGCATGGCTCGGCCACCGGCGGGTTCCAGGTCGCGTACTTGCACTTCGGATAGGTGTTGCAGCTGTAGAACAGCTTGCCGTAGCGGCTCTTGCGCTCGATCAGCGAACCCGTCTTGCACTCCGGGCAGGCGACGCCGGTGTCGCGCGGCTTCTCCAGGGGCTCGATGTGCTTGCACTTCGGATAGTTCGCGCAACCGATGAACTTGCCGTAGCGGCCCTTCTTGATGTGCAGCTCGCCGCCGCACTCGGGGCAGCTGCGCCCCTCGACCACGGTCGGCTCGTCGGCCGCCGCGCTCTCGGCGGTCTCGCCGATGTTGCGCGTGTAGTCGCAGTCCGGGTAGCCGGTGCAGGCGATGAAGCGGCCACGCTTGCCGAACTTAATCTGCAAGGGCTTGCTGCACTTCGGACACGCTTCGTCGAGGCTCTCGGTGGTGATCTCGGCGCGCGAGATGCCCTCCTTCTCGGCCAGCTGCTTGGAAAAGCCCTTCCAGAAGCTGTCCATCACCGGCACCCACGGGCGGCCGCCGCTGGCGATGTCGTCGAGCTGATCCTCGAGCTTGGCGGTGAAGTGGTAGTCGACGTACTGGCCGAAGTGCTCGGTCAGGAACTTGTTGACGATCTCGCCGGTGTCGGTCGGCAGGAAGCGCTTCTTGTCGAGCACTACGTACTCGCGGTCCTTCAGCGTCGAGATGATGCTCGCGTAGGTCGACGGGCGGCCGATGCCGAATTCCTCGAGCGCCTTGACGAGCGAGGCCTCGGAGAAGCGCGGCGGCGGCTGGGTGAAGTGCTGCTCGCCGGTGATCGCGTCGACCGGCAGCGTCTCGCCCTCTTCCAGCAGCGGCAGCTTGGCGTTGTCCTCGTCCTCGGCGTCGTCGACGTCCTCCTCGTACACGGCGAGGAAGCCGGCGAACACCAGCACCTGGCCGGTCGCGCGGAACACGCCGTCGCCGACGTTGATGTCGACGCTGGTGGTGTCGAACTTGGCCGGCGCCATCTGGCACGCCAGCGTGCGCTTCCAGATCATCTCGTAGAGCTTGAACTGGTCGGCGGTCAGGAAGGGCTTGACCGACTCGGGCGTGCGGTAGATCGAGGTCGGGCGGATCGCCTCGTGGGCTTCCTGCGCGTTCTTGGCCTTGTTCTTGAACGCGACCGGGTTTTTCGGCAACGACGCGGCGTCGAAGGTGTTCTCGATGTAGTGGCGGATCTCGGTCACCGCCTCGGCGGCGAGCGCGACCGAGTCGGTACGCATATAGGTGATCAGACCGACGGTGCCCTGGCCGACGTCCATGCCCTCGTACAACTGCTGCGCGGTGCGCATGGTGCGGTCGGTGGTCATGCCGAGCTTGCGCACCGCTTCCTGCTGCAGCGTCGAGGTCGTGAACGGCGCGGCCGGGTTGCGGGTCTTTTTCTTCTTCTCGATCGCACCGACCACGGCCGGATGGCCCGCCAGGCGCGCCAGCACGTCCTGCTGCGCGGCTTCGGTCGCGATGTCGAACTGCTCGAGTTTCTGACCGCCCAGCTGCGTCAGCTTGGCCGAGAACTTGGTACGGCCCTTGTGGCTGGCGAGGTGGACGGTCCAGTACTCCTGGCTCTCGAAGGCGCGGATCTCGAGCTCGCGCTCGCAGATCAGCCGCAGCGCCGGGCTCTGCACACGGCCGGCGGACAGGCCGCGGCGAATCTTCTTCCACAACAGCGGCGACAGGTTGAAGCCGACCAGGTAGTCGAGCGCGCGGCGCGCCTGCTGCGCGTCGACCAGGGGCTGCGAGATGTCGCGCGGATGCCCGATCGCGTCGAGCACCGCGTTCTTGGTGATCTCGTGGAACACGACGCGCTGCGCGGTCTTGCCCTTCAGCAGCTTCTTGCCCTCGAGGATCTGCAGCAGATGCCAGGAAATGGCCTCGCCTTCGCGGTCCGGGTCAGTTGCGAGGTAGATGTGCTCGGCGTCGCGCACCGCGCTGACGATCGCGTCGACGTGCTTGCTGTTCTTCGCGATCAGCTGGTACTTCATCGCGAAGTCTTTTTCCGGGTCGACCGCGCCGTTCTTGGGCACCAGATCGCGCACGTGGCCGTAGGAAGCGAGGACTTCGAAGTCCCCGCCCAGGTATTTTTTCAGCGTCTTCGCCTTGGAGGGCGACTCAACGATCAAAAGGCTCGAAGGCATGTCCGCGTCCGCTGGGGCTCCGTCGTGGTGACTGACACATCCTGTATCCGTCAAACAAAACAAGAGCGCAAGGGGCGCTCTTGGGGCTGGGTGAAAGGGCGCGATGGTATCAGCGCACCCCTCCTGCCTCAAGTCGAGGCGGTCTGGCGGCTTTCAAGAGCCGCGCGCGCTCACTGCATGGTCGGCTCGCCGTGGATGGCGGCGAGCAGCTCCTCGCCGACCAGAATGGGCAGCTCGCTCTGCTGGCTCCACAGCACCATCAGCGCGACCAGCTTGGCGAGGTCGACGTCGATGTCTTCCTCGGGCAGCGCCATCAGCCGGTCGATCGCCAGCTCGCGCTGCGCCGGCGTCAGCCCGCCGCTGTCCTCGAGGAACTGCAGCAGGCCGCGCACCTCGACCGGCAGGTGCTCGACCTCGCCCGCGCTGTAGACGCGCAGCGAGCTGGCCTCGTTCGCGCCCGCGAACAGGTCGCCGGCTTCGCTGTCCAGGTGCTCGACCCAGTCGAGCGCCTCGTCGATTTCCTCGGCCTCGAAACCCGCCGCGGCGAGGCGGCGCGACAGGTCTTCGCGGTCGGGGCAGGCTTCCAGGTCGCTGTACTGCTCGAGCAGGTAGCTGAGAACGTCAAACATCGGGGAGGCTTCTATACGCGGGGAGGATTCAGGAGAGGCGCTGGAAGCGGCCGCCGGGCAAGCCCGCGACGCGTCCTTCCAGCTCAAGCTCCAGAAGCATCGCGTAAACCTCCCCAGCCGTCAACTTGAGCCGGTCGGTCAGCGTGTCGACGTCGACCGGGTCGTAGCCCATCGCCGCCAGCAGCGCGCAGCCCGCACCCGCCGGCTGCGGCGCGTCCTCCCGCGCCGGCGCGGCGTCGATGGCCTCGCGCGGCGGCGGCGCGGACCGTGCCGGCCGCCCCACCTCGGCCAACACGTCGTCGACCGTCTCGACCAGCTTGGCGCCGTCCTTGATCAGCCGGTGGCAGCCGCGCGCGAGCGGGTTGTGGATCGAACCGGGGATCGCCAGCACCTCGCGGCCGTTCTCGGCGGCGAGCCGCGCGGTGATCAGCGAGCCGGAGTCGACGCTCGCCTCGACCACCAGGCAGCCGCGCGCCAGCCCGGCGATCACGCGGTTGCGGCGCGGGAAGTGGTGCGCGAGCGCGCCGGCGCCGAGCGGGAATTCGGACAGGATCAGCCCGGCCTCGGCCAACTTGAGGCCCAGCTCGCGGTTGCGCGCCGGGTAGATGCGGTCGATGCCGGTGCCGATCACCGCGATGGTCGAGGCCGGCGCGGCCAGCGCGCCTTCGTGCGCGGCGGCGTCGATGCCGGCCGCCAAGCCCGAAACGATGGTGTAGCCTGCCTTGGCCAGTTCGCGCGCGAACACCCGCGCGTTGTCGAGTCCCTGCGGCGTGGCGTTGCGGCTGCCGACCACGGCGAGCTTGGCGCAGCCGAGCAGCTCACGGCGGCCGCGCCCGAACAGCAAGGGCGGCGGGCCGTGCGTCTCGGCCAGCTCGGCCGGATAGTCGGCGTCGAGCAGCGTCAAGAGGAAGGCGCCGGGCGTCGCGGCGAGCCACGCTTCGGCCGCCTCGACCGCGGCGTTCGCCTCGCCGGCCATCAGCGCGGCGGCGGCCGCCTCGCCGATATGCGGCGCCAGCTGCGCGCGGCGCGCGCCGGCGGCGGCGTTGGCCGAGCCGAAGGCGGCGATCAGCTTCAACAGGCCGACCGGGCCGAGCCCGGGCGTGAGCGCCAGCGTCAGCCAGGCACGGCGTTCGACGTCCATCAGTCGCGCGGCGGGCCGAAGGCGTCGCCGACGTTGATCGCGACCGGGCTTTGCATCACCAGCGCGTAGGCGACGCGGTCGAACACGCGGTAGACGAACAGCGTGCCGGCGACTTCGGTCGGCAGGCGCAGCGTTTCGGCCTGGCCGCCGTCGACGCCGGCGACCCGCACCGCGCCGCCCTTCTTGAACACCGCGAACACGTGGCCGACCTCGACGCCGTCGCGACGGCCGCGGTTGACCACCAGGTTCTGGTACTGGCCGGCTTCGGCGACGCCGTTGTAGACGGCGATCACCTTGCCGCGGATGTCGCCTTCCGGCGCGCGCGGCGCGTAGTTGACGAAGGTGTCCTTCGGCGCCTGCACGAGTCGGTCGCCGACCTGGATTTCCTCGCTGACCGTGCCGACACGCAGGGTCTGCGCCTCGCCGGGCCGGCCGAGGTCGAGCACCTCGAGGTCGCCGCCGTAGACCGCCTCCAAGCCGAGCGTTTCGCGCGTATCCGGGTCGACCAGCGGCGTGCCGGCGCGGTAGGCTTGCCAGACGCCGCCCTCGGTCAGCCCGGCCGCGTAGGCCTTGTCGCCGCTGCCCAGCACCACCCGCTCGTCGGGGCCGGCGATCAGGCGCGGCGCGCGCGCGAACTGGGCCGCGTCGATCACCAGCGGCCGCTTCAGGAACGGTTCGATCAGCCGCGACGGGATGCTCGGCAGCGCGCGGTCGGCGTCCTCGAGCCGCACGCGCGGCGACAGCTTCACGGTGCGTGTGCCGCCCTCGCGCGACAGGCGCGGCTGGCCGTTCACGTAGTCGAGCCGCAACACCTCGCCCGGATAGATCAGGTGCGGGTTGCTGACCTCGTCGCGGTTCATCTGCCACAGCCGCGGCCACTGCCACGGACTTTTCAGGTAGCGCCCCGAAATCCCCCACAGCGTATCGCCGCGGACCACGACGTAACGCGACGGGGCGTCCGGTCGGAGCGTCAGGGTGTCGGCGATCGCCGGTGCGGCGAGCCCGAGAGCGGCGAGCAGCGATATAATTGTCTTACGCATGGCTGAAAGTGACCCAAATGATGCGACGCGAAAGCGCGTCGTTATCGCCCCGACGGGCAGACTTGCAATCCGCATAGTCTAATGGCGGTCGCTGCGCTCGACTACGACTACTTGGAGTGAACCGGCAAGATGGCATTGCTGAATATCCTGCACTACCCCGACGAGCGGCTGCACACCGTGGCCAAACCGATCTCCGCGGTCGACGACCGCATCCGCACGCTGATCGACGACATGGCCGAGACCATGTACGAGGCGCGCGGCATCGGCCTGGCGGCCACCCAGGTCAACGTGCACGAGCGCCTGGTCGTCATCGACGTGTCCGAGGACAAGAGCGGCCTGACCGCCTTCGTCAACCCGGAAATCGTCGAGCGCCGCGGCGACACCGTCTACGAGGAGGGCTGCCTGTCGGTGCCCGGCATCTACGACAAGGTGCACCGCTCCGAGTGGGTGCGGGTGCGCGCGCTGGACCGCGACGGCCAGCCGTTCGAGATCGAGGCCGACGGCCTGCTGGCGATCTGCATCCAGCACGAGATCGACCACCTCGACGGCAAGGTCTTCGTCGAGTACCTGTCGCAGCTGAAGCAGGACCGCATCCGGACCAAGCTCAGAAAACGCGAAAAAAACACGCTGTAATGGCCCTCCCCCCAAGCTTGGCCGAGCCCCACGCTCGGCCAAGCTTTCTTGACGATAGCGCCCGATGAAACTGATTTTTGCCGGAACCCCCGACTTCGCCGCCCGCGCGCTCGCCGCGCTGATCGCCGCCGGTCACGAGATCGCGCTGGTGCTGACCCAGCCGGACCGCCCCGCCGGCCGCGGCATGAAACTGACGCCGAGCCCGGTCAAGGCGCTGGCGCTCGAGCACGGCCTCAGGGTCGAGCAGCCGCTGTCGCTCAGGACGCCCGAGGCGCAGGCGATGTTGGCCGAGGTCGCGGCCGACGCGATGATCGTGGCCGCCTACGGCCTGATCCTGCCGCCGGCGGTGCTCGACATCCCGGCCAGGGGCTGCCTGAACATCCACGCCTCGCTGCTGCCGCGCTGGCGCGGCGCCGCGCCGATCCAGCGCGCGATCGAGGCCGGCGACGCGGAAACCGGCGTCGTCATCATGCAAATGGACGCCGGACTCGACACCGGCGACATGCTGCTGACCCGCCGCGTCGCGATCGACGCGGGCGACACCGGCGGCACGCTGCACGACAAGCTGGCCGAGGCCGGCGCCGAGGCGATCGTCGCCGCGCTGGCCGAGCTTCCCGCGCTCGTGCCCGTGCCGCAGCCCGAGGACGGCGCGACCTACGCCAAGAAGCTGACCAAGGCCGAGGGCGCCATCGACTGGACGCAGGACGCCGACGCGATCGCGCGCCGCATCCGCGCCTTCAACCCGGTGCCGGGCGCGTTCACCACGCTGGCCGGCCAGCCGCTCAAGCTGTGGCAGGCCAGCGCCGAGGCCGGCGACGGCGAGCCGGGGCGGGTGCTCGCCGCCGACGCGGCCGGCGTCGTGGTCGCCGCCGGGCAGGGCGCGGTGCGCGTCACCGAGCTGCAGGCGCCGGGCGGCAAGCGGCTGACGGCGCGCGACTTCGTCGCCGGCCGCGCGCTGGCGGCGGGAACTTTGCTCGGGGCTTGAAATTCCAAAGTGGCACGCCATTTCGTAACAGACTGTAACCACACGGGAAGCGAACGATGAGCAACAACTGGTTCAAGACCACGCTGCTGATGGCGGCTATCGTCGCGCTGTTCGGCACCATAGGCGCGATGATCGGCGGCAAGGTCGGCATGCTGCTGGCGCTGCTGTTCGGCGGCGCGATGAACGTCTGGGCCTACTGGAACTCGGACAAGATGGTGCTGCGCATGTACAACGCGCAGGAGGTCGACGCCCACAGCGCGCCCGAGCTCTACCACATGGTCGCCGAGCTCGCGCAGCGCGCGAACATGCCGATGCCGCGCGTCTACGTGATCCACGAGGACCAGCCGAACGCCTTCGCCACCGGCCGCAACCCGGAGAACGCCGCGGTCGCGGCGACCACCGGCATCATGCGCCTGCTCGACTACCGCGAGCTCAGGGGCGTGATGGCGCACGAGCTGGCGCACGTAAAGCACCGCGACACGCTGATCTCGACCATCTCGGCGACCATGGCCGGCGCGATCTCGGCGCTGGCGAACTTCGCGGTGTTCTTCGGCGGCCGCGACGAAGAAGGCCACCCGGTCAACCCGATCGCCGGCATCCTGGTCGCGCTCCTCGCCCCGCTGGCGGCGACGCTGATCCAGATGGCGATCTCGCGCGCGCGCGAATTCGAGGCCGACCGCGGCGGCGCCGAGATCTCGGGCGACCCGCTGGCGCTGGCCAACGCGCTCTACAAGATCGAGCGCTACGCGCAGGGCCTGCCGATGTACGCGGCCGAGGCGCACCCGGAGACCGCGCAGATGATGATCATCAACCCGCTGTCCGGCGGCGGCGTCTCCGGCCTGTTCCGCACCCACCCGCACACCGAGGAGCGCATCGCGCGCCTGCAGGCGCTCGCCGCCGGCCGCGCCTGAGCCTCGGCCAACCTCTTTTAGATAGGGACGCACGACCAGCCACGGCCGCCCGCCGTGGCTGGCGTCGTTTTACGATAAAGCCATGACCAGCCTCCAGACCCTCGCCACCACCGTCCTCGCCCGCCTCGACGACGGCCGCACGCTGACCGACACGCTCGCCGACCTGGCGCGGCGCCACCCCGAGCTGCCCGCCAGCACCCGCGCCGCGCTGCAGGACGTCGCCTACGGCAGCGTCCGCCGCCTCGCCGAACTGCGCTTCGTGCTGCGCGCGCTGGTGCCGCGCCCGCTGCCCGAACCGGCGCTCGAGCGGCTGCTGATGGTCGCGATCTACCAGCTCGCCCACACCCGCGCCGCGCCGTACGCGGTGGTCGACGGCGCGGTGACCGAGGCCGGCCGGCTCGCCGGCGGCCGCTTCAAGGGCCTCGTCAACGGTGCGCTGCGCAACTTCCAGCGCCAGCGCGACGAGCTGCTGGCGAAGGCGGCGCGCGACCTCGAGGCCGGCACCAACCACCCGCGCTGGTGGGTCGACAAGCTCAAACAGGCGTTCCCGAAGCAATGGCTGGCGATCGTCGAGGCCGACAACAGCCATCCGCCGATGACGCTGCGCGTCAACCGCCGCCACACCGACGCCGACGGCTACCTCGCCACCCTGGCCGAGGCCGGGCTGGAGGCCGAGAAGCTGTCCGGGCACGCGGTGCGCCTCGGGCGCCCGCTGCCGGTGCGCGACTTGCCGGGCTTCGCCGACGGCGTCGTGTCGGTGCAGGACTTCGGCGCGCAACAGGCGGCGCTCAAGCTCGACGTCGCCGACGGCCAGCGCGTGCTCGACGCGTGCGCGGCGCCGGGCGGCAAGACCGGCCACCTGCTCGAGTTGGCCGAGCTCGACCTGACCGCGCTCGACGTCGACGCGACGCGCCTGGCGCGCGTCGCCGACAACCTCGATAGACTGAAGCTGGCCGCGTCGCTGAAGGCCGCCGACGCCGCCCGCGTCGACACCTGGTGGGACGGCGTGCCGTTCGACCGCATCCTCGCCGACGTGCCGTGCTCGGCGTCCGGCGTGGTACGCCGCCACCCGGACATCAAGTGGCTGCGCCGCCCGGGCGACTTCCAGACGCTGGCGCGCCAGCAGTCGGCGATGCTCGACGCGCTGTGGGGCTGCCTCGCCAGCGGCGGGAAAATGCTATACGCTACCTGCTCGATTTTTCCCGAAGAAAACCGCCAGCAACTGGCCGCCTTCCTGGCGCGTCACCCCGACGCCGCCAGCCTCGGCGACGAGACGCTGACCCCGTGCGAGCGCCATGACGGCTTTTATTACGCGCTGCTTGAGAAACGCTAGCCTGCTGCTGGGGCTGTGGCTCGTCCTCGTCCCGGCGGTCATGGCCGACAACATCGCCGCCAGCCGCGCCGAAGCCGAGCTCGTCGACGGCCAGCTCGCGCTCAACACCCGCTTCCAGACCCGCTTGCCGGCCGCGCTGTCCGACGCGCTCGCGCAGGGCGTGCCGCTGACCTTCCGGCTCGACTTCGAGCTGACGCGGCCGCGCGCGCAGGCCTACCGGCTCGACCTGGCCAACTGGTTCGAGCCGCACGCCTCGCTGACCTTCAAGCTCGCCTACCAGTCCTTGACCGGTCGCTACCGCGTCACCATCGGCACGCTGCCGCGCTTCTACCCGACGTTGGCCGAGGCGCTGTCGGCCATCGGCACGATCCGCGGCTGGCGCGTGCTCGAGGCGGGCGCGCTCGCCGGCGTCAACGCCGGCGACGTGCGCGCCCGCGCGCGGCTCGAGCTGGACATCTCCGAGCTGCCCAAACCGTTCCAGTTCAACGCCCTGGGCTCGAACGACTGGGCGCTGTCGTCCGGCTGGGTCGCGCTCGCCGTCAAAGAGGCCGGCTGATGCGCTATCTGGCGATCGCCGGCGCCACGCTCGCCGCCATCCTGCTCTACCTCCTGGCCGTCGCCACCGGCAACACCTCGAAGTTGGCCGAGTACTACTGGTGGGTGTTCGGCCTCAACACCCTGCTGCTGCTGCTGCTGGCCGGCGTGCTCGGCCGGCAGCTGATCCGTCTCAGGAAACGGCTGAAGAACCGCATCTTCGGCGCCAAGCTGACGCAGAAGCTGATGGCGATGTTCGCCATCGTCGCGCTGGTGCCCGGCGTGCTCGTATTCACCATCTCGGCGCAGTTCCTGACGCGCAGCATCGAGAGCTGGTTCGACGTACGCGTCGAGTCGGCGCTCGACCGCGGCCTCGGCCTCGGTCGCAACGCGCTCGAGTACGTACTCGGCGACGTCGCACGCAAGAGCCGCATCGTGCTGGCCGACATCGACGGCCGGCCCGATTCGCTCTTGCCGGCGCGACTCGAGCAGCTGCGCGAGCAGTTCGCGCTCGAACAGGTGGCGATCTTCAGCCAGTCCGGGCGGCTGATCGCCTTCGCCAGCTCGCCCGAGCGCAGCGCGGCGCCGCCGGCGCCGGGCCCGGACACGCTGCGCCGGCTCAAGAGCCGCGTGCCGCTCAAGACCATCGAGAACAGCGGCGACGAGCTGCTGCTCAAGGTGCTGCTGCCCTACCGCACCGCCCGCGAAGAGGCGCGGGTGCTGGCGCTCGAGCAGATGGCGCCGACCGAGATCGCGCGCGACGCCGAAATGATCGAGGCGGCGCGCGCCGACTACCGGCAACTCCTGTTGTCGCGCGACGGGCTCAAGACCTTCTACATGCTGACGCTGCTGCTGGCGCTCTTATTGGCGCTGACCGCCGCGCTCGCCTTCGCGCTGTTCCTGTCCGAGCGGCTGTCGGCGCCGCTGTCGGAGCTGGCAGCCGGTACGCGCGCGGTCGCGCAGGGCGACTTCTCGCGCCGCCACCCGGTATACCGGCGCGACGAACTGGGCGTGCTGACGACGATGTTCAACCGCATGACGCAGCAGCTCGAGGACGCGCGCCATGCCGCAGACGAGAACCGCCAGGCGCTAGAGGCGGCCAAGCTGTACCTGGAGGGCGTGCTCGCCAACCTGACCGCCGGCGTGATGGCTTTCGACGCCGACTGGCATCTGCGCGCGGCCAACCATAGCGCAGCGCGCATCCTCGGCGTCGACTTCGAGGCGCTGGCCGCCCAGCCCTTCCCCGCCTGGCGCACCCCTCACCCGACGCTGTCGCCGCTGATCGATACCCTGCTCGAACACGCCTACGACGACGAGCGCCCCGACTGGCAGCAGCAGATCGACTTTGCCGGCCAGAACGGTACGCGTATGCTGGTGCTGCGCGGTGCACGGCTGCCCGAAGCCTCGGGCAGCGGCTACGTGATGGTGTTCGACGACATCACCCAGCTGGCACGCGCACAGCGCGACGCCGCCTGGGGCGAGGTCGCCAAGCGGCTGGCGCACGAGATCCGCAACCCGCTGACGCCGATCCAGCTGTCGGCCGAGCGGCTGGCGATGAAGCTGGCCGACAAGCTCGACGGCCCGGACGCCGAGATGCTGCGCCGCTCGACCGACACCATCGTCAAGCAGGTGGCGGCGCTCAAGGGCATGGTCGACGCCTTCCGCGACTACGCGCGCGCGCCGCGCACGCAGCTGGCGCCGCTGGAGCTGGGCCAGGTCGTACGCGAGGTGCTGACGCTGTACGAAACCAATCCGGCGGTGAAGGCGAGCTTGTGCGAGCAGCCGCTGACGATCATGGGCGACGCGGCGCTTTTAAGGCAGGTTTTACATAACCTGGTGCTGAACGCACAGGACGCGGTCCTTGACGCTGACATGCCGATGATTCAAATTAGCAGCCGACTCGAAGGAAGGAACGCCGTCGTCAGCATCGAGGACAACGGGCCGGGGTTCAATCCCGACATCCTGCCACGCGCCTTCGAGCCCTACGTAACCAGCAAGGCAAAGGGGACTGGACTGGGGCTCGCCGTGGTGAAGAAGATCGTCGAGGAACACAAGGGCCAGGTCACGCTTGCCAACGTCGAGCCGCACGGCGCGCGTATCCTTCTCACCCTGCCGTTGCTGGAGGCCTAATGCGTAGCAGTGACATCTTGATCGTTGACGACGAAATCGGTATTCGCGAGCTGTTGTCGGAGATCCTGCAAGATGAAGGATATACGGTAGCGCTGGCGGAAAATGCCGAAGTCGCCCGTCAATTGCGCAACCAGACGCGCCCCGCGCTCGTCCTTTTGGACATCTGGATGCCCGACTGCGACGGCGTCACGCTGCTCAAAGAATGGGCCAAGTCCGGCCAGCTCAATATGCCGGTGGTGATGATGTCCGGCCACGCCAGCATCGATACCGCCGTCGAGGCGACGCGCATCGGCGCCTTCGACTTCCTCGAGAAGCCGATCGCGCTGCAGAAGCTGCTGTCGACCGTGCAGCGCGCGCTCAAGTACGGCGACATGCAGGCCAACACCTCGCTGTCGCTCGACAAGCTCGGCAAGAGCGAACCGATCCAGGAGCTCAAGCGCCAGCTCGAGCGCGTGGTCAAGGTCAAGTCGCCGGTGCTGCTGACCGGCGAGTCGGGCTCGGGCTTCGAGCTGGTCGCGCGCTTCTTTCACCAAGGCAACACGCCGTGGGTGACGCCGGGCAAGCTCGAACAGCTGGCCGACGCGCCGCTGGAGCTCTTGCAGAAGGCCAACAACGGCGTGCTCTACCTGCCCGAGATCGGCCAGTACAACCGCCGCATCCAGCAGGGCCTGTTGTTCCTCCTGTCCAAGCTCGACCGCTTCAACGTGCGCCTCGTCTGTTCGTGCAGCCGGCCGCTGCAGGAATTGCTGGTCGACCCGGAGTGCGACAACCGCCTGCTCACCGCCTTGTCGAGCGTGATCGTGCCGATCCCGCCGCTGCGCGAACACGCCGAGGACATCATCTTCGTCGCCGAGCAGATCCTGACCGAGCTGGTCGAATCCAAGCAGGTGCCGCCGCACCGGCTGACCACCGCGGCGCTGAACGCGCTGCGCCAGTACGACTGGCCGGGCAACCTCGAGCAGCTCAGAAGCATCATCAAGAGCCTCGCCTTGACCGCCGAGGCCGACGAGATCGACGCGCCCGAGGTCAACAAGGTGCTCGCGCAGTTCCGCCATGAGAAACCGGTCGAGGAAACCGGCTTCGACTTCAACATGCCGCTGCGCGAACTGCGCGAACAGCTCGAACGCCGCTATTTCGAGTACCATATCTCGCTCGAGAACGGCAATATGAGCCGCGTCGCGCAGAAGGTCGGCCTCGAGCGCACCCACCTGTACCGCAAGCTCAAGCAGCTCGGGATCAAGTTCGCGCGCAAGACCGCCGAGGAATCCTGAGCCGTCGCGACCGACGCGCGAAAACCGGGGCCGCCTGCGCGGCCCTTTTTGTTGTGAAGCCGAACATGACCGAATTGAACGACCAGGCGCTATTGCGCTACAGCCGCCACATCCTGCTGCCCGAGATCGACATCGAGGGCCAGACGCGCCTTCTGAACGCGCGCGCGCTGATCGTCGGCGCCGGCGGGCTCGGCTCGCCGGTGGCGCTGTACCTGGCCAGCGCCGGCGTCGGCACGCTGACCGTCGTCGACGACGACGTGGTCGAGCTGACCAACCTGCAGCGCCAGATCGCGCACGACAGCGCGAGCCTCGGCCACGGCAAAGCCGAATCGGCCGCGCGCCGCATGCGCGCGATGAACCCGGACATCCGTGTCGTGCCGCTCGCCGAGCGGCTCGAAGGCGCAAGGTTGGCCGAGCTCGTCGCGGCGCACGACGTGGTGCTCGACTGCTCGGACAACTTCGCGACCCGCCACGCGGTCAACCGGGCGGCGGTCGTCGCGCGCGTGCCGCTGGTTTCCGGCGCGGCGGTGCGCTTTTCCGGCCAACTGGCGGTGTTCGACCCGCGCGTCGAGACCTCGCCTTGCTACCACTGCCTGTTCCCCGAGGAGGGCGAGGCGACCGACGGCCCGTGCGCGACCTTCGGCGTGCTGTCGCCCTTGGTCGGCGTGATCGGCAGCCTGCAAGCGGTCGAGGCGGTCAAGCTTCTGGCGGGCATCGGGCCGTCGCTGGGCCGACTGACGCTGTACGACGCGCTCTCGGGCGACATCCGCCAGATGCGCGTGCCGCGCGACCCGGGCTGCCCGGTGTGCGGCGAGCGACGCTGACGCCCGGCCGACCGCGGGCCTGCGGCCGGCACCCGACGAAAAAACCCCCGCCTCGGCGGGGGTGTCTTTTTGCGCGCGCGCCGCTCAGGCCCCGATCGCCTTTTCGATCAGACCGTTCAGCTCGGTGAAGTCCGGCACGCCGACGAAGCGCTTGATCACCGTGCCGTCCTTGCCGATCAGCACCGAGGTCGGCGTCAGCTGCACGTCGCCGAAGGCCTTGGCGATCGCCCCCTGGCTGTCGAGCACGACGAAGAACGGCAGTTGCTTGTCCTTCACGTAGGCCTGCACGTAGTGCGGCGGGTCGTAGCTCATCGCGACCGCGACGGTCTCGTAGCCCCGCGGCGCGAAGCGCTCGTGCGTCGCCTTCAGCTGCGGCATTTCCTGGATGCAACCCGGGCAGCTGGTCGCCCAGAAGTTGACCAGCACCACCTTGCCCTTGAGGCTGTCGGTGCTCGCGGTCTGGCCGCCGATCGAGGTGTAGCTCACCTGCGGCGCGCGCGGCGTATCGAACCACAAGGCGTAGCCGGCCAGCGCCAGCACCAGCACACCTGCGATCGCGACGATGGCTTTTTTCATTCTGCGGATTCCTGCTTGTCAGTTTGCGTCTTGGTCGCGCATCGCCTCGAGAAGTTCCTTGAGGCGACCGCCGAGTTCGACGGCGCGCCCGGCCTGGCCGTCGTAGACGACGAAGGTCACGGCGGCCTCGGCGACCACGGTGTCGGTGCCGGCCAGCGTGACCTTCTGGCGCATCACCGCGCTGCGGCGGCCGATTTCCGCGACCCCGGTCGACACCGCGAGCTCCTCGTTCATCAGCGCCGGCCGGCGGTAGTCGATGTTGATGTTGACCACCACCAGCGCAAGCCCCGACGCGAGGAACCACGGCAAATCGCCGTGCTCCTCGAAGAAGGTCCAGCGCGCCTCCTCGAGAAACTCGAGGTAGCGCGCGTTGTTCACGTGGCCGTAGAGATCGAGATGATAGCCCCTTACCTTGATATATGTTTGATGCGGCATGTGATTCCTCGTGACGGTGGCGTGTTGTAGGCCGCCGCGCGGGGCTCAGCCCAGGTCGAGCGGAACGAACGGCTCCCGCTCGAGCGCGGCGTCGACCAGGTCGGTCAGTACCGAATGGATCTCCACCTCGAACCACTCGGTAAACAATGTCGGGGTCAAGGGCGCCGGCCACAGCGCCTCGTCGTCGCACCAGTCGGCCAGCTCGGCGGCGAACAGCGCGCGGTACTGCGCGCGCACGAAATCCTCGGCGCTCGCGTAGTCGTCGGCGGCCGGGATCAGCAGCGCGTTGCAGTCGCCGCGCAGCTCGTCGAGCGACGGCAGCGCCGACACGTCGCCGGGCAGCGACTGGAGCCAGTCGAGAAAAGGCGCCTTCGGGCGCAGGAGGGCGACGCTGCGGTTGACTTCGTACATGACGATCCTTACTGGCTGCTAAGCCGGTTGTCGGCGGTGAAGGTCCACCGGCGGGTGATTTCGAGGGTGGCGTAGCGCTCGGCCAGGGCCGGCGGGAACGGCGCGAACGGCGCGGCGAGCCGCACGATGTTCGCGGCCGCCTCGTCGAGCACCGGCTGCCCCGAGCTGCGGCGGACCTTCACCGAGCGCAGACCGCCGTCGGCGTCGATCAGCACGGTCAACAGCGGCCCGCCGGTCAGTTGCCGGCGACGCGCCTCCTCAGGGTAGTTCAGGGAACCGACGCGCTCGACCTTGAGCCGCCAGTCCTCGAGGTAACGCGCCCAGTCCGGCCCACGCGCGCTGGCGCCGTAAACGGCCTTCTGGCGGCCGCCGGCGGCCGCCGGCGCGGCCTCGACCGCCTCCGCCGTCGCGCCGACGCCGCGCGCCAGCTGCCGCGCCTCGGCCAACAGGCCGAGGCCACCCGCCGCGGGGAGCGTCGGCTCGCTGGCGGCGGGCGGCGGGACCGGTCTGGCCTCGGCCGGCGGCCCGGCGCGCGGCGCAGGCGCTGCAGGCACGGGCCCGGCTGGCGCCGCGGGCGCCGGGGCGCGGCGCGCAGCGCGTGGCACCGCCGCGGCTTCGGCCCGCCGCGGCGCGGGTGGCCGGGCCGGCGGCGCGCGGCCGGCCTCGTCCCCCGCCTCGGCGGCGACCGGCGCCGCGACGGCCGGCGGTACGGCGCGCAGCGACACCGTCAGCGCCGTCCGCGCAGGCAGTGTCGGCACACCCAAGTCGGGCAGTCGCGCGCTCACCAGCAAGGCGAGATGCAGCAGCGCGGAGACCAGCAAGGTCCCGGCGAAGACGGAAACGGACGGGCCGCGCGAAGAAGCACTCATGGACAAAGACACAAGCCGGGCGTGGCGGCCAGTCTAGCACGGGCCGCCGCTACCGGCCTTGCGGGGACGCGAGAGCGGCGCTCAGCCTTCGAGCAGGCTGCGCAGCATCCACGCGGTCTTTTCGTGCACCTGCAGGCGCTGGGTCAGGAGGTCGGCCGAGGGCTCGTCGCTGGCGCGGTCGACGACGTCGAACAGCGAGCGCGCGGTGCGGCACACCGTCTCGTGGCCTTCGACCAGCTGGCGGATCATCTCGTCGGCCGGCGGCACGCCGTCGGCGTCCTTGATCGCGGTCAGCTTGGCGAACTGGCCGTAGCTGCCCGGCGCCGGGTGGCCGAGGGTGCGGATGCGCTCGGCGACCAGGTCGACCGCCAGCCACAGCTCGTTGTACTGTTCCTCGAACATCAGGTGCAGCGTACGGAACTGCGGGCCGGTGACGTTCCAGTGGAAATTGTGGGTCTTCAGGTACAAGGTGTAGGTGTCGGCCAGCAGGCGCGACAGCCCCTGGGCGATCTCTGCGCGGTCTTGCGGGGAAATGCCGATATCCATGCTCGATCTCCTAAAGAAAGCTGGCAGAACTCTGCCGAAGGCGCTCCGAGGGAGTGCGGCGCGCCGGAAAGAAGGCGAAACCGCATCCGTCGAGACTAACGGGCCGGCAGGGCGACGGCAAGCCCCGCTTTGCCCATGTCATGCCCCGGGCGCGGCGGCGGCTCAGTGCAGACGCCGCTGCGGGTCGACCGGCTCGTCGACGCGGCGGAACTCGCCGTCGATCACGTCGCCCGGCTCCGCCGGACGCGCCGCGCGCGGCGGCATGCGCACGCTCGGCCCCTTGAACGGCAACAGCAGCAGCAGCGCGAGCACGTCGCTGATCGGCCCCGGGATGATCAGCAACACGCCGGCCAGCAAGGTGCGCACCGGCCACAGCAGACTGTACAGCGACACCTCGCCGCCGCTGCGCAGCAGCGCGCCGGCCGACAGCAGCATGCCGAGCTTCTGGTTGCGCATCAGCGCCAGGCCGAGCAGCGCGCTGGCGATCAGCCACAGGATCACCGCGCCGCCGCCGAACTTGTCGGTCAGCGCGATCAGCGAGACGATCTCGGCCACGGGATAAAGAAGGAACAACCACAAGAGACCGCGCATGGATAAGGAGCTTCCGATGAATGAATGGATCGTATTGTGTAACGCACCGGACGACGATACCGCAAGCCGTCTGGCCGAGACGCTGGTCGGCGAACGGCTCGCCGCCTGCGTCAACCTGCTCGCGCCCTGCCGCTCGGTATACCGCTGGCAGGGCGCCGTCGAAACCGCCGCCGAGGTGCCGATGCTGATCAAGACCACCGCCGAACGTTACCCGGCGCTCGAGGCAAGGTTGGCCGAGCTGCACCCCTACGAGGTAGCGGAAATCGTCGCCGTGCCGCTGGCCGCCGGCCTGCCCGCCTATCTTGACTGGCTGCGCGACGGCGTCGCCTGAACAATAGGCTCGACGCCACGCCGAGCATATGGGGACATTTCCTGCGCCATCAAGTTCCTTTTGAAACAGAAGTTTACGGACGATCGACGGCAATAGGCGAAAAAAACCCGAAACAAGGTGTTGACACCCCCGCAAGCCATCTATATAGTTGCGGTCTCTCGGGGGTCGTTAGCTCAGCTGGTAGAGCAGCGGACTTTTAATCCGTTGGTCGCAAGTTCGAATCTTGCACGACCCACCACCGAGACCCAGAGGGGGTCGTTAGCTCAGCTGGTAGAGCAGCGGACTTTTAATCCGTTGGTCGCAAGTTCGAATCTTGCACGACCCACCAAACGTTTCAAACGAAAAGCCCGGTCCACACGACCGGGCTTTTCGTTTTTTGCCGTTGCGCGGGGGGCGTGGCCGACGGCTGTATGCGCCAGCCCGCCCGGCCAAGTCCCCTAGGCGCCGTGCTCCGTCGCCACCACCGGCTCCGGCCTCACCCTCACGGCCCACAGCACCCCGGCGATCAGCAGCGCGATGCCGGCGAGCGTCAGCGGCCGCGGCCACTCGCCGCGCAACAGGAAGGCGTAAGCCAGCGCCGCCAGCGTCTCGAACACGATCAACTGCCCGGCCAGCGCCGTGGGCAGGCGCTGGCTGGCTTCGTTCCAGCACAGGGTGCCGAGCCACGAGGCGCACAGGCCCAGCACCGCCATCAGGCCGACAAACGCCATCGGATGCGGGCCGAATGGCATCGCGAACCCGCTGCCGGCGGCCTCCATGCCCCCCCACAACAGCGCGTAGCCGATCAGCGCCAGCGGCAGCGTCGCCACGCCTTGGGCGGTCGCCCAGCTGCGCGGGCTGCGGTCGGGGTGCGCGCGCAACCAGTCGGCGTTGCGTAACGGGTACCAGGTCCAGCAAGCCACCGCCAGCAGGGCCAGCATCACCCCGCTGGCGTAGCGCGTCAGGTCGGCATCCGGGTCGTGGCGCAGCGCGGCCAGTTCGACCTGGTTGACGCAGGCGATGCCGGCGGCGATCAGCAACAGCGACGGCGCCAGCCGCGCCCACGGCAAGCGGCCGTCGCGCCGCGCGTTGCGCAGGTTGGCGCTGACGGCGATCACCACCGGCAACGTGCCGATGATCATCGTCGGCAGCGGCGCGCCGGTGCGCTGGATGGCGCTGGCCAGGCACAGGTAATAGATGAGGTTGCCGACCAGCGCGAGCCTGAGCGCCTCCAGCCAGTCGGCCCGGCTCAGTTGCCGCAGCGCGGCACGGTCGAACCAGGCGAACGGCAGCGCGATCAAGCCGAAGGCGAGATAGCGCCCCACCGACTGCAACGCCGCCGGATAGCCCGGCAGCAACAGAGGGCCGACGAACACCAGCCCCCACATCAGGCCGGCGGCCAGCGCGTATACGATACCCATCCCCATGACGCATTCCTCCATCGAATGCGGCCAGTCTAGGCAGCGCGGCGGCGGCGGTCTTGTACCAGATTGCGCTCGACGAGCGCCCCGGCCTGGCTGGCAGCGCAAGCGGCAAGCCCCTGCCGCGACGGCAGGCTCAGGCCTTGCAGGCGATGCCGTTGCGGCCCGTCATCTTCGCGCGGTACATCGCCGCGTCGGCGCCGCTCAGCACCGCATCCGGCGTCAGGCGCTGCCCGGGGCGGAACACCGCGATGCCGACGCTGGTCGCCAGCGTGATGGCGCGGGTGGCGACGATGGCCGGCGCGGCGACGCTGGCGACGATCTTGTGCGCGATCTCCTCGGCGTCGTCGAACGGCTCGGCCAAGCCCTCCAGCAGCACGGTGAACTCGTCGCCCGCCAGCCGCGCCACGGTGTCGGTCTTGCGCACCGCGGCCTGCAGACGTTGGCCGAACAGCCTGAGGACTTCGTCGCCGACCTCGTGGCCGTAGGCGTCGTTGATCTGCTTGAAGCCGTCCAGGTCGAGGAACAGCACCGCGCCGGCACGGCCGCTGCGTTCGGCGCGGTCGAGCGCGCGCTGCAGCCGGCGCATGAACAGCCGGCGGTTGGGCAGCTCGGTCAGCGCGTCGTGGCTCGCCTCGCGCCTGAGGGTCGCCTCCAGCCGCAGGCGCTCGGAAATGTCGCTGAACGCGATCACCGCGCCGGCGCTGCGCCCCTCGCGCAGGATGGCTGCCGCGCTGACCTCGACCGGCAGCGCCTCGCCGTCCTGGCGCCAGAAGGTCGCCTGGCCGCGCCAGCGCCCGCCCGAGCGCAGCACCTTCAGCAGCGGGCTGGCCTCGGGCAAGAGCGGCGAGCGGTCGGCGTGCATGTGGTGGAACAGCGCGTGCGCCTTGCGGCCGAGGATCTCGTACTCCGGCCGGCCCAGCAGCCGGCAGGCTTCCGGGTTGACGAACACGACGCGGCCGTCGTCGTCGAGCACGTACACCCCCTCGGCCAGGGTCGAGGCGATCTCGAGCACGCGCGCCTCGCTGTCGCGCAGCGCGGCCGTCCGCTCGCGCACCTGCGCCGCGACCCGCGCGGTGTGGCCGGTCGCCAGCATCAGCAGCGCGCCGAGCAGGCCGCAGCCCAGCGTCCCGGCGGCGAGCACGATCCAGCTCTGCCAGCCCTGGCGCGCCGCGACGTACGAGGGCCTGGGCGCGGTTTCCAGCCGGTAGCGGCGGCCGCCGAACACGACCTCGGTCGCCAAGAGCGGCCTCGCCGCCGGGCTGCCGAAGCTGTCGTACAGCGACTGCCCGGTGCCGGCGTCGACCAAGCGGATGTGCAGGATGGCCGCGGCGTCCGGCAGCAGCTTTTCGACGAAATCGGCGGCGCGCAGCACCGTCAGCACCATCCCCTCCGTCCCGTCCGGGCGCCGCACCGTCTGCATCAGCAGCAGGCCGCTTTTTTGCGCGAGCACCAGCCTGAGCGGCGTGCTCGCGACCACCGTGCCGGAACGCCGCGCCGCCTCAATCGCCTCGCGGCGGTCCGGCAGCGACGCGAGGTCGAAACCGAGCGCGGCCCGGTTCGGCGCCACCATCGGGGCGATGAAGGTCACCGGGTAATACGCGGCCCGCGGCGACGCGCGCCGGAAGCGCGAGACGCTCCGCCCCTCGCGGATCTCGAAATCCGGCAGGCGAAGGCGGTGCTGCGCCTCGAAGGCGGCGCGGTCGGCGGCCGTCACGCGCGGCGCCCACTCGATGGCCAGGATGGTCGGGTAGCGCCGCAGCGGCTTTTCGGCGAAACGCGCGAAACGCTCCGCGTCGACCGGACCGCCGCCGGCGAACAGCCCTTCCGCCTGCTCGAGCAAGGCCGCCTGCTCGTCGAGGCGGCGCTGGAAGGTGTCGGCCAGACGGCGCGACTGGAGGTGGAACGCCGTCAGCGCGTCGGCCTCCTCCCAGCGGCTGACCTGCACGTAGAGCGCCGTCAGCGCCGCGAAGGCGACGAGCATGGGCAGGGCGACGGTCGTGGCGCGCCGCCGCCACAAGCCGCGCGGCGCGCCGCAACAGACCAGCGCCAGCGGCAGCACGACCAGCAGGCCGAGCGTGTCGCCTATCCACCAGCGCAGCCAGTGCGCCGCGAAATGGCCGGCGGGCACGATGTCGAGCGCGACCAGCGCGGCCACCGACAGCGAGGCGCTCACCAGGCAGAGCAGCGGCGCCAGCAGATGGAAGAGCAGCAGCTCGCGCGCGCAGTCGAAACGGACCGGATAGCCCAGCGTCCGGCGCAGCGCCGCGCCGCCCCAGGCCGCCTGCAACGTCGACGAGAGCGCGATCAGCAGCGCCGCCGCGGCGGCCGTCGCGCCGCTGCCGGCGCCGACCCACAGATTGAGCAGCAGCGAGCCGAGGAAGACGCCGGGCCAGGCGCGCCGCCCCGCGACGAAGGCGGCGGCGATCGCGACGCCGGCCGGCGGAAAGATGGCCGACGCGTAGCCGGGCGCGATCGCGAGCAGCAGGCTGAGCTTGCCGCTGACGACGTAGCCCAAGCCCAGCAGCAGCGTGAAGACGACGGCCGGCAGACGGCGCCAGACGCCGCCCTGAGACGCAGGAAGGAAAGAGACTGTCATCGAGGTTGGCCGAAGCGTGGTCGGGTAGGCGTGCCGGATGCTGCCGGCATCGCATCCCGCCATCTTAGCGGGACGCGCCGCGCCCTACTATCACCGCCAGAGCCGGGCGGCCATTGCGAAACGCAATAGCCGTCGCCGCCCGGCCGCTGGCGGGGCGCGCCGCGGCTGACTACATTGGGTAGACCGACACCCAGACCGGAGCCCGCCCCGCGCGCCTCCGGCCGCCAGACGAGGCTCGACATGAAAGGCAACAAGGCAGTGCTCGAGGCGCTCAACAAGCAGCTCGCCGGCGAGCTGACCTCGCGCGACCAGTATTTCATCCACTCGCGGATGTACCACGACTGGGGCATGAACAAGCTGTTCGAACGGCTCAACCATGAAATGGAAGAAGAAAGCGGCCACGCGGCCGGGCTGATCAGCCGCATCCTCTTTCTCGAGGGCACGCCGGCGATGACGCCCGGCAAGCTCAACGTCGGCCGGGACGTCGAATCGATGCTCGCCAACGACCTGCGCCAGGAGTACGACACGGTCGCGATGCTGCGCGCGGCGATCGAGGTCTGCGAGCGCGAGGGCGACTACGTCAGCCGCGCGCTCCTGAGCGGCATGCTCGACGACACCGAGGAAGACCACACGCACTGGCTGGAAATGCAGCTCGGCCTGATCAAGCAGATGGGGCTGGAGAACTACATCCAGTCGCAGAGCTGAGCTCCCCCCTTCCGAAACGAGCCTCCCGCCGCGGAGGCTTTTTTCTTGCGCCCCGCCCCAGCCGCGCCATGACTCCGAGCTGATCGGCACGGCCAAAACAGCACGTCGGAATTACGCAATTTCCTGTCGCCGCCCGCTAACGACAACGGCGAAGCGCCGCGCTTAGCATGGGCGGGCCGTCCTCCGCGACCGCATCAGACAACACCAAGGGGCGGGACACGCCCCGACACGGACCCACAAAGGAGAACCCGATGAAGCTCGCCCGTACCCTCCTGGCGCTGGCCGTTCCGCTATGCTTCGCCCACGGCGCAGCCCATGCGGCCCCCGAGCTCGGCCCCGCCCAGCACCACCTAAAGACCGGCCTGTCGGCGCCGGCGAGCAACGCCTGGGTCGAGATCGACACCGCGGCGTTCGAGCACAATATCCGCACGCTGCAAAAAGAACTGGCCGGCAAGTCGCAGATCTGCGCGGTGCTGAAGGCCGACGCCTACGGCCACGGCATCGCCCTCTTGATGCCGTCGGTGATCAAGATGGGCGTGCCCTGCGTCGGCGTCGCCAGCAACGAGGAGGCGCGCGTGGTGCGCGACAGCGGCTTCAAGGGCCGGCTGATGCGCGTGCGCACCGCCTCGCCGCAGGAAGTCGAGGCCGGCCTGAAGTACGACATGGAAGAGCTGGTCGGCAACGCCGACTTCGCGCGCCAGGCCGCGGCGATCGCCCGCCGCCACGGCCGCACGCTGAAGATCCACCTCGGCCTCAACTCGGCCGGCATGAGCCGCAACGGCCTCGAGCTGGCGACCGACGCCGGCAAGGCCGACGCGCTGGCGATCGCCAGACAACCGTCGCTGCGCGTGGTCGGCATCATGACCCACTTCCCGGTCGAGGAAAAAGACGACGTCCTCAAGGGCCTCGCCGCGTTCAAGAACGAGACCGACTGGGTGATCCAGCGCGCCGGGCTCGACCGCAAGAAGCTGATCCTGCACTGCGCGAACTCGTTCGCGACGCTCGAAGTGCCCGAGGCACGCCTCGACATGGTCCGCCCCGGTGGCGCGCTGTTCGGCGACACCGTGCCGTCGCACACCGAATACCAGCGCGTGATGCAGTTCAAGTCGCGCGTCGCGTCGGTCAACCGCTACCCGGCCGGCAACACCGTCGGCTACGACCGCACCTTCACGCTCAAGCGCGATTCGCTCTTGGCCAACATCCCGGTCGGCTACTCGGACGGCTACCGCCGCGTGTTCACCAACAAGGCGAGCGTGCTGATCGGCGGCCAGCGCGCGCCGGTGGTCGGCAAGGTGTCGATGAACACGCTGATGGTCGACGTGACCGACATCCCCGGCGTCAAGGGCGGCGACGAGGTCGTGCTGTTCGGCAAGCAGGGCAAGGCCGAGATCAGCCAGTCCGAGCTCGAGGACTTCAACGGCGCGCTCCTGGCCGACCTCTACACCGTGTGGGGCAACTCCAACCCCAAGGTGCCGAAGGCACGCTGACCGCCCCGACGCGAACCCGCCCCGGCCCACGCCGGGGCGTTTTTTTGTCGTCGGCCGGAAATGACGTGATAATTCGCCTTCGTCGCAATATCGGGAATACGTCATGCGAATCCGCTCCTTGCTGCCGGCCGCGCTGCTGGCCGCCCTGCCGACGCTGTCGGCCGCGCAGACCGTCGACGAAGCGCTGCTCGCCGCGCAGATGGCCTACCAGGCCGCCGACGGCCAGGCCGAACGCGCCGCCGGCGCGCTCAGCGCGAGCGAGACTGCGCTGGCGGCCGCGCGCCAGCGGCTGGTCGATGCGCAGAACGCCGTCGCCCGCGCCGAGGCGGCGCTGGCCGACGCGCGCGCCGCCGACGCCGCCGCGCAGCGGCGACTGTCGGACGCCCGCTCGGCGCTCGACGCCGCCTGGACGCGCAAGGCCGGCGAACGCTAGGCGCCGAAAAAACGAAGCCCGCCGAACGGCGGGCCGGGTAGCGCCTGCGGCGGGTCGCTCAGGGCGCCTCGCCGTGCAGGAGGCGCAGGCGCTGGATATCGGCGTCGGCGCGCGCGCGGATCCGCGCCGCCTCGGCGCGCTGCCGCGCGATGCGGGCGTCGATCGCCGCCAGCGCCGCGTCGCCGGCGGACTTCGCCGCCAGCGCCTCGCGCTCGGCCAACAGCCCCTGCAAGGCGACGCGGTTCTCGGCCAGACGCCGGTCGCGTTCGCGCTCGACGTCGGCCGGGCCGCGGTAACTTTCCAGCAGCGCGCGGTCGCGGCGGGCCGCCTCGCGCACCTGCGCCTCGGCCGCCCGCCGCGCGGCCTCGTCGGCCTCGCGCGCACGTTGCTGCGCGGCGCTCTCGGCCTCGCGCTTCACCCTGCCCTGCCGGTCCAGCTCGGACACGCCCTGCTGCGGCGCCTGCAACGGCGGCCTGTCGCTGTAATGGACCCGCCCCTGCTCGTCGACCCACTTGAACAGCGTCGCCGACGCGAGGGCGGGCGCGCACGCCAGGAGCACCGCGAGCAGGCTTGGCCGCATCAGGCTTTGACCCCGTACTCGGCGCGGTAGGCTTCGACCGCCGCGAGATTGGCCGACAGCTCCGGGCTGCCGGACAGGAAGGCGAGGATGTCGTCCAGCGTCGCGATGGTGATCACCGGCAGGCCGTACTGCTGCTCGACCTCCTGCACCGCCGACAGCGCGCCGGTGCCGCGCTCCATGCGGTCGAGCGCGACCGCCACGCCAGCCGGCTCGGCGCCCGCGTCGCGGATCAGCTTGATCGACTCGCGCACCGCGGTACCGGCGGTCATCACGTCGTCGACGATCAGCACGCGGCCCTTGAGCGGCGCGCCGACCAGCGTGCCGCCCTCGCCGTGGTCCTTGGCTTCCTTGCGGTTGTACGCGAACGGCAGGTTGCGGCCGCCCTCGGCCAGCGCCATGCCGGCGGCGGCCGCCAGGATGATGCCCTTGTAGGCCGGGCCGAACAGCATGTCGAATTGAAGACCGCTGGCGTCGATCGCCTGCGCGTAGAAGCGCGACAGCTTGAGCACGCTGTCGCCGTCGTTGAACAGGCCGGCGTTGAAGAAATACGGCGACTTCCGGCCGGACTTGGTGATGAACTCACCGAATTTCAGCACCTGCTTATCCAGGGCAAAACGAATAAAATCCTGACGAAAATCGCTCATTACCTACCTCACTGCTTGTTGATTACCAATCCTGGCGGCAAGCATATCACGGGAGACCCCTCTTGCTTCGAATCGTCTCGGCCAACCTGAACGGCATCCGTTCGGCCGACAAAAAGGGCTTTTTCGCCTGGCTGGCCGCCTGTGGCGCCGACGTCGTCTGCGTGCAGGAACTGAAGGCGCAGGCGGCCGACCTCGCCCCCCACCAGCGCGCGCCCGACGGCTACCACGGTTTCTTCCACTACGCCGAAAAGAAGGGCTACAGCGGCGTCGGCCTCTACAGCCGTCAGGCGCCCGACCGCGTCGAGGAGGGCCTCGGCGTGCCCGAATTCGACGCCGAAGGGCGTTACCTGCGCGCCGACTTCGGCAAGCTGACGGTGATCTCGCTCTACCTGCCGTCCGGCTCCAGCTCGCCCGAGCGCCAGGAGGTCAAGTTCGCCTTCATGCGCGCCTTCCTGCCGCTTCTGGAGTCGCTGTACGAGGAAGGCCGCGACATCGTGATCTGCGGCGACTGGAACATCGCGCACCAGGAAATCGACCTGAAGAACTGGAAGGGCAACCTGAAGAATTCCGGCTTCCTGCCCGAGGAGCGCGCGTGGCTGAGCGACCTGTTCCACCGCGTCGGCTGGGTCGACGTGTGGCGCAAGCTCTACCCGGACGTGCCCGGCTACACCTGGTGGAGCAACCGCGGCCAGGCCTATGCCAAGGATGTCGGCTGGCGCATCGACTACCAGATCGCCACGCCGCAACTTGCCGCGCGCGCGGTCTCGGCCAAGGTCTACAAGGACGAGAAGTTCTCCGACCACGCGCCGCTGACGGTCGACTACCGGGACGCCGACCATGCTTGACGACGACGTCACGCTGCTCGTCGTGCCCGGCTGGCAGGATTCCGGCCCGAACCACTGGCAGACGCTGTGGGAGCGCGGCTACCCGTTCTCGCGCCGCGTCGAGCAGGCCGACTGGCAGCGCCCGGACAAGGACGCCTGGGTCGCCGCGCTCGCGGCGACCGTCGCCGACATCGACGGCACGGTGGTGATCGCCGCGCACAGCCTCGGCGCCGTCACCGTCGCGCACTGGGCAGCCGGCGCCGACTACGCGGCCTTCCGCCGCGTCAAGGGCGCCTTGCTGGTCGCGCCGCCCGACGTCGAGCGCGCCGACGTCGTCGCCGCCGTGCCGGCGAGCGGCTTTTCGCCGCTGCCGCTCCTGCGCCTGCCCTTCCCGGCCATCCTGGTCGCCAGCCGCAGCGACCCGTTCTGCGACTTCGCGCGCGCCGGTGACTTCGCCGCCGGCTGGGGCGCGAAGCTCGTCGACGCCGGCGACGCCGGCCACATCAACCCCGCCTCGGGCCACGGCCCGTGGCAGGCCGGCCAGCGGCTCTTGCAGACGCTGATGCTCGCCTGAGCTCGGCCAAGCTTATATTTATTAAAGGCGCCACCAACAAAACCCAGCGCAGCGGTCCCGGCTAGGCGCATCGCCGCAGACAGTACAAGAAGTACGGCAAGGCGGTGCAACAACGCCGGGAGGGTTTTGTTGGTGGCGCCAAGGACATGAAGATGAACTGCGAACTCTGCACCACCCTCCCCGGCGTCGAGCTGTACGCCGACGAGCGGCTGCGCGTGATCCTGGTCGACAACGAGCCGGACTACCCGGGCTTTTGCCGCGTGATCTGGCGCGAGCACGCGCGCGAGATGACCGACCTCGCGCCGGCCGACCGCGCCTACCTGATGGACTGGGTCTGGCGCGTCGAGGCCGCGCTGCGCGCGACGCTCAACCCGGACAAGATCAACCTCGCCAGCCTCGGCAACGTCGTGCCGCACCTGCACTGGCACGTGATCCCGCGCTTCGCCGACGACGCGCACTTCCCGGCGCCGGTGTGGGCGGCCAAGAAGCCCGCCGGCGGCGTCGCGCACGGCGCGCCGGATCTGGCCGGGCGGCTGCGCGCGGCGCTCGCGGCCCGGCCGTAAGCGCGCGCCGGCAAACCGCTCCACCGCGCGCGATTCGTGCCGCGCGGCGACACCCGCCAGCCCGGGCCAGCCGGCGTCGCCGGGCCCGGCCAGGCTTGCCGGCCGGTCCGCTTCCCCGCTAGTCTGTCCGCATAAGCGCGCCGCCCGGCGCCGTTCCACCGGGAACCGCTTGCCAGCCGCCCGAGGCAGACGGCTGGCAAGCGGCTCCTCCCGACACGAAGGAGAGAGCCATGTACCGCACCCTGATTTCCGCCGACGAACTGATGGCGCTGCCGGCCGGCGACGTCGTGATCGTCGACTGCCGCTTCAGGCTCGCCGACCCCGACTGGGGTCACGCCGCCTACGCCGACGGCCACCTGCCCGGCGCGCACTACCTGCACCTCGACTACCACCTGTCGGGCGTCAAGAGCGGTCGCAACGGCCGCCACCCGCTGCCGGACGCCGAGCGACTCGCCGTCGTGCTCGGCGCGCTCGGCGCCGGGCCGGACACGCAGATCGTCGCCTACGACGACGCCGGCGGCATGTTCGCCGCGCGACTGTGGTGGCTGGCGCGCTGGCTCGGCCACGAGGCGGTCGCGGTGCTCGACGGCGGCCTGCCGGCGTGGCTGGCCGCCGGCGGTGAACTGTCGAACGAGGCGCCGCAGCCGCCGCGCCTGCCGGCGCGCTTCGCGATCCGTGCCAGCCTCGCGCCGACGCTCGACGCCGACGCGGTGCTCGCCAATCTCGCGTCGCCGCGCTTCGTGGTGGTCGACGCGCGCGCGCCCGACCGCTTCCGCGGCGAGAACGAGACGATGGACCCGGTCGGCGGCCACATCCCCGGCGCGCTCAACCGCCCGTTCGCCGACAACCTCGCCGCCGACGGCCGCTTCAAGACCCCCGACCGGCTCGCCGCCGACTGGCGCGCGCTGCTCGGCCAACGCGCGCCGGGCGACGTCGTCCACCAGTGCGGCTCGGGCGTGACCGCCTGCCACAACCTGTTGGCGATGGAGCACGCCGGCCTCGCCGGCAGCCGCCTCTACCCGGGCTCGTGGAGCGAATGGTGCGCCGACCCGGCGCGCCCGGTCGCCACCGGCGCGGCCTGAACCGCGTCCCGCACGTGAAACGGCCGGCCCCTCCCCGGGGCCGGCCGTTGTCGTTTGCCGACGCACGCCTCAGCGGTAGGTCGCGCCGGACTTCCTGACCACGACGTGGCCCAGGCCGTGCAGCGCGAGGTAGTCCTCGAAGTCGGCGAGGCAGAAGGCGTTCTTCGGCCCGAGCACGATCTCGCGGATCGCCGCGGCCGGAAAGCCGAGCTCGAAGTAGTCGATCAGGCTGGCGCGCGCGAAGCGGAAGCGCCGCTCGGACAGGAAGCCCGGCCGGCTCTGCGTGCCCGGCTCGGGGGTGTAGATGATGCGGTGCTCGCGCTCCTCCTCGAAGTAGTGCAGCTTGAACTTCCAGCGCACCTTGACCGCGTTGTGGCGCGCGCCGGCGTTCGACTCGAACTTCAGCGTCTGCCCGTTGAGCGCGTGTTCGACGAACTTGTCGAGGATCGCGTCGACGCTGTCGTCCTCGATCTTGGACAGCGGACTGTCGCGGCCGATGTACTCGACGTCGGTCAGGAACACCTCGCTCTGCCCGCCGACCAGGTCGCGCAGGGCCGCCGGGTCGAAGCCGATCGCCGCGCCGTGGCCGTCGTCGGCGTAGCCGCGCCACTGGCTGAGCGCGTCGCCGTTCTCGGTGAAGCAGCAGATGTAGGCCTTGTAGTTGAACAGGTCGGCGATCTTCTGCCGGATCGCCGAGCTCAGCTCGGCGAGGTCGGGCAAGGCGTGGCCCTTGCTGCGGATCAGGTCGCCGAGGTTGTGGTCGACGATCTCGTCGAACAGCAGGCCTTCCTTGTAGTCGTTGAGGTTTTCCGAGTCGGACAGCCACAGCGCCTTGTGGCGCACGATGGAGTCGAGCCCGGGGCTGGGCGTGTAGTGGTAGAACAGCATGAGGGCGCGGGTGTTGAACGGGGAGCGGCCAGTGTAGCGCGGCGGCGCGCGCGTGACCGTCCGGTCGGCTACGGAGCGGCGGAAAAGAAAAAGGTTGGCCGAGCCTCGGCCAACCTTTTCCCTGTACCGGCGCCCCGCGCCTTACAGCAGCACGCGCTCGATGCCGCCGTTGCGCGCCTTCTCGACGTAGTCCGGCATCCAGTTGTCGCCGAGCACATGCTTGGCGATCTCGACGACGATGTAGTCGGCGGTGGTGCCGCTGGCCTCGTCGTAGCGCGACAGGCCCTGCAGGCACGACGGGCAGCTGGTCAGGATCTTGACCGGCCGGGCCTGCGGCTGGCCGCCGGTCAGCGCGGCGACGCCCTTGTCGATCTCCTCCTGCTTGCGGAAGCGCACCTGGGTCGCGATGTCCGGGCGGCTGGCGGCGAAGGTGCCCGATTCGCCGCAGCAGCGGTCGGACAGCGGCACGCCGCCGCCCATCAGTTCGTTGACCACCTTGATCGGCTGGTAGGCCTTCATCGGCGTGTGGCACGGGTCGTGGTACATGTACTGCTGGCCGGCGACGCCGTCGAGCTTGACGCCCTTCTCCATCAGGTACTCGTGGATGTCGACGATGCGACAGCCCGGGAAGATGTCCTCGAAGCGGTACTTGGCCAGCTGGTCGTAACAGGTGCCGCACGACACGACGACGGTCTTGATGTCGAGGTAGTTCAGCGTGTTGGCGACGCGGTGGAACAGCACGCGGTTCTCGGTCGTGATCGCCTCGCCCTTGTCCTCGTAACCGGCCGAGGTCTGCGGGTAGCCGCAGCACAGGTAGCCCGGCGGCAGCACGGTCTGCACGCCGACGTGCCACAGCATCGCCTGCGTGGCGAGGCCGACCTGGCTGAACAGGCGCTCCGAGCCGCAGCCGGGGAAGTAGAACACCGCCTCGGCGTCGTCGGCGACCTGCGGATTGCGGATCACCGGCACGACGTTCGGATCCTCGACGTCCAGGAGGCCGCGCGCGGTCTTCTTCGGCAGGCCGCCCGGCAGCGCGCGGTTGACGAAGTGGATCACCTGCGCCTTGACCGGCGGCTTGCCGCCGGTGGTCGACGGCGGCTGCTTGGTCTGGCCGTTCAGGAGCTGGAACTTCTTCGCCAGGTCGTGGCCGAGGCGCTGCGCCTTGTAGCCCCACTCGATCATGCCCTTGCGCATCAGCTTGATCGTCGCCGGGTCCTTGGCGGTCAGGAAGGCCATGCCCAGCGCGGTGCCCGGGTTGAACTTCTTGTTGCCGGTCTTCCTGAGGAAGTTGCGCATCGCGACCGACACGTCGCCGAAGTCGATCTTGACCGGACACGGGTTCACGCAGCGGTGGCAGACGGTGCAGTGGTCGGCGACGTCCGACAGCTCGTCGAAGTGCTTCAGCGACACGCCGCGGCGGGTCTGCTCCTCGTACAGGAAGGCCTCGGTCAGCAAACCGGTGCCGAGGATCTTGTTGCGCGGGGAATAGAGCAGGTTGGCGCGCGGCACGTGGGTCGAGCACACCGGCTTGCACTTGCCGCAGCGCAGGCAGTCCTTGACCATGTCCGAGATCGAACCGATGTCGGACTGCTCGAGGATCAGCGATTCGGCACCCAACAGCTCGAACGACGGCGTGTAGGCGTTGGCCAGATCGCCCCCCGGCAACAGCTTGCCGCGGTTGAAGTGGCCGTTCGGGTCGACCGCTTTCTTGTAGGCGACGAACGGCGCCATCTCCTCCTCGGTGAGGAATTCGAGCTTGGTGATGCCGATGCCGTGCTCGCCCGAGATCACGCCGTCGAGGCTACGCGCGAGCTTCATGATGCGCGCGACCGCGTGGTGCGCGGTCTGCAGCATCTCGTAGTCGTCGGAGTTGACCGGCAGGTTGGTGTGCACGTTGCCGTCGCCGGCGTGCATGTGCAGCGCGACGAACACGCGGCCGCGCAGCACGCGCTGGTGCACGGCGCGCACCGCGTCCATGATCGGCGCGTCGGTCTTGCCGGAGAACAGCGTCTCCAGCTCGGAGAGCAGTTCGTTCTTCCACGACACGCGCAGCTTGAAGTCGCGCATCGCGATGAACAGCGACTCGCCGACCTCGGGCATGCCGTCCTCGAGCGGCGCCTGAGGGTAGCGCGACGCGTAGTCGGCAAACGGCGCGTCCAGATTATCCAGCAGCCACTGCCAGCGCTCGCGCACCGCCTCGATCAGCGCGAGCGCCGCGTCGCGCCTGTCGCCGATCAGCTCGGCCGACGGCAGGTCGGTGTCGAGCTTGTCGACCGGCAGGCGGCCTTCGAAGGTGTCGATGAGCGCGCGGCACAGCGCGAGCTTGTTCTGGATCGACAGCTCGATGTTGATGCGTTCGATGCCGTCCGAGTAGTCGCCGAGGCGCGGCAGCGGGATCACCACGTCCTCGTTGATCTTGAACGCGTTGGTGTGGCGGGCGATCGCGGCGGTGCGCGCGCGGTCGAGCCAGAACTTCTTGCGCGCCTCGGCCGTGACGGCGATGAAGCCCTCGCCCGAGCGCGCGTTGGCGACGCGCACGACATGGCTGGCCGCCTCGGCGACGGCGTTCTCGTCGTCCGACACCAGGTCGGCGATCAGCACCATCTTCGGCCGGCCCTTGGACTTGGCCTTGGTCGCGTAGCCGACCGCGCGCACGTAGCGCCAGTCGAGGTGTTCGAGGCCAGCCAGCTGCACGCCGGCCTCGACGCCCGCGCCGCCCTTCTTGAAGTAGTCGGTGATCTCGACGATCGCCGGCGTCGCCTGCGCGACGGTGCCGAAAAATTCGAGGCACACGGTGCGCGCGTGCGCCGGCATGCGGTGCAGCACGAAGCGCGCGCTGGTGATGATGCCGTCGCAGCCTTCCTTCTGCACGCCGGGCAGGCCGGCGAGGAACTTGTCGGTCACGTCCTTGCCGAGGCCGACCTTGCGGAAGGTGCGGCCCGGGATCGCCAGCTCGCGCGTCTCGAGCACGGTTTGGCCGTCCTCGGCCAACTTCGTGATGCGGAAGGTCGCGGTGTCGACGTCGTGGATCTTGCCGAAGTTGTGGCCGACGCGCTCGATGAACAGCCAGTTGCCGTCCGGGTCGACCATCTTCCAGCTGGCGAGGTTGTCGAGCGCGGTGCCCCACAGCAGCGCCTTCTTGCCGCCGGCGTTCATCGCGACGTTGCCGCCGATACAGGAGGCGTCGGCCGAGGTCGGGTCGACCGCGAACACCACGCCGGCGGCGTGCGCCGCCTCCTCGACGCGACGCGTCACCACGCCGGCGCCGCACTGGATGGTCGGATGCTTGCCCGCCAGGCCCGGCAGCTCGATGTATTCGACGCCGTTGTGGCGGTCGAGCTTCTCGGTGTTGATGACCGCGCTCATGCGGTCGAGCGGCACGGCGCCGCCGGTGTAGCCGGTGCCGCCGCCGCGCGGGATGATGGTCAGGCCGAGCTCGATGCACGCCTTCACCAAGGGCGCGATCTCGGCCTCGGCGTCCGGCGCCAGCACCACGAACGGATACTCGACGCGCCAGTCGGTCGCGTCGGTCACGTGAGAGACGCGCGCGAGGCCGTCGAACAGCACGTTGTCCTTGCGGGTGATGCGGGTCAGCCGCTTGAGAATCTTCGCGCGCAGCTCGCGCGTCTCGGCGAAGCGCGCCTCGAAGGCGGCGACCGCGCCGCGGCCGGCGTCGATCAGCTCGGCGACCTTCTCGTTGCCGACGCGGCGCTTCTCGATCTCGGACAGGCGATGGTGCATCGCGCCGACCAGCGCCGCGAGACGCTTCGGGTTCTCGAGCAGGTCGTCGACCAGGTAGGGGTTGCGCTCCACGACCCAGATGTCGCCCAGCACCTCGAACAGCATGCGCGCGGAACGGCCGGTCCGGCGCTCGCCGCGCAGCACGTCGAGGGTTTGCCAGATCGGCTCGCCCAGCAGGCGGATGACGATCTCGCGATCGGAGAACGAGGTGTAGTTGTACGGGATCTCCCGTACACGCTGGGGGGGGGAAGCAGTCATAAGAGCTTGAACCACAGCTAGAAGGCAATGAAGATCAAAATTTTAGCGGATTTGCCGCAGCGCAGAAAACGACGCTGGGAGCAGGGTCTTCGCGCGGCGCGTCCGGCCAGGCGCTGCGCGCCGCGGCCAATCGAACGCCCATCATAGGGATATTGCGCCGCCGCGCAATCAAGGATCACCCACGAGCCGCGCAGGAATAATGGCAAACCCGCGAGTAAAAACCCTCAAGTCCGGCCGCGCGAGGCCGCCCGCCGCCCTTCCCCCGGCGGCGGGCGCCCCGCTCAGTCCGACTGCTGCGCCATCAGCCGGGTCACGCCGGCGAAGGCCTCGGCGCGCAGACGCTCGAGGTCGAGGCCGGGAATGACGCCGTCGTCGACGACGACGCGACCGCCGACCAGGCTGTAGCGCACCGTAACCGGCTCGCCGGCGACGACCGGCGCGATCGCCGGGTCGTGGAAGCCGAAAAAGCGCGGATGGTCGAGGTCGTACAGCACCAGGTCGGCCGCCTGGCCGACCGCCAGCGTGCCGACCTCGCCCAGGCCGAGCACCTGCGCGCCGCCGGCCGTGCCCCAGTGGATCGCCTCCTCGGCCAGGGTGGCCGACGCGCCCTGCGCCGCGCGATGGATCAGCCACGCGGTATGCACCTCGCCGGTCATGCTGCCCGACTCGTTCGAGGCGACGCCGTCGACGCCGAGCGACACCGGCACGCCGGCCGCCGCCATCTGCGGCACCGGCGCGATGCCGCTGCCGAGCCGGCTGTTGCTGACCGGACAGTGCGCGATGCCGGTGCCGGTCTGCGCCAGGAGGCGGATCTCCGACGGCTCCAGATGCACCAGGTGCGCGAACCACACGTCGGGCCCGAGCCACTCGTGCTCGGCGACGAACTCGACCGGCAGGCAGTTGTAGCGCTCGCGGCAGAAGCGCACGTAGTTGTCGGTCTCGGACAGGTGCGAGTGCAGGCGCAGCCCCATCGCGCGCGCGGCGCGCGAGACCTCGGCCAACAGCGCCGGCGGCAGCGAGAAGGTCGGCGTGGTCGGCGCGAACACCACGCGGCGCATCGCGTCGGGGACGCTCTGGTGGTAGCGCGCCTTCAGGCGCTCGACGTCGGAGAGCATCGCGTCCAGCGTTTCCGGCTGCAGCGCCGTCCGGGAAAAGCCCGGATGGCTGCTGGCCGACTCGAGCGCGCCGCCGCGGCAGAGCACGAAGCGCATGCCGAACTCGTCGGCGACCTCGAACAGCGCGTCGCCGCTGCTGGTGTCGCCGCCGGCGTGGTAGAGGTAGTGATGGTCGGCGCAGGTGGTCGCGCCCGACAGCAGCAGCTCGGCCATGCCCAGCCGCGCCGCGGTGCGCACCAGCTCGGGGGTGAAACGCGCCAGTCGCGGATAGGGCACGCTGGCGAGCCAGCCCTGCAGGTCCTCGTTCATGCCTTCGGGCACCGCCTTGAGCAGGTTCTGGCTCAGGTGGTGGTGGGTGTTGATCCAGCCGGGGTAGACGACGCAGCGGCTGGCGTCGATGACGCGCTCGCCGTCGCGCGGCACCAGGCCGGGCGCCATCTCGACGATGCGACCGTCGGCGACCCGCAGGTCGACCCCGCCGGCGCGGGCATGCTCGCCGCGCCGGCCGGTCATCACCGCGACCGGATTCTTCACCAGGATATTCTGTCGTGCTTTCATGATCCTGTCCTTGTCAGTCGCGGTCGGCGATCAGAGGCTGTGCGGCACGGTTTTCAACTCGGCCTCGTCGGACTTGCCGACGCCGTTGAGCAGAATGTTGAGCGTCACCGACACCAGGCAGGCGATCACCACGCCGCTATGCAGGAAGGGCTGGCTCCAGTCCGGCAACTGCTTGAACAGCGTGGGCGCCAGCACCGGCACCAGCGCGATCGCGATGGTGAAGGCGACGATCATCACGTTGTAGCGGTTGCTCGTGTAGTCGACCTTGGCCAAGGTCTGGACGCCGGCGGCGACCACCACACCAAACATCGCGACCCCGGCGCCCCCCAGCGCGGCCGAAGGCGTCGCGGCGATCACGGCGCCGGCCTTGGGCACCAAGGCCACCAGACACATCAGCACGCCGCTGGTCGCCACCACCCAGCGGCTGCGCACGCCGGAGAGAATGACCAGGCCGACGTTTTCCATGTGGGCGATGAAGGGAAAGGCGGCAAAGCAGCCGGCGATGGTGCTGGCCAGACCGTTGGCGCGCAGGCCGTTGACGACTTCCTTCTCCTGGATCGGCTTGTCGACGATATCGCCGATGGCGACGAACAGCCCCATCGACTCGACCATCTGCACGATCATCACCACCAGGATGGTCGCGATCGGCAGGATGGCGAAGGTCGGGATGCCGAAGTAGAACGGATAGGGTGCCGTCACCCACGGCGACTCCTGCACGCTGCTGTAGTCGCCCATGCCGAGCGCGACCGCCAGCAGGGTGCCGACTATCATGCCGATCAGCACCGCGAGGTTGCGCATCATCGGACCGCCGACGCGGTTGATCACCAGGATGGTGCCGAGGACGACCCCCGCCACCAGCAGGAAGGACGGCGCGCCGAAATCGGCATGGCCGCGACCGCCACCGCTCCAGTTGTAGGCCACCGGGAGAAGCTGCAGGCCGATCACCGTCACGATGCAGCCGATCACCACCGGCGGAAAAAAGCGGCGCAGGCGGCCGACGTAGGGCGCGATCAGCATAGTGATGATGCCCGCGCCGATCACCGCGCCGCAGATCCCGGCGATGCCGATCTGCGGGTTGGTGCCGATGGCGATCACCGGCCCGACGCTGCTGAACGCCGCGCCCTGCAAGACCGGCAGGCGCACGCCGAACTTCCAGAAGCCGACGGTCTGCAGCAAGGTGGCGATCCCGGTGCAGAACAGTGTCGTACTGATCAGCACGATGGTGTCGGCCTGCGACATTTTCAGCGCGGACGCGATCATCAGCGGCACGGCAACGGAGCCGAGGTAACTGATCGCCATGTGCTGCAGGCCGAGACTGGCCATCTGCCGCGCGGGCAGGACCTGATCGACCGGGTGAACGGTTGTCGTCATGTTCTTTCTCCTCTGTCTTTTTTTCTTGCCTGTCATGCCGAGGTCTGCCCCGCGCAGCCTCCGGTCTTTTGACGTCAGTCCGCCAGGCAGGCGGCGAAGCGCTCATTCAACGCCGTACGGTCGAGGTCGCGGCCGATGAAGACCAGGCGACTCGAACGCGGCTCGGTGTTCCACGGCTGGGCCGGCCGGAACTCGATCAGGCTGTGCACGCCCTGCAGCACGTAGCGGTCGTCCTCGCCCTTGACCGCCAGGATGCCCTTCATGCGGAACAGGTCCTCGCCGTGCGTCTCGCGCAATTCGGCGATCCAGCGCTCGAAGGCGGCCAGGTCCACCTCGGCGTCGACCGCGATGCCGACCGAGCCGACGCTCGGGTCGTGCAGGTGGTCGGGCTCGTCGTCGTGATCGTGGTGGTCGTGATGGTCATGCCCGTGATCGTGCTCGTCGTGCGCATGATGGTCGTGCGCGTGCTCGCCGGAGTGGCCGCTGCCGTCGCCGATCTCCATCAGCTTGCGCGTCGCCTCGAAAGCGCCGAGGCCGAGAATGCTCGTCAGGTCGATGCGGGCGTAGCTCGAGGTCACGATCTCGGCGGTCGCGTTCAGGCCGCGGATGCGCTCGCTCAGGGCCGCGACGTCGGCCTCGTCGACGAGGTCGACCTTGTTGATCACCACGCGGTCGGCGCAGACGATCTGGTCGACCGCCTGGTTGTCGACGCCGTCGAGCCGGATGTCGTCGAGGTGGGCGCCGATGTGCTTGGCGTCGACCATCGCGACGATGGCGTCGAGGTTGACCTCGCGCGAGATCGGGTCGTCGATGAAGAAGGTCTGCGCGACCGGGTAGGGGTCGGCCAGGCCGCTGGTCTCGACCAGGATGTGGTCGAGCCGGTCCGGGCGCTCGACCAGCTGGCGCACGATGCGCACCAGGTCCTCGCGCACCGTCGCCGTGCAGCACACGCAGCCGTTGACCATTTCGTAGATTTCCTCGGTCTCGGAGGCGAGCACCAGGTCGCCGTCGATACCGACCTCGCCGAACTCGTTCTCGATCACCGCGATCTTGCGACCGTGGTTCTCGTGCAGGATGTAGTTCAGCAGTGTGGTTTTGCCCGCGCCGAGGAAGCCGGTCAGGATGGTGACGGGGATCTTGCGGGTGGCGCGGGATGCAGTCAGCGGGGCGTTCATACGATCTCCTTCTCGGTGGGGGAATGGTCGACGCGGGCGCGCGGCGCGCGGGCGGCTTCGCCCCAGCGCAGCGCGGTACCGGCGTCGAGGCCGAACAGGTCGAGCACGCGGCCGAGGGTATGGTCGACCATATCCGACAGCGTCTCGGGGCGTGCGTAGAAGGCCGGCACCGGCGGCGCGATGATGCCGCCCATCTCGGTGACCGCCTGCATATTGCGCAGATGGACCAGGGTCAGCGGCGTCTCGCGCGCCAGCAGCACCAGCGGGCGGCGCTCCTTGAGCGTGACGTCGGCGGCGCGCGTCAGCAGCGTCGACGAGGTGCCGTTGGCGACCTCGGCCAGGGTTTTCATCGAACAGGGCGCGACGATCATGCCGAGCGCCCGGAAAGAGCCGCTCGCGATCCCGGCCGCCATGTCGTCCGAACGGTGGTGGTACGACGCGAGCGCGACGACGTCGGACATCTTGTAGTCGGTCTCGTGCGCCATCGTCAGCAGCGCCGAACGGGTGACGACCAGATGGGTCTCGACGTCGAGTTCGCGCAGCAGCTCGAGCAGGCGCACGCCGTAGACGAAGCCGGAGGCGCCGCTGATGCCGACCACGATGCGCGGCCGGGCCGGCAGTGGCAGGCGGGCGTTCATGACCTTGCCCCGGCGGCGCGCGCCAGCAGCGCGCGTGCGCGTTCGAGCGCGCGTTCGTCGAGCCGGGCGCGCACGCCGTCGAAGCCCGAGCCGCGCGTCGCGTCTATGCCCATCCGCGACGTGGTGCCGTGGACCGACGACGAGGGGTCGAGCGGGCTGCCCGGCAGGCCGTCGACCATGAACAGGTCCTGGTGCGGCTGGAAGTGCGTCGCCATCGCCCACAACACCTGCGAGTCGTCGGTCAGGTCGATGTCGCCGTCGACCGCGACCACGGTTTTCAGGTACGGGTCCCAGCCGAGCAGCGCGAGCATCACCTGGCGTGCCTCGCCGTCGCGCGTCACGTCGAGCGACACGTAGCAGTGGAAATGCGAGCCGGAATTCGGGTAGTGGATCGCGCGCACCGACGGAAAGCGCGCCTTGAGCTTCTCGCTCATCTCCGCCTCGCGCGGCAGCCGCGCCAGCGTCAGGTGCTCGGCGTAGAGGCCGCCGACCACGTCGACGAGCCAGGCGTCGCGGCGGCGCATCAGGGTGTCGACGCGCAGCACGTTGTTGGTCGACCGGTCCGACGAGTAGCCGGTGAATTCGCCGAACGGCCCCTCCTCGGCGTAGGCGGCGGGGTCGATCGCGCCCTCGAGCACGAACTCGGCGGCGGCCGGCACGCCGATGCCGTAGCGCGGCGTCTTCACCAGCTCCAGCGGCGCGCCGAACAGGCCGCCGGCGACCGCGCGCTCGTCGGCGCCGAACGGCAGGCGCGAGGCGGCTGCCAGCATGAACAAGGGGTGGGCGCCGACCACCATCGCGACGCGCAGCTCCTCGCCGCGTTCGCGCGCGGTCTGCAGCATGCGCCACAGATGGCCGCGCGAATGCAGGCTGGTGGCCAGCGCGTTGTGCGCGTGCCGCATCGAGCGGTGGTAGCTCATGTTGGCGACGCCGGTCACCGGGTCCTCGGCGACGATCACCGCGTTGGTGACGTAGGGGCCGCGGTCGGTATCGAAGTGCCGGATCATCGGCAGGCGGGCCAGGTCGACCTCGTCGCCGTCGAACACCTGTTCGCACACCGGGCCGCTGTCGACGTAGCGCGGCGCGATCGGCGCGTTGGCGCGCGCCTGGTAGGTTTCGTGCAGACGCGGAGCGTCGACGCCGAAGAGCCGGGCGATGCGTTCGCGCGAGGCGAACACATTGGTCGCCAGCGGCACGCCCAGGCCGTCGACCTGTTCGCACAACAGCATGGGGTGGCGGTTTTCGGCGGCGAGCGCGTCGATCAGCGCGGTGACGTCCTGGTTGGCCGAGAGGGGCTCGGTCACGGTCAGCACGTCGTCGGGAAAGCGTTGTCGGTACTGGAGGGCGAAGTCGTGGAAGTCTTGCGTTTCGCCGAAGGGAGTGAGGGCCATGGGAAACCTCTGCAAAAGGCGGGCGCGCGCCGCGCGCCCGCTAAGGATGACCGCTTCAGTCGCGAAGCCCGATCAGACGTAGGTCGCCTTCAGGCGTTTTTCCGCCTCGGCCAGGTCCTTGGGCGGCTTGGTCGGCTCGATGCCGACCAGGCGTGCGATGTTGTTGCCCAGGTAGTCCTCCAGGTGATCCTCGTCGATGCCCAGCCCTTGGGGCGGGTCGGAGCACAGCACCTCGAGTTCGCGCAGCCACATGCCCGGCTCGTTCGGCGGCGAGTCGGTGCCGAACACGATCTTGTCGCGCGGCAGTTGCTTGGCGAATTCGACGATGCGCGACTGGAAGCACCAGCCCGACTCGCAGTAGACGTTCGGCGTGTCCATCGCCATCCAGAACGCCTCGAACGAGTAGTTGCCGCCGGTCTGGATGCCGAAGTGACCGATGATGAAGTTCACCATCGGGAACTCGCGGATGATCGGGTAGAACATCGTCGGGATGGTGTAGGGGCCGTCGCCGGTGTGGATCAGCACCACGATGTTGTACTTGGCGCAGACCTTCATCGCCGGGCGCAGCCAGTCGAGCGCGCGGTCCGGGCGATAGCCGTGCATGTTGGCGTGCAGCTTCACCATCTTGAAGCCGTACTCCTTGATGTGGAACTCCAGCTCGGCGGCGCCGTTTTCCGGGCCCCAGCGCGGGTTGAAGGTGAAGTTGCCGATGAAGCGGTCCGGGTACTTCTGGCACAGCTCGGCGATGTAGGACATGTAGTCGCGAATGCCCTCGCGGCCGCGGCGGTTGCCGTCGCGGTAGCCGGTGTTGCCCGGCGGCGGCTGGATGAAGCCCATGTCGATGCGGCGCGGCTTGCCGTTGATCATGTAGGGGCCGTCCATCAGCTTGAGCATGCGCTCGCCGTTGAACGGTTCGCCGGTGTGGCGCCAGGCCTCGTCGACGAGGTTGGTCGGGTGCAGGTGGGTATCGATGATCATTGCATTCTCTCCGGCAAGGTCACGCGGTGACGGGGCGGTTGAGGATGGACTCGGCTTCGGCGATGGTTTTCGGCGCCGGCGTCGGCTCAAGGCCGATCATTCGCGCGATGTTGTTGCCGAGGTAGTCTTCGAGCGTGTCCTCGTCGAGGTTGAGGCCCTGCGGCGGCTCGTGGCACAGCACCTCGAGCAGGCGCAGCCACATGCCCGGCTCGTTCGGCGGGGTGTCGGTGCCGAACAGGATCTTGTGCTTGGGCAGCACCTTGGCGAACTCGACGATGCGCGACTGCAGGCACCAGCCCGACTCGCAATAGACGTTGGGCAGCTCCATCGCCCACTGCATCGGCTCGAACACGTAGACGCCGCCGGTCTGCACTCCGAAGTGGGCCATGATGAAGTTGACCTGCGGGAATTCCTTGATCATCGGAATCCACTCGGAGGGGATGCTGTACGGCCCGTCGCCGGTGTGCAGCTTGACCGGCACGCCGAGCTCGGCGCACTTCTCGAAGGCCGGACGCACCCAGTCGAGCGCGCGGTCCGGACGATAGGCGTGCATGTTCGCCTGCATCTGGACCATCTTGAAGCCATGCTCCTTGACGTAGCGCTCGATCGCCTCGACGCCGTTCTGCACGCCGCAGCGCGGGTTGTAGACGAAGCAGCCGATGAAACGCTCGGGGTAGGTCTGCACCATCTTCAGCGTGTACGCCATGTAGGCGTCGATCGACTCGCGGCCGGACAGCTCGCCGTCGGTCCAGGTGTAGATGGTGTTGCCCTGCGGCGGCTGGATGAAGGCCTTGTCGATGCGGCGCGGCTTGCCGTTGATGATGTACGGGCCGTCCATCATTTCCAGCAGGCGCTCGCCGGTGAACGGGTCGCCGTCGTGCCGCCAGGCCAGGTCGACCAGGTCGGTGGGATAGCAGCTGATGTCGATGATCATGTAGTCGATCTCCTGATATCGGGGAAGGATTTACTTCCAGGTCGCGGGCAGGCACGTCTTCGGTTCGGATGACCCTTGCTAAGCGCCGTGCGCTTTCCCCGGCCTTGCCGAGCCGTACGGCGACGTGGCTGCTGCTTGGACCCAGTATCGGGAGTCGAAACGGGCTTCGTACAATACTGTTTGACGCGGGGTTTGATACGTATTCGATATCGTCGGGCGACGACGGACGGGACGGGCGTGGCGGGGAGGAAGGCGCGCAAGGACGGCGAGCACCGCCCCGCGCGGGACGAACAGGGGGACGGCTCAGCCGGCCGGCGAAACCGTCGCAGCCACCAGGGTGCGCACCGCGTCGAGCACCGGCTGCGCACGCGCGCCCTGCCCGCGCGGCCAGACCGCGTAGAGGTTGTAGTGGGTCGGGATCACGACCTCGGTCACGGCGACGAGGCGACCGGCGCGCAACGCGTCGGCGACCAGCAGGCCGCGCCCGAGCCCGGCGCCCAGCCCGGCCTCGGCCGCCGCGACGAGGTTGGCCGCGTTGTCGAAGGACGCCACCGCGCGCGGCTCGGCCGGCTCCAGCCCCGCCGCCTCCAGCCAGGGCGACCAGCTGCGGCGCGTGTAGGCCAGGAGCGGCAGCTCGAGCACCCGCGCCGGCGCCAACGGCCACGTCATCCCCCGCGCCGCCAGCAGCGCCGGCGACGCCACCACCGTCAGCCTGTCGCCCGACACCAGCGCCATTTCGCAGTCGCTCCACTCGCCGTAGCCGTAGCGCAGCGACACATCGACCCGCTCGAACGACGGCCGCTCGGCGCGCGGCGTGCTCATGAACACCGGCACGCAGTCGGGCAACGCCGCCAGCAGGGCCGGCAGGCGCGCGTTGAGCCAGGCCTGCGCAAGCTCGGCGTCGATATCGATCGTCAGCGTCCGCGCCGCCGGCTCCGTCCTGACCGCCAGCAGCGCCCGCTCCATCTGCGCGACGCCGTCGGCGAGCACGCTGGCGAAGCGCTGCCCGGCGTCGGTCAGCACCACCCCTCCGCCTTCCCTGACGAACAGCGCCTGGCCGACGTAGTCCTCGAGCGTGCGTATCTGCTGGCTGATCGCGCTGTGCGTCAGGTCCAGCTCGCGTGCGGCCCGCGAGAAGCTGCCGGCCCGGGCGGCCTGCAGGAAGGCGCGCATCGCCTGCAGCGAGGGATAACGTTTGAGCATGACTGTTAGTCCAACTTACATGTATTGGCGGAAATCGTCGCTGGCCGGCACGCCGCGGCGATCCCGATAATCGGGCGATCGAGGCGCACGTGACAAGAATGCGCCCGGACAACCAGAGGAGACGAAGATGATCGCGATCGCAAGCAAGGACAAGCCACCGCCGTTCGCCCGGCAAGCCGCGCACCCGGAGCAGGATGCCTTTGCGGCCAGCGGGCGGCCGATGCCGGCCGCACCGCTCCCGCCCGTCACCTTCTGACGACGGGGCGACAATGGACATCCGACTGCTACGCTATTTTTCGGTGTTGGCCGAGGAGCTGCACTTCGGCCGCGCGGCGACCCGGCTGCACATGTCGCAGCCGCCGCTGAGCCAGCAGATCCGCCAGCTCGAAGACGTCATCGGCACGCCGCTGTTCGTGCGCAGCCACCACCGCGTCGAACTGACCGCCGCCGGCCGTACGCTCAAGGAGCAGGTCTCGCTGGTCTTCACCCAGCTCGAGCGGGCGATCGACCTGACGCGCCAGGCCGGACGCGGCCAGCTCGGCGAGCTCGAGATCGGCATGATGAGCTCGACCATGGTCGGCATCCTGCCCGACGCGCTGCGCGTCTTTCGCGAACGCTATCCGGGCGTGCGCTGGCGGCTGCACGAGCTGACGCCCGCCGCCCAGCTCGTCGCGCTCAAGGAAAGGCGCATCGACGTGTGCGTGTTCCGGCTCGGCTACGACGACCCGGCCGTACGCAACGAACTGCTGCACCACGAGCCCATACGCGCGGCGCTGCCCGCCGCCCACCCGCTGGCAAGCCGGGCGGCGATCTCGCCCGCCGAGCTCGCCGGCGAAGCCCTGGTCACCTTCGCGCTGGAACAGTCGCGCTTCGCCAACTACCTCTACCAGTGGTGCATCCAGGCCGGCTTCACGCCGCGGATCAGCCAGCAGGTCACCGAGGTCCAGACGCTGCTGAGCCTGGTGCGCACCGGCTTCGGCATCGCGCTGCTGCCGGCGTCGGCCGAACAGCTCGCGCCTCCCGGCGTGGTCTTCCGGCCGCTCTCGCCGGCGATGCCCGAGGTACCGCTGTTCGCCGTCTATCGCGCCGACGACGCCTCGCCCGTCCTCAGGCTCTTTCTCGACACGCTGCGCGAACTCGTCAAGCACAGCGAACGCGCCTCGCACGCCGCGCGCCGCGTCGCGGCCAGCGTCTGAGCGCCCGCTCCCGCCCTTCCCGGCCGCGGCGCAAGGCAAGACGCGCGCGGGCGGCGGCGACACGAGGAAGAGGCTGCGAGGACAACGCGTGAAAACCGCAGGGGCGCGAAATCGCGCCCCTGTCTGATGTCGGTTCAGCCGCCGCTGGCGGCCAGCTGCTCGGCCAAGGCGACCGCCTCGAACAGGCTGCCCGGCTCGGCGCGGCCGCTGCCGGCCAGATCGAGCGCGGTGCCGTGGTCGACCGAGGTGCGCACGATGGGCAGGCCGAGCGTGATGTTGATGCCGGCGCCGAAGCTCGCGTACTTGAGCACCGGCAGGCCCTGGTCGTGGTACATCGCCAGCACCGCGTCGGCCGTGTCGAGATAGCGCGGCTGGAACAAGGTGTCGGCCGGCAAGGGGCCGGTCAGGTGCAGGCCCTCGGCGCGCAGGGCTTCGAGCACCGGCGCGATCACGTCGATCTCCTCGCGGCCCAGGTGGCCCGATTCGCCGGCGTGCGGGTTGAGGCCCGCGACGAGGATATGCGGCTGCGCGACGCCGAACTTGGCGACCAGGTCGCGGTGCAGGATGCGGATCACCTCGGCCAGGCCGTCGCGCGTGATCGCCGCCGACACGTCCTTGAGCGGCAGGTGGGTGGTCGCCAGCGCGACGCGCAAACCGCCGCCGGCGAGCATCATCACCACGCGCGGCGTGCCGGTCTTTTCGGCGAGGTATTCGGTGTGGCCGGAGAACGGCACGCCGGCCTCGTTGATCACGCCCTTGTGCACCGGCGCGGTCACCATCGCGGCGAATTCGCCGGACAGGCAGCCGGCTATCGCGACGTCGAGCGTATCGAGCACGTAGCGACCGTTGGCCGGATCGAGCCGCCCGGCGACCGCCGGCGCCGCCAGCGGCACGTGCAGCACCTCGAGCGCGCCGGCCTCGGGCGCGGCGTCGCGCCGGTAGTCGACCAGCTTGACCACGCGGCCCAGTTGCCGCGCGCGCGCCGCGAGCAGTCCGCGGTCGGCGACGAGCACGCGGCGGCGCCCGGCCGGCCGGCTCGCCAGCGCCAGCAGCAGGTCCGGGCCGACGCCGGCCGGCTCGCCGGCGGTGATCGCGATCGGGGCGGCGTCCATTTATTTCTCGACCAGGCGCTCGTCGACGAAGGCCGAGTCGCGCAGCTGGCGCACCCAGTCGAGGTAGGCTTCCTCGATCTTGCGCGCGCGGATCTGCTGGCGGATCGCCAACTTCTCGCGCTCGCCGGACACGTCCTGCGTGCGCTTCTCCTCGACCTGGATCAGATGCCAGCCGAACGGCGAGCGCACCGGCGCGCTCACCTCGCCGATTTTCAGCGACAGCATCGCGCGCTCGAACTCGGGCACGGTATCGCCGGGCGACAGCCAGCCGAGCTCGCCGCCGCGGCTGTTGCTGGCGTCTTCCGAATAGAGGCGCGCCTGCTCGTCGAAGCGCGCGCCGCGCGCGATGCGGTCGCGGATCTGGTCGATGCGCAGGCGCGCGTCGGCTTCGGACACCGCCTCGTTGGTGCGGACCAGGATGTGGCGCACGCGCAGCTGCTCGACCATCTGCGCCGCGCCCTGCGTGCGCTTGTCGATCAGCTTGAAGATCACGAAGCCCTGCTGGGTACGCACCAGCTCGGTGTGTTCGCCGACCTTGAGGTTTTCGAGCAGCGAGACGAAGTTCGGCGGGAAGCCGGCGGCGCTGCGCCAGCCGAGCTCGCCGCCCGACAGCGCGTTCTTGGCATCCGAGTAGCTCGCGGCGACCTCGGCGAACGGCCGGCCGTCGCGGAGCGCGGCGAGCGCCGCCTGCGCGCGGCGGCCGCGCTCGTCGATCACCTTCGCGTCGGCGCGCTCGGGCACGCTGACGAGGATGGTCGCGAGCCGGTATTCGTTGCGCGACTGGCCCGACAGCGCGCTCTTCATCACCTGCTCGACCTCGCTGTCGGTGACGACGACGCGCGAGTCGACCTCGCGCTCCTTGAGACGGCCGAGCAGGATCTCGCGGCGGATCTCCTCGCGGAAGCGCGCCAGCGGGATGCCGTCCTTCTTCAACCGCGCCTCGAGGCCGGCGACGGTCAGCTTGTTCTGCTCGGCCAGACGCTGCACCGCGCGGTCGAGGTCGCCGTCGGCCAGGGTGATGCCGTTGTTTTGTGCGAACTGCAGCTGCACCTCCTCGGAGATCATCTGCTCGAGCACCTGGCGCTTGAGCGTCTCGGCCTCCGGCGGCGCGACCTTCTGGCGCCTGAGGTTGGCCGAGACCTCCTGGATCCGGGCGTCGAGCTGGCGCGCGGTGATCACGTTCTTGTTCACCACGGCGACGATGCGGTCGACGTCCTGAACGGCGGCGTGCGCGGTACCGAGCGCGGCGGCGAGCAGCAGGGCGATGAGTGTCTGTTTCATAGGCCTTGTCGAGGGTCGTTGATCTTGCTGTAGCCGGGGATCGCCAGACGCAGGGTATCGACCGGATTGCTGCCGATGCCGCCCAGGTCCTTCAGCTCCAGCTGCAGGAAGACCGCGTTCTTGGTATTGGTCAGGTCGGTCACGTAGCGTTGGCCGACCACGCGCGCCGTCCAGCAGCCGTCGTTGTACTCGACGCCGGCGAGCTGTTCGAGCGCGGTCTTGTCGGTCAGCGAGTAGTTGTTGCGCGCGACCACGTACCACTTCCTGGCAACCGGCCACTGCGCGGCGACGTCGACCTGCCGCAACGGCGCGCGGACGCCGCCGAAGCCGACGTCCTCGTCGCGGCCGTAGCGGTAGCGCAGGCTGACGGTCTTGCCCGGCTCGGGCGAGTAGCGCGCGCCCCATTCGTAGCGCTCGGTCTTGCCCAGTTGCTGGTTGTACTGGTAGCTCGCGTCGGCGCGCCAGGCGCGCGTCAAGTCGCCGCCGACGGTGGCGACCAGGTCGGAGCCGCGGTTTTCCAGCTCCTCGGGCGCGCCGGACAGGCTGATGCTGTCCTTCCTCAGGTAGTGGCGCTGGCCGAGCTCGACGCGCAGGCGCTCGAGGCCGGACGCGTCGTCGAGGTAGCGGCTGGACAGCGCAACCGTCAGCGCGTGCACGCCGTTGATGCGGTCCTGGCCGGTGAAACGGTTGGCGGTGAACAGCTGCGCGAAGCTGAAGTTCTTCTCGGCCGAGTCGAAGTTCGGCAGCTCGCTCTGGTCGCGCGTCGGCACGTTGACGTAGAACAGCCGGGGCTCGAGCGTCTGGGTGTGCGAGCGGCCGAACAAGGTGCTTGGGCGCTCGAACACGAGGCCGGCGTCGGTCGAGAAGACCGGCAGCGTGCGGCTGCGTCGCTCGGCCTGGCGCTCGCCCAGCGCGTCCAGCTCGTACTCGGTGACGTGCACGCCGAGCCGCGGGCGCAGAAAGCCCCAGTTGCGCTCGAAGGCCCACGCCACACTGGGGTAGACGACCAGCCGGTTGCCCTCCTGCAGCGTCGGATGGGTGAAGCGGGTGAACTCGGCGAACACGTCGGCCGAGAAGCCCGCCGGCAGCGCCTGCGTCGCGCTGCCGGACAGGCGCGGCAACAGCGCGTACGGCGGCGTCACCGGGGTGTCGGCGTCCTGCAGCGTCTGGTAGCGCAGCAGGCGCAACTGGCCGGACGCGCCGCCGCCGTCCCACGACCGGCCGTAGTTCAGCCAGGCGTCGCGCGCGAGGTTGACGTTGGACGCGATGTCGACGCGCGAGCCGAAGTCCTTGAAGTAGTCGGCGTCCGACACGTAGTTGAGGTCGTAGCCGAGGCTGAAGCCGGCGCCGAGGTTCTGCGCGTGGCGCGCGCGCCACGCGGCGCGGCCCTGCCCGTAGACCTTGTCGTCCGGCATCTGCTCGGTGAAGATCGAGCCGCTGTAGCCGGGCTGCAGGTAGCGGAACTCGGCGCCCAGCATCGCGCCGCGCTCGGCGAACACGCGCGGCGTCAGCGTCAGGTCGTAGTTGGGCGCGAGGTTGAAGTAGTAGGGCAGCGCGAGCTCGAAGCCGTCGGAACCGGTCTTGAGCACCGGCGCCAACAGGCCCGACTTGCGGCCGCCGTCGAGCGGGAAGTCGATCCATGGCGTGTAGAGGATGGGCACGCCCTGAAAGTCGAGCCGCGCGTGGCGCGCGACGCCGACGTTGCGCGTGTAGTCGACGTCTATCGTGCCGGCCTTCAGGTACCAGGAGTCGTCGCCCGGCGCGCAGGTGTTGGCGCGCGCGCGCACGAGCCGGTAGCGGTCGCGGCCCTTGAACTCGATCCTCTCGCCGTCGCCGCGCAGCGTGCGGCCGTCCTCGCCGCGGCCGGCGAAGCTCGCGTCGCTCGCCTCGCCCTCGCGGGTCGCGACGTTGTAGTCGAGCGCGTGCGCGTCGACGCGGTTGGCGCCGTCGACGAACTCGACCTTGTCGCCGGCCTTCACGCGGTTCTCGCTCTGGAAGTAGTCGAGCCAGTCGGCCTTGATCGTCTGGTCGTCGCGGCGGATCACGACGTCGCCGCGCGCCTGGATGCGGCTCTCCATCTGGCCGTCGATGCGGTCGGCGTCGATCACCGTCTGGCCGGGCGCGGCGGGCGGCGGCGTGTCGGCCGCGGCCGGCAGCGCGAACGCGGCCGCCAGCGCCAGGACGAGCGGGGAAGGACGCAAAATGGGCGGCGTCAAAGCCATATCGTGGGTCAACCAAGCCGGTATAGAATCTCGGCATTCTATCTCATTCCCGCAGCTTGAATACCGCCATGGAGCGTCTCGATTTGCTTAAGGCCTGGGTCGCCGGCCTCTACCCCGACACCGCGTTCGAGGTCGAATTCGCCGCCGCCGACGCCGACTTCCGCCGCTACTTCCGCGTCGTCCTGCCCGACGGCGGCAGCCGCATCGTGATGGACGCGCCGCCGGACAAGATGGACACCGAACCCTATGTGCGCGTCCGCGAAGTGTTCGCGATGGTCAACGTGCCGGCCATCCTCGCGCGCGACGCCGCGCAGGGCTTCATGCTGCTCGAGGACCTCGGCCGCGTGACCTACCTGTCCGCGCTGCAACACGACGAGCGCGAAGTCGTCCACAAGCACCTGCTGCTCGAGGCGGTCGACACGCTGATCGAGATCCAGCGGGCGAGCCGACCCGGCGTGCTGCCCGAGTACGACGCCGCCTTGCTGACGCGCGAACTGAACCTGTTCCCCGAATGGTTCTGCGCCAAGGAGCTCGGCCAACCGCTGAACTTCGCGCAACGCCAGCTGTGGGACGCCGGCGTCAAGGCGCTGCTGCCGGCGCTGACCAGCCAGGCCAAGGTATTCGTGCACCGCGACTTCATCGTGCGCAACCTGATGCTGACCCCGGGCCAGCCCGGCGTGCTCGACTTCCAGGACGCCGTCTACGGCCCGATCAGCTACGACCTCGTGTCCTTGCTGCGCGACGCCTTCGTCGAGTGGGACGAGGAGTTCGTGCTCGACGTCGCGGTGCGCTACTGGGAGAAGGCGCGCGCCGCGAATCTTCCGGTGCCGGCCGACATCGACGCCTTCTGGCGCGACTTCGAATGGATGGGCGTGCAGCGCCACCTGAAGGTCGCCGGCATCTTCGCCCGCCTCTACCACCGCGACGGCAAGGACAAGTACCGCGCCGAGATCCCGCGCTTCATCAAGTACCTGAAGAAGGCCACGCGCCGCTACGGCGAGCTCGCGCCGTTCTACCAGCTGCTGGTGCAACTGACCGGCCCGGACGAGGACGACGCCAGCGTCGACCGCGTGTTCAGCGCCACCCGCCTCGCGTCGGGCAAAGCATGAAGGCGATGATCCTCGCCGCCGGGCGCGGCGAACGCATGCGCCCGCTGACCGACGCCACGCCCAAGCCGCTCTTGACCGCCGGTTCGCAGCCCCTGATCGGCTGGCACCTGAAGAGCTTGGCCGAGGCCGGCGTCGCCGACGTCGTCGTCAACCACGCCTGGCTCGGCGACCAGATCGAGGCGCGGCTGGGCAGCGGCGCCGAGTGGGGCGTGCACATCGCCTACTCGGCCGAGGGCGACGCGCTCGAGACCGCCGGCGGCATCGCGACCGCGCTGCCGCTCTTGGGCAAGGCGCCGTTCATCGTCGTCAACGGCGACGTGCTGACCGACTTCCCGTTCGCGCGGCTGATCGACGCCGCGCGGAAGCTCGACGGCGAGCGCCGCCTCGCCCACCTGGTGCTGGTCGACAACCCGGCGCACCACGCCGCGGGCGACTTCTCGCTCGCCGCCGACGGCCGCGTGCTCGACGCGCCGGGGCTGACCTTCGCCGGCGTCGGCGTCTACCACCCGGCGCTGTTCGCGGGCCTCGCGCCGCACCGGCCGGCCAGGCTCGCGCCCTTGTTGCGCGCGGCGATGGCGCAAGGCCGGGTCAGCGGCGAACACTACCGCGGCCTGTGGCGCGACGTCGGCACGATCGAAAGGTTGGCCGAGGCCGACGCGATCGCGCGCGGCTGGCGATGAGCCACCGCCGCATCCTCGGCATCGACCCCGGCTCGCGCGCCACCGGCTTCGGCGTGATCGACGTGCTCGGCCACGAGCGCCACTACATCGCCTCAGGCTGCATCAAGACGCCGCCCGGCGCCGCCCTGCCCGAGCGCATCCGCGTGATCGTCGCGGGGCTGATCGAGGTGATCGACGCCTACGCGCCGACCGAGGCGGCGATCGAGCAGGTGTTCGTCAACGTCAACCCGGCGGCGACGCTGATGCTCGGCCAGGCGCGCGGCGCGGCGATCAGCGCGCTGGTGCTCAAAAAGCTCGCGGTGGCCGAATACACCGCGCTGCAGGTCAAGCAGTCGGTGGTCGGCCACGGCAAGGCGGCCAAGGAGCAGGTGCAGCACATGGTGGTGCACGCGCTCAAACTGTCCGGCACGCCGCAATCGGACGCCGCCGACGCGCTCGCCGTCGCGCTCACGCACGCCAACCACAGCCACGCCGCGCTCGCCGGCCTCGTCGCGCGCGGCTTCAAGGTCAGGGGCGGGCGGCTGGTTTGACGCAGGCCAAGGCGCGCGCGCCGGCGCCGCGCCATGCTTCGGGCACGACATCCCGGAGAAAGCCATGCTGAACGATTTCGTGCTCGCGCGCGTGCTGCACCTTCTCGCGGTGCTGTGGTGGCTGGGCGGCGTGCTGTTCGTCACCGCCGTGCTGCTGCCCGCGCTGCGCCGCCACGTCGCGCCCGAGCGGCAGTACCCGCTGTTCGAGACGCTCGAACACCGCTTCGCCTGGCAGGCGCGCGTCGCGACGCTCTTGGCCGCCGTGTCGGGCTTTTACCTCTTGAGCCTGACGGGCGGCGCAGCGCGCCTGGCCGCCAGCCCGTGGCTGATCGCGATGGTCGCGCTGTGGAGCGTGTTCGCGGCGATGCTGTTCGTGCTCGAGCCGTGGCTCTTGCACCGGCTGCTCGCCGCGCGCGCGTCGCGCGATCCGGCCGGCACGATGCGGCGGCTGCAGGCGCTGCACGTCGCGCTGTCGCTCGCCTCGCTCGCGGTGTTCGCCGCCGGCGTCGCCGGCGCGCACGGCGGCCTTTCCTGAACGGACCGCACCCCTCTAGCGGGGCGCGGCCAAGCTTTACACACGCAAGGACGAACATGATCGGACGCCTGATCGGCACCCTGATGGAAAAACAGCCGCCGCAGGTGGTGGTGAACGTCGGCGGCGTCGGCTACGAAGTCGACGTGCCGATGAGCACCTTCTACCAGCTGCCGCACCTGAACGACCCCGTCACGCTGTTCACCCACCTCGCGGTGCGCGAGGACGCCCACCTCTTGTACGGCTTCGCCAGCCGCGCCGAGCGCGAGACCTTCCGCCAACTGATCAAGGTCAGCGGCATCGGCGCCAAGATCGCGCTGGCCATCCTGTCGGCGCTGACCGCCGACGAGCTGGCGGTCGCGATCGCGTCCGAGGACATCAAGCGCCTGTCGTCCATCCCCGGCATCGGCAAGAAGACCGCCGAGCGGCTGGTGCTCGAATTGCGCGGCAAGCTCGTCACAGGCGGCGTGGTCGCCACGCCGGGCGGCCTGCCGCTGGCGCCCGAGCCGCAGCCTTCCGACGACATCGCCAACGCGCTGCTGGCGCTCGGCTACAACGAGAAGGAGGCCGCCGCCGCGCTCAAGACGCTGCCGGCGAACGTCGGCGTCAGCGAGGGCATCCGCCTCGCGCTCAAGGGACTGGTGAAGGGATAAGCGATGGCCAACGTCGCGGTACTGATCGACGCCGACAACGTCTCGCCCGACTGGATCGGCAACGTGCTCGAGGAGGCCAGCCGGCTCGGCGTGCTGGCCCTCAAGCGCGTCTACGGCGACTTCAGCAAGCACGACCGCGCCTGGCGCGAGCTGTGCGCGCGTTTCGCGATCCACCCGGTGCAGCAGTTTCCGAACACCAAGGGCAAGAACGCGTCCGACATCGCGATGGTGATCGACGCGATGGACCTGTTGCACTCGGGGCGCTTCCACAGCTTCTGCCTGGTGTCGAGCGACAGCGATTTCTCGCGGCTGGCGACGCGGCTGCGCGAGGATGGGCTCGAGGTGTGGGGCTTCGGCGAGCAGAAAACGCCGGCCGCCTTCGTCAACGCGTGCAGCAAGTTCGTCTACGTCGAGATCCTCGGCAGCGAGCCGGACGACGACGCGCCGAGCCGCGAGAACGAGGCGCCGAAGAAGAAGGCCGCGCTGCAACCCTTGTCGCGCGCGCTGCGCCAGCGCTTCCGCCAGGCGATCGAGAGCCGCTGCGACGACGAGGGCTGGGCCAACCTCGGCCCGGTCGGTTCCTTGCTCGGCGAATGGATGCCGGACTTCGACCCGCGCAACTACGGTTTTCGCAACCTGTCCGACCTCGTCAACAAGTCCGGCTGGTTCGAGATCAGCCAGGACGGCGCGCGCGGCAACTTCCTGATCCGGCTCAAGCAGGGCAACGGCAAGAAGGGCTGACACCCGGCGTCTAAAACTCAAAGGCTCGGCCAACCCTCCCAAGGTTGGCCGAGCCTTTTTCACGTCCCACGCCCCGCCCTCAACGGAACGCCGCGCACGGGTCGGGCCGCGGCTGCGGCGCGATAGCCACCGCGACGTCGAAGACGCCGGGCGCGGCCGCCTCCTCGACGTAGCCGACCGACAGCGCCGGCGCCGCCAGCCAGCGCGGCACGCCGACGTCGCGGCGCACGTGGCCGTTGCCGGCGATCAGCGCCACGCCGCGCGCCGCGTGCGCATCGACGATGGCCGCCATCACCGCGTCGCGCGCGATCTGCGCGTCCGCCATCCGCGCCACCACGGCCGCCGGCAGCTTGCCGCAATGGCCGGCCTCGACCTCGCGGCGCTGCGCGGCGACGAGCTCGGCCGGCGGCTCGGCCAACCTGGCCGCCCACGCGTCGCCCAGCACCGGCGCGACGCCCTCGCGCATCACCCGCGCCGCGTCCGCGCGCGACAGGTTGGCCGCGACGACGGGCAGGTCGTAGTCCAGCGCCAGCGCGACCAGCGGCCGGTACAAGCTCCAGTCCCAGCCCGACGCCGCCGGCGCGACGTCGCCGAGGCCGGCGCGGATCACGCAGTCCGGGTCGCGCCCGCAACGCGGCCGCGCCGCGTCGAGCGCGCCCTGCCGTTCGCGGTCGAACTGCTCGAAGGCCAGCGCCGGCCGCCAGCCGCCCTCCACCGCGCGCGCCAGCGCCGCCAGCCGCTTGGCATGGCCGTCGGCGTTGTCGTGCACCTCGCCCAGCAGCACGACGCGGTGCGCAGCCAGCCGCTCGGGCGTCCAGGCCGCGCGCGGGCCCGGGGCGGCGCAGCCGGCCAGCCCCAGAAGGACGGAAAAAACGATCGCGACACGCATGAATCGGGCTCCTCGACAAGGGACGCGGCCACGCCTGGCCGTGCCCCGCTTGCGACTACGTTACACTAGCGGCTGTTCCGTGCCTTTTGCAGCGAAATCCCGCCATGATCGAAACCGACAACCTGATCGGCGGCGCGCCCGAGCGCCGCATCGTCACCCAGCAGAGCCTGTCGCAGCAGGAAGAAGCGCTCGAGCGCGCGCTGCGTCCCAAACTGCTCGACGAATACGTCGGCCAGAAGAAGGCGCGCGAGCAGCTGGAAATCTTCATCGAGGCGGCCAAGAAGCGCGGCGAGGCGCTCGACCATGTGCTCTTGTTCGGCCCGCCGGGCCTGGGCAAGACCACGCTGGCGCACATCGTCGCGCGCGAACTCGGCGTCAACCTGCGCCAGACCTCCGGCCCGGTGCTGGAGCGCGCCGGCGACCTCGCGGCGCTTCTCACCAACCTCGAACCGCACGACGTGCTGTTCATCGACGAGATCCACCGCTTAAGCCCCGTCGTCGAGGAAATCCTCTACCCGGCGCTCGAGGACTACCAGATCGACATCATGATCGGCGAAGGCCCGGCGGCACGCTCGGTCAAGATCGACCTGCCGCCGTTCACGCTGGTCGGCGCCACCACGCGCGCCGGCATGCTGACCAACCCGCTGCGCGACCGCTTCGGCATCGTCGCGCGACTGGAGTTCTACAACGCCGACGAACTGACCCGCATCGTCGCGCGCTCGGCCAACCTTCTGAACGTGCAGCTGTCCGACGACGGCGCCTTCGAGGTCGCGAGGCGCAGTCGCGGCACGCCGCGCATCGCCAACCGCCTCTTGCGCCGCGTGCGCGACTACGCCGAGGTGAAGGCCGACGGCGTGGTCACCGCCGCCGTCGCCGACGCGGCGCTGGCGATGCTCGACGTCGACCACGCCGGCCTCGACGTGATGGACCGCAAACTGTTGCAGGCCATCCTCGAGAAGTTCGCCGGCGGGCCGGTCGGCCTGGACAACGTCGCGGCGGCGATCGGCGAATCGACCGACACCATCGAGGACGTGATCGAACCCTTCCTGATCCAGCAGGGCCTGTTGCAGCGCACGCCGCGCGGCCGGATGGCGACCGCGCTCGCCTTCGCGCACTTCGGCCTGCCGACGCGGGACTGACCATGCGCTTCGGCGTCGACCTCGGCGGCACCAAGATCGAACTGATCGCGCTGGACAGCGACGGCCGCACGCTGCTGCGCCGCCGCGTGCCGACGCCGCAGGGCGACTACGCCGGCACGCTGTCCGCGATCAAGGCGCTGGTCGACGCGGCCGAGGCCGAGCTGGGCGTCACCGCGACGCTCGGCTTCGGCACGCCCGGCGCGCTCTCGACGCTCACCGGCCGCATCAAGAACGCCAACTCGACCTGCCTGAACGGCCAGCCCTTGAAGGAAGACCTGGAAGCGCTGTTCGGCCGCGAAGTGCGCATCGCCAACGACGCCAACTGCCTCGCGCTGTCGGAAGCCGCAGACGGCGCGGCAGCCGGCGCCCCCGTCGTGTTCGCCGTCATCCTCGGCACCGGCGTCGGCGGCGGGCTGGTGGTGAACGGCCGACTGATCGAGGGCGCCAACCGCGTCGCCGGCGAGTGGGGCCACAACCCGCTGCCCTCGCCCGAGGCGGCCGACCTTCCGCTGCCCGCCTGCTACTGCGGCCGCATGGGCTGCATCGAGACCTATCTGTCCGGCCCCGGCATGGCGGCGGACCACGCGCGGCTCAACGGCGTGACGCTCACCGCCGCCGAGATCGTGAAGTTGGCCGAGGGCGGCGACGGCGCTTGCGCGCAAGCGACGCTGGAGCGCTACGAGCGCCGGCTGGCCAGGTCGCTCGCCGGCGTGATCAACCTCGTCGACCCCGACGTGATCGTGCTCGGCGGCGGGCTGTCGAACGTCGCGCGGCTCTATGACACCGTGCCGAGGCTGTGGACCGAATGGGTGTTTTCCGATGCGGTCGCGACGCGGCTCGTGCCGCCGAAGCACGGCGACAGCTCGGGGGTGCGGGGCGCGGCGTGGCTGTGGGCGGAATAAGGCGCCCTATCTCATTGGGTCAACAAACAAGACCCTCAGACAACAAAGCTCGGCCAACCCTCGAAGGTTGGCCGAGCTTTTCAATGCGACGCCGAATGCGCTCAGGCGGTCAGCTTCTCCAGCGCCTCGCGGTACTTGTCGGCGGTCTTCTGCGCGACCTCCAAAGGCACGGCCGGCGCCGGCGGCTGCTTGTTCCAGCCGGTGGACTCGAGCCAGTCGCGCACGAACTGCTTGTCGAACGACGGCGGGTTGGTGCCCTCGGCGTAGCTCTCGGCCGGCCAGAAGCGGCTGGAATCGGGCGTCAGCGCCTCGTCCATCAGCGTCAGCGTGCCGTCTTCGTCGAGGCCGAATTCGAACTTGGTGTCGCAGATGATGATGCCGCGGCTCGCGGCGTATTCGGCGGCGGCGCTGTACAGCGCGATCGCGGTGTCGCGCACCTTGGCGGCCAGTTCCTTGCCGATGACGGCTTCGCACTGTTCGTACGAGATGTTCTCGTCGTGGTCGCCGACGGCGGCCTTGGTCGACGGCGTGAAGATCACCTCGGGCAGCTTGCTGGCCTCTTTCAGGCCGGCCGGCAGCTTGATGCCGCACACCGAACCGCTTTGCTGGTATTCCTTCCAGCCCGAACCGGCCAGGTAGCCGCGCACGATCGCCTCGACCGGCACCGGCTTGAGGCGCTTGGCGACCACCGCGCGGCCTTCGACCAGCGGCAGCTCGGCCGCCGGTACCACGTCCTCGACCTTGTCGCCGGTGAAGTGGTTGGGGACGAGGTCTTTCAGCTTGTCGAACCAGAAGTTCGAGATCGCGGTCAGGATCTGGCCCTTGCCCGGGATCGGGTCGGGCAGGATCACGTCGAAGGCCGACAGGCGGTCGGTGGCGACCATCAGCATGCGCTTGTCGTCGATCTCGTACAGGTCGCGGACCTTGCCGGAGTAGATTTTCTTGAGGCTCAGCGAAGTCGGGGTGCCGGTCATGTTTGCTATTCCAGAAATGACGAGGCGACCGGCTCGCGGTCGCCTCGGGCGTGTTACAGGGTGTCCTTGAGCGCCTCGGCCTGCGTCAGCGCGGCCTCGGCCGAATCGGCGAGCACGGTGAAGTGCCCCATCTTGCGACCCGGGCGGGCTTCCTTCTTGCCGTAGAGGTGCAACTCGACGTTGGGCGCTTCCATCAGCACCGCCCAGTTCGGCTCGCCGCCGCCCTCGAGCCACACGTCGCCCAACAGGTTGACCATCACCGCGGGCTTCAGGAGCGTGGTGCTGCCGGGCAACAGGCCGCACATCGCGCGCACCTGCTGCTGGAACTGGCTGGTGACGCAGGCGTCGAGCGTGTAGTGGCCGGAGTTGTGCGGACGCGGCGCGATCTCGTTGACCAGCAGCGTGTCGTCCTCGAGCACGAAGAATTCGACCGCCAGCACGCCGACGTAGTCGAGCGCGTCGGCCAGCTGGCGCGCCATCTGCTGCGCCTGTTCCGCAAGGGCGGCGGGAATGCCGGCCGGCACGATAGACACGTCGAGGATGCCGTTGACGTGGCGGTTCTCGGCGACCGGGAAGGTGCTCATCTGCGCGTGGGTGACGCGGGTGACGACCACCGACACCTCGGTTTTCAGTTCGACGCGCTTTTCGAGCACGCAGGCCTGGCCGCCGAGGTTGGCGTAGGCGGCGCGGGCGGCCTCGGGCGTGTCGACGCGCACCTGGCCCTTGCCGTCGTAGCCGAGCCGCGCGGTCTTGAGGATGCCCGGCAGATAGGGTTCGAGCTCGGTGTGCAGGTCGTCGACGGTTTCGATCGCCAGATACGGCACGGTCGCGAGGCCGGCCTTCTTGACCCAGCCCTTCTCGACGATGCGGTCCTGCGCGACGGCGACGCAGTCGCCCGACGGACTGACGCGCACGCCGCGGCGCGCCAGATCGCGCATCGCGTCGGCGTTGACGTTTTCGAATTCGGTGGTGACGGCGGCGCAGGTCTTGGCCAACGTTTCGAGCGCCTGCGCGTCGTTGAACGGCGCCGCAAGGTGCACGTCGGCGAAGTCGGCCGCCGGCGCGAGCGGGTCCGGGTCGAGCACGGTGACGCGGTAGCCCATGGTCTTGGCGGCGGCGGCGAACATGCGGCCGAGCTGGCCGCCGCCGAGGATGCCGAGCATGGCCGGCGGCAGGATGGCTTTGGCGCTCATGCGTCGAGCTCCGGCAGGGTCATCGCCAGCACCGTTTCGGTCTGCTTTTGGCGGAAGGCGTCGAGCCTGGCGGCGAGGTCGGCGTCGTGGTTGGCGAGCAGCGCGACCGCGAACAGCGCGGCGTTGGCGGCGCCGGCCTCGCCGATCGCGAAGGTGGCGACCGGCACGCCCTTGGGCATCTGCACGATGGAAAGCAGCGAATCCTCGCCGCGCAGGTAGCGCGACGGCACCGGCACGCCGAGCACCGGCACGGTGGTCTTGGCGGCGAGCATGCCCGGCAGGTGGGCGGCGCCGCCGGCGCCGGCGATGATGGCCTTGATGCCGCGGCCGCGCGCCTGTTCGGCGTATTCGAACATCAGGTCGGGGGTGCGGTGCGCCGACACGACGCGGGTCTCGCAGGGCACGCCGAAGTCCTTGAGCACCCGGGCGGCGTGCTGCATCACCTCCCAGTCGCTGTTGCTGCCCATTACGATGCCGACTTCGATCATGGCGTCACTCCGTGCGGAATAAAGTCCGCCATTTTAGCGAAGGCCGCGTACCGCCCCAATCGGGGCGGTCCCTAGGAGGGCGGCGCGGGCGGACCGGTCTTCCCTTTATAGCTTGGGCAGCTCTTCGCGCGCGCGCGCGGCGGCGGCGCTCTTCGGGTAGAGCTTGATCAGACGGTTGAGCGTCGCGCGCGCGATGTCGGCCTGGCCGAGGTCGCGCTGGCAGTTGGCGACGTTGCGCAAGGCGTCGGGCGCCTTCGGATGGTTGGGGTACTTGTCGGCGAAGCGGCGGTGGATGTCGATCGCCGCGTCGTACTGCTTCTGCGCGGTGTGCGCGACGCCGAGCCAGTATTGCGCGTCCGGCGCCTGGTCGGCCGCCGGGTTGGCGGCGAGGTAGCGCTGCAGCGCGTCGGTCGCCTTCGGAAAGTCGCGGTTGCGCAACAGCGTCAGCGCGCGCTCGAAGTCCGGGCCGGCCTGCGCCTTCTCCTCGGCCGGCGGCGGTGCGACGGCGCTGGCCGGGGCCGGCTTCTCGGCGCCGCCCTCGATCCGGCCGAGCCGGCCGTCGAGGTCGTTGTAGAGGTCGTTCTGGCGCTTCTGCGTGGTCTGCAGGTTATAGGCCTGCATCTCGACCTCGCCCTTCAGGCGTGCGACTTCGGCGCGCAGGCCGTCGATCTGGCCGATCATCTCGAGCAGCTTCTCGTTCGACAGCTTGGTTTCGATCTGCTCAAGGCGCTGCTGCGCCTGCCGGTTGACCGACTCGATCTGGCGGCGGGTTTCCTCGACCTCGCCGGTCGTGGCGCAGCCGGCCACGGCGCCGAGCAGCAGGCCGGCGGCGATCAGGCGGGGGGGCAGTCTCATGGTGACTCCTCGGAACGGACAAGACCGGGCACGCAGGCCCGGTCCGGTTCTGACACAGGGGGCGCGGCGCTTAGCGGCCGTCGTAGACGATGTCGGCGCGGCGGTTCTCGGCGTGGTCGGCCTCGCTGTTACCGGTGGCGCGCGGCTTCTCCTTGCCGTAGCTGACCGCCTCGACCTGGCTCTCCTTGACGCCCAGCACCTGCAGCGACTTCTTCACCGCCTCGGCGCGACGTTGGCCGAGCGCGAGGTTGTATTCGCGGCTGCCGCGCGCGTCGGTGTTGCCCTGGATCTGCACGGCCTGCTCCGGGCGGCCGGCCAGGTAGCCGGCGTGCGCCGACACGGTGGCCTTGTCGGCGTCGCGCAGCGCCGACGAGTCGAAGTCGAAGTAGACGCTGCGCTTGGCCAGCGGGCTGTTCGGGTCTTTCAGCGGGTCGAGCGCGCCGGCACCGCCGGCGCCACCCGCGCCGCTGCCGTCGACGATGGTCGCACCGCTGCCGGCAGCCGCGGCGCCGGCGTCGGCCGGCTTGGTGCTCGAGCAGGCCGCCAGCGCGGCGACGATGGACAAGCCGATCAGCGAGGTCTTCCAGTTCATGGCATTTCCTTTTTCTTGGGTTAAGGCGTATTGAACGGCCCCCAGGCCGGGTCCTGCACGTCGCCGTCGACGGTGCCGAGCCGGATGCGCTGGCCGCTCTCCGGGTGCGCCGCGTACAGCACGCTCTTGCGGCCCTCGTCGCTGGCGTACAGCACCATCTGGCCGTTCGGCGCGAAGCTCGGGCGCTCGTTGTAGGCGGCGTCGGACAGCACGCGCGCGTCGCTGGAGCCGAACTCCTGCAGCATCACGCGAAAGCGCGCGCCCTCCTTGCGGATGTAGGTGAAGCGCCGGCCGTCCGGCGACACCTTGGGCGACACATTGTAGCTACCCTGCCAGGTCAGCCGCTGCGGCGTGCCGCCGCCGGCGTCGACGCGGTAGATCTGCGGGCCGCCGCTGCGGTCGGACACGAACAAGAGGCTCGCGCCGTCCGGCGTCCAGGTCGGCTCGGTGTCGATCGCGTCGCTGTAAGCGACGCGGCGTGGGCTGCCGCCGTCGGCGTTCATCACGTAGATCTGCGAGTTGCCGCTGGTGGTCAGCGTCAGCGCCAGCCGCGTACCGTCCGGACTCCACGCCGGCGCCGAGTTGCTGCCCTTGAAGTTGCCGACCGCGCGCCGCGCGCCGGTGGCCAGGTTCTGCACCCACACCACCGGCTTCCTGGTCTCGAACGACACGTAGGCAAGCCGCGACCCGTCGGGCGACCAGGCCGGCGAGATGATCGGCTCCTTCGAGCGCAGCACCGTCTGCGGCCGGCCGCCGTCGACGTCGGCGATCTGCAGCAGGTAGTCGCGCCCGCTCTTCATCACGTAGGCGATGCGGGTGTTGAACACCCCGCGCTGCCCGGTGACCGCTTCGTAGATCATGTCGGCGATGGTGTGCGCGACGTCGCGCGCGCGCTCGGGACCGACGGTGAACTCGCCCTGCGTCAGCTGGCGGCGGCTGCCGACCTCGACCAGTTCGAAGCGTATCCTCACCTGCCCGCCCGACGCCGGCTCGACGCGGCCGACCGCCAGGTACTTCGCGCCGGCCGCCTGCCAGTCGGCGTGGCGGATCTCGCCCGGCGCGAACGGCAGGTTGGCGACGCCGTCGGTCGGCAGCAGCCGGAACACGCCGGTGAAGCCCAGATCGCCCTTCACCGTCGGCGTCAGCGCTTCGCGCACGCGGCTGGCCTCGTCCTTGAACGGCACGACGGCGATCGGCAGCCGGCCGGCGTCGCCACCGACGATCTCGACCGTCATCTCGGCGCGCGCGACGAGCGCGACGGCGGCGAACACGAGCCCGGACAGCCAGCGGCGCCACGGGGTGGGAATAGTCATCGACATGGATTCTCCTGCTAGGTTCAACGGCGCGGCCGGCTCAACGCGGCCGGAACACCAGCCTGACGGTGCGTACGTCGTCGAACGTCATGCCGTCCATCAGGCTCGGGAAGGTGCGCGCCTCGCGGACGGCGCGCTGCACCGCCGCGTCGTAGCCGGCGTGGCCGCTCGAGCGGACCAGTTGCACCGAGCGCACCTCGAGGCTGGGCAGCAGCGCGACGCGCAGCTCGACCGACGGGTTGCCGGTCAGGTCGTCCGGCACCTCGACCAGCGGCCTCAGCTTCTGCACGACCCGGTTCTGGTAGGCCGCAAGGTTGGCCGAGCCGTTCGCCGCACCGCCCTCGGCGCCCTGCCCCTTCGCACCGGCCTGCGTCGCGCGGTCGCGGCCGGCACCCCGGCTGCCCTGGCCGAGCTCGGCCAACAGGTCGTCGGCCTCCTGGCTGGCGCGCGCGGCCGGCTTGGCGGCTGTCGCCGCCTTGTCCGGCGCGGGCCTGGCGCCGGTCTTCGCCTCGACCTTCGGCTTGGCTTCGGGCTTCGGCTGCGGTTTCGGTTCGGGCCTGGGTTCGGGTCTTGCTTCGACCCTGGGCGGGCGCTCCGGTTTCGGCGCTTCGGCCCGCATGTCGGCCCGCGGCGGCGCCTCCTTCGGCGGCTTGCGTCCGAGGTTGACCTCGGCCGGCGGGGTGGGCGGCGGCGCGGGGGCGGGTTCTGGCGCGGGCGGCGGCGCTTCGACCGGCGCGACCGGCTCGACGTCGGCCGCCGCGCTCTGGGCCGCCGGCGCAGCCGCGCCCTCCCACAGCTCGACCGACAGCGCGCGCGGCGTCTCGCGCTGCGGCTGCCACCACTGCGCCCACAGCACCGCCAGGGCGAGCACGGCGTGCAGCGCGGCGGAAGCGAACCACGGCCAGGCTCGACGCGTGCTCATCGCGCTGCGTTCTCCTGCCTGACGGTCAGCGCGACGCGCTTGACGCCGGCGCGGTACAGCTCGTCGGCGACCTTCACCACGTCCTGGTACTTCGACTCGCCGGACGCCGACACCGCGACCGGGCGGCCGGAGCCGGCCAGCTCGGCGACGCGCGGCAGCGCCGCGGCCATCGACGCGAAGGTCTGCCGGTCGTTCTCGTCGACCAGTTGCACGCCGCCGTCGGCCGCCAGCAGCAATTCGAGCGGCCGGCTGTCCGGCGCGCGCGCGTTCGACACGCTGGGCACGTCGATCACGCCGGGCGTGAACAGCGGCGTGGTCACCATGAAGATCACCAAGAGCACCAGCATCACGTCGATATAAGGCACGACGTTCATCTGGTTCATCTGGCGGCGGGGGCGTCGGTTCAGCATCTCGATGTCATCTCGTCTTTCGTCAGCGCACGCGCGCCAGCGTCAGGCCGTCGCCGATCGGCAGCACGGTCGCGTCGACGCGCGCGTCGTCGCGCAGCGCCGCGTTGAAGGCGGCGAGGATGGCGACGCCGGGCGGGTCGTCGGGCTGCGGCTCGGCGACCCGTCCGTTCAGGAACACGTTGTCGATCGCGATCACGCCGCCCGGGCGCACCAGCTTCAGGCAGGCCTCGAAGTAGGCCGGCGTGTTCGGCTTGTCGGCGTCGATCAGCGCGAAGTCGAAGCTCGCGGCGCGGCCCTCGGCCAACAGCGCCGCCAGCGTGTCGAGCGCCGGCGCGAGCCTGAGGTCGATCCTGTCCGCCACGCCGGCCGCGCGCCAGTGCTCGCGCGCGATCCGCGTGAAGCTGTCGGACACGTCGCAGGCGACGACGCGGCCGTCGGCGGGCAGCGCCTCGGCCACCGCCAGCGCGCTGTAGCCGGTGAACACGCCGATCTCCAGATAGCGGCGCGCGCCGGTCAGCCGCACCAGCCACTGCAGCAGCGCGCCCTGCTCGGGCGCGAGCTGCATCTTCGCGAGCCGGTGGCCGGCGGTCGCCTCGCGCAGCCGCGCCAGCGCCGGCGACTCCTTCACGCCGACGCCAAGCAGGTAATCGTACAGACGCCCGTCGAGCGAAAGGGTTCGCCGCGTCATCTTGTCCCTTTCAAATGACAAAACGCCCGAAAGGGCGTTCTGGCTGCGCTCGCCGGGCTATCAGTCGGGCTGGTAGACATAGGGCTTTTGCGGCACGCGCGCCTCCTTGAAGCGGCGCTGCTCGTCCAGGTCGAGCTTGCGGTCCCACCAGGTCAGGCGCAGCTCGCGGCGCTGCGAATCCACCTGGGGGTTCTGCTCGAGAAAACCGTTCATGAAACGGGTGAAATCCGACTGGTACATGCTCATGCTTGACCTCCACTAAACCGCGCTAGTGTACCGCAAAACGCGCAGCCGGCACCCCCGCTTGTCAGCCGCGTGCCAGCCGAAGTAGAATCGTCGCCGTAGGGCCGGTAGCTCAGTTGGGAGAGCGTCGCGTTCGCAATGCGAAGGTCGTGAGTTCGATCCTCATCCGGTCCACCAGCGAATTCAATGGCTTGCGGGGTGCCCCCTCGCGCAAGCCGTCTGCCCGGCCCGCACCGCCAAGCCCCCCCTTACCCGGGGGCTTTTGCCTTTTCGCCGGCCTTCCCCACCGCCCGGCGCCCCACCCTTTGCCCCCTTGCCGTCGGTCGCCGGCCGGCCCGCCTCACGAAGCGATAGCCACGCCCCCCTTTCCTCCCTAGACTACGAACAGACGACACGTCCCGGGCAAAGCGCATGACTCGAGGGAGTGCCCGCCTGACGATACGCACCACCCCGACACGAGTGCGACCGGCATGAGCAACGACACGCTTTTCGACCTGACGAACTTCTCCGACCTGCTGCTCGACGCGATCTGCGTCGTCGACGCCGAGGGACGCTTCCTGTTCGTCAGCGCCGCCGCCGAGCGCATCTTCGGCTACACGCCCGGCGAAATGGTCGGGCAGCCGATGACGGCACTCATCCACCCGGACGACCTGGACAGGACGCTGCAGGCCGCCCGCGACATCATGGCCGGACGGCCCAACCCCCACTTCGAGAACCGCTACATCCACAAGGACGGCCGGACCGTCCACATCCGCTGGTCGGCCCGCTGGTCGGAGAAGGACCGCTTCCGCATCGCCGTCGCGCACGACATCAGCGAGCGCAAGCGTGCCGAGTCGCTGCAGGCGGCGCTGTTCGCGATTTCCGAGGCGGCGCACGCGGCGGAAGACCTGAGCGCGCTGTACCGGCGCATCCACGCCATCGTGTCGGCGCTGTTTCCCGGGCGGCGCTTCACGGTCGCGCTGCACGACGCACAACACGGACGGGCGGATGTCCCGCGCGATGAAGCGGGCCGCCTTGCCGTGCCGCTGCGCGCCGGCGAGAGCACGATCGGCGCGCTCGTGCTCGAGGGCGGCGGGGACTGCGCACCGCACGCCGCCGAGGATCTGGAACTGCTGCAGTATGTCGGCGCGCAGATCGCGACCGCGATCGAGCGCAAGCAGTTGCAGGGCCGACTGCTGCACATGGCGTGCTACGACGAGCTGACCGGGCTGCCGAACCGGGGCCTGCTGAACGACAGGCTGAAACAGGCGCTCGCCCGGGCGCGCCGCGACGGCAGCCGTCTGGCGCTGCTCTACCTCGACCTGGACAAATTCAAACGGATCAACGACACCCTGGGCCACGAGGCCGGCGACCGGCTGCTGCAGGCATTCGCCGTGCGCCTGAAGACGTGCGTGCGCGAAACCGACACGGTCGCGCGGCTCGGTGGCGACGAATTCGTCGTGCTGATCGAGGACCAGGCGCTGCCCGACTACGCGCATCGCGTCGCGGCGCGCATCCAGCACGCCTTCGACGCCCCGCTGGGCCTCGACGGCCGGCCCCTCCTCACCCGTCCCAGCATCGGCATCGCGCACTTCCCCGAGGACGGCGACGACGAGAGACAGTTGCTCGGCCACGCCGACAACATGATGTACCGCGCCAAGCGGCAGCGCGACGCGTCGCCGCTGGCTTCCGGCTGAGCCCGCACCGGGCCGCCGGGCGGCGCTAAAAGCCCCGCGAACGCGGGGCTTTTTTGCCTCTCCGGCCAGCGCCGGTCGAGCACATACCGGCTCAGCCCAGCCGGTCGCGGATGAAGTTCAGGTGCGCGTCGAGCGCGCCGACGCCGGCCTGCGCGTCGTGCGCGGCGATCGCGTCGTAGATGCCGCGATGCTGGCTGATCATCTGCGCGATGTCGGCCTCGCGCCCGTCCATCTGCCGGTAGTTGCGCGCGATCGCGCTCTCGACGAGCTCGTGGATCGCCTGCATCACGTGCACCAGCGCGACGTTGTGGCTGGCCTCGGCGACCAAGAGGTGAAAGCGCGCGTCCAGCTCGGGCAGCTTCTGCGCCGCGCCGGCGTCGCCCGCGCGGTGGGTCGCCTCCATCTCGTCGATCGCGGCCCGCAGCCGCGCCAGGTCGGCGTCGGTCGCGCGCTCGGCCGCCAGCCTGACCGACAGCGACTCCAGTCCGTGGCGCAGCTCGAATACGTCGGCCACCGCCTTCGGGTGGCGCGCCAAGAGCTGGGTCAGCGGGTCGGCGACCAGCGCCTCGCCCGGGTTGGCGACCAGGTAGCCGCCCTCGGCGCGCGGGCTGATCAGGCCGCGCGACTCGAGCTTGTGCAGCGCCTCGCGCACCGGCGGACGCGACACCGACATGCGCTCGGCCAGCTCGCGCTCGGACGGCAACTCGTCGCCGGGCTTGAGCAGGCCGTCGACGATCATCGTCTCGAGCTGCTCGTAGACCATGTCGGACAGCCGGCGCCGCGGCGGCGGGGAAATCGCATTGAACGGCACGGAACACACCTCTTTCTGACTTGCTGGCAAACCGCCCGCGAAGATACTGCATCGCCCGGGGCTTTGAAAGCGCGCGCCGCCCCGCCCCGGCACAAGGGTTTTCCCTCTCTACCTCGACCGCCGCGTCCCGGCGCACAATCGACCGCAGTGGTATACCAGTATACCGGAATACCGGGATATCGCCGCTCCTTGCGCGCCGCCCACGGCCGGCGCCAGCCCATCCACGCAGGAGGCCCCGTGTCGCACCCGAACACCTTGCCGCCCGACCCGGCCGACCGCGCCGAACTGATCGCGACGCTGACGGCCGCGCTCGCCGGCTGCCGGCTCTTGACCGACGCCGAGGACACCACGCCCTACGAGTGCGACGGCCTGTCCGCCTACCGCCGCGTGCCGCTGGCGGTGGCGCTGCCGGAAACCGAGGACGAGGTCCGCCACATCCTCAAGACCTGCCACGCGCTGCGCGTGCCGGTGGTGCCGCGCGGCGCCGGCACCGGGCTGTCGGGCGGCGCGATGCCGATCGAGAACGGCCTCGTGCTGTCGCTGGCCAGGTTCAAGCACATCCTCAAGGTCGACCCGGTCGCGCGCACCGCGACCGTCCAGCCGGGCGTGCGCAACCTCGCGATCTCGGATGCGGCCGCGCCGTACGGCCTCTACTACGCACCCGACCCGTCGTCGCAGATCGCCTGCACCATCGGCGGCAACGTGGCGGAGAACTCCGGCGGCGTGCACTGCCTGAAGTACGGCCTGACGGTGAACAACGTGCTCAAGGTGCGCGCGATCACCATGGACGGCGAGCCGGTCGAATTCGGCTCGCTGGCGCCGGACGCGCCGGGGCTGGACCTGCTGGGCGTGTTCATCGGCTCGGAAGGCATGTTCGCGGTGGTCACCGAGGTGGTGGTCAGGCTGGTGCCCAAGCCGCAGACCGCGCAGGTGATCATGGCCAGCTTCGACGACGTCGCGCGTGGCGGCGACGCGGTCGCCGCGATCATCGCCGCCGGCATCATCCCGGCCGGCCTCGAGATGATGGACCGCGCCTGCGCGCGCGCCGTCGAAGAGTTCGTGCACGCCGGCTACGACACCGACGCCGCCGCCATCCTGCTGTGCGAGTCGGACGGCACGCCCGAGGAGGTCGCCGAGGAGATCGCGCGCATGAGCGCGGTGCTTGAGGCCAGCGGCGCGACGCGCATCCGGGTGTCGCAGAGCGAGGCAGAACGCCTCAAGTTCTGGTCCGGGCGCAAGAACGCCTTCCCGGCCGCCGGCCGCCTCGCGCCCGACTACTACTGCATGGACGGCACGATACCGCGCCGCCACATCGGCACGCTGCTGACCCGCATCGCCGAGATGGAGCGCGAATACCGGCTGCGCTGCATCAACGTGTTCCACGCCGGCGACGGCAATATGCATCCCTTGATCCTGTTCAACGGCAACGACGCCGACGAATGGCGCCGCGCCGAACTGTTCGGCGCCGACATCCTGGAAACCTGCGTCGAACTGGGCGGTACCGTCACCGGCGAGCACGGCGTCGGCGTCGAGAAAATCAACTCGATGTGCGTGCAGTTCTCGCCCGAGGAGCGCGACGCCTTCTTCGCGGTCAAGCACGCCTTCGACCCGTCCGGGCTGCTGAACCACGACAAGGCGATCCCGACCCGCGCGCGCTGCGCCGAATACGGCAAGCTGCACGTGCACCACGGCCGGCTGCCCCATCCCGAGCTGCCGCGTTTCTGAGAAAGCGACATGACCGACACCCTCGACGCCTTCCGCGACGCCATCCTGCAGGCATCCCAAGACAAGACGCCGCTGTGCCTGCAAGGCGGCGGCAGCAAGCGCTGGTACGGCGAGACGCCGCAAGGCGAGCCGCTCGACACCCGCGCCTACCGCGGCGTCGTCGCCTACGACCCGGCCGAACTGGTGATCACCGCGCGCTGCGGCACGCCGTTGGCCGAGATCGAAGCGACGTTGGCCGAGCAGAACCAGATGCTCGCCTTCGAGCCGCCGCACTTCGGCCCTGACGCCACCTTCGGCGGCATGGTCGCCGCCGGCCTGTCCGGCCCGCGCCGCGCCGGCGCCGGCGCGCTGCGCGACTTCATCCTCGGCGCGCGGCTGATGGACGGGCGCGGCCAGACGCTGAGCTTCGGCGGCCAGGTGATGAAGAACGTCGCCGGCTACGACGTCGCGCGCCTGCTGGCCGGCTCGCTCGGCACGCTGGGGCTGATCCTCGAAGCGTCGCTCAAGGTGCTGCCGCGCCCGTTCGCCGAGGCGACGCTGCGCTTCGAGATGGACGAGGCGACGGCGCTGGCGACGCTGAACGCCTGGGCCGGCCAGCCGCTGCCGGTCTCGGCCAACGTCTGGCACGACGGCGTGCTGCACCTGCGCCTGAGCGGCGCCACCGCCGCCGTCGCGGCCGCGCGCGACAAGCTCGGCGGCGAGAAGCTCGACGACGCCGAAGCGCACAGCTTCTGGCGGGCGCTGCGCGAACAGGCCGCGCCGTTCTTCGCCGCCCGCGCGCCGGAAGAGTCGCTGTGGCGCCTCGCGCTGCCCTCCAGCGCCGCGCCGGTGGCGCTGCCGGGCGCGCAGCTGATCGAATGGGGCGGCGGCCAGCGCTGGTGGCGCAGCGACGCCGACGCGGCGACGGTCAGAGGGTTGGCCGAGGCGGCCGGCGGCCACGCGACGCTGTTCCGCGGCCAGGACCGCGCGGCGGGCGTGTTCACGCCGCTGCCGGCGCCGCTGATGGCGATCCACCGCAAGCTCAAGGCGGCCTTCGACCCGGCCGGCGTGTTCAACCCGGGACGGCTGTACGCCGGCCTTTAAGCGGACGACCCCGATGCAGACCCGACTGGCCGATTTCATCAAGGACACGCCCGAGGGCGTCGACGCCGACGCGATCCTGCGCCGTTGCGTGCACTGCGGCTTCTGTACCGCGACCTGCCCGACCTACCAGGAACTGGGCGACGAGCTCGACGGCCCGCGCGGCCGCATCTACCTGATCAAGCAGGTGCTCGAGGGCGCGCCGGCCACCGCCAAGACGCAGAGCCACCTCGACCGCTGCCTGAGCTGCCGCAACTGCGAGTCGACCTGCCCGTCGGGCGTCGAGTACGGCCGGCTGCTCGACATCGGCCGCCATGTGGTCGACGCGCAGGTGAAACGGCCGCTCGGGGCGCGCCTCGTGCGCCGCGCGCTGGCGACCGTGCTGCCAAACCCGCGCCTGTTCGGCCCGGCCTACCGGCTCGGCCAACGGCTGCGCCCGCTGTTGCCGGCCAGCCTCAAGGCCAAGGTACTGCCGCGAAGCGACGCCGGCGCCGCCCCGCCGCGCCGGGCGCACGCGCGCAAGGTGCTGATGCTCGCAGGCTGCGTGCAGCCGGTGATGCTGCCCAATATCAACCACGCGACGCTGCGCGTGCTCGACGCGCTCGGCATCGAGGCGATCCTGCCGGCCGACGCCGGCTGCTGCGGCGCGCTGCGCTACCACCTCGACGAGCAGGACGCCGGCCTCGCCGACATGCGCCGCAACGTCGACGCGTGGTGGCCGCACGTCGAGGCCGGCGTCGAGGCCATCGTCGTCAACGCGTCCGGCTGCGGCGTCGCGGTCAAGGAATACGGCCGCTACCTGCGGCACGACCCGGCCTACGCCGACAAGGCGGCGCGCGTGTCGGCGCTGGCGCGCGACCTCGTCGAAATCGTCGCGCCCGAAGCCGCAAACCTGGCCGCACGCGTCGCCGCCTCGCCGCGACGGCGCGTCGCCTACCATCCGCCGTGCACTTTGCAACACGGCCAACGGGTGCGCGGCCAGCTCGAAAAACTGCTGCAGACGCTGGGACTTGCGGTGCTGTTGCCCACCGACAGCCACCTATGTTGCGGCTCGGCCGGCACCTATTCGCTATTACAACCTGAGTTGTCTTTGAAATTGCGCGACAATAAGCTCGCAGCGCTCGCCAGAACCACGCCGGACCTCATCGTTTCCGGCAACGTCGGCTGCATCGGGCACCTGCGCGGCGGCACCGCGACCCCTGTCATGCACTGGGTCGAGCTCGTCGACAGGATGCTGACCGACACGGCGCGCTGATCAATCACAACAAAGGAGTGAGACATGCAACACAAGGCCGTTCTGACCCTGGACGAGGTCAACATCATTCTCAACGCCGCGCGCGAAGAGGCCGAAAGCAACAACTGGAAGGTCTCGATCGCGATGGTCGACGACGGCGGCCACCCGCTGGGCCTGGTGCGCATGAATGACTGCGCGCCGATCAGCGCCTATATCGCAATGGAGAAGGCCCGCTCGGCGGCGCTCGGTCGCCGCGAATCGAAGAATTTCGAAGACATGATCAACAACGGTCGCACCGCCTTCCTGTCGGCCCCGCTGCTGAGCGGCATGCTCGAAGGCGGCGTGCCGGTACTGGTCGGCGGCCAGGTCGTCGGCGCGGTCGGCATCTCCGGCCTGACGCCCGATCTGGACGCCCGGATCGCCAAGGCCGGCATCGCCGCGCTGGAACGCTAAGGGCGGCGCGACAGGACGGGCCGCCGGCCCGTCCCTCGCCCGAGGAAAGAAGAACCATGACCGAGTATCTCCGCTGCGGCCGCCTTCAGGTCGCCGCCGTTCTGCACCGTTTCATCGAACAGGAAGCGCTCCCCGGCACCGGCATCGACACCGCCGCCTACTGGCGGGGCGTCGACGCGCTGGTCCACGAGCTGGCGCCGAAGAACCGCGCGCTGTTGGCCGAGCGCGACCGCCTGCAAGCCGAACTGGACGCCTGGTATCGCCAACACCCCGGCCCGATCGCCGACATGGCAGACTACCGGACCTTCCTGAACGACATCGGCTACCTCGTCGACGTCCCGGCCGATTTCAAGGTCGATACCGGCCGTGTCGACCTTGAAATCGCCGCGCAGGCCGGCCCGCAGCTGGTGGTGCCGGTGATGAACGCCCGCTACGCGCTGAACGCCGCCAACGCCCGCTGGGGCAGCCTGTACGACGCGCTGTACGGCACCGACGCGATCGGCGACGACGACGGCGCGGCGCGCGGCGCCGGCTACAACCCGGTCCGCGGCGCCCGGGTGATCGCCTTCGGCCGCGCCTTCCTCGACCAGAGCGCGCCGCTCGCGCAGGGCTCGCACGCCGACGCCGTCGCCTACCGCGTCGCCGCCGGCCGCCTCGAAGTCGCGCTCGCCGACGGCACGGCTGCCGCGCTGGCCGAGCCGGCCCAGTTCCTCGGCTACCGCGGCGACGCCGACGCGCCGGACGCGGTGCTGCTGCGCCACCACGGCCTGCACGTCGAGATCCAGATCGACAAGACCCACGCCATCGGCGCGCAGGACGCGGCCGGCGTGAAGGACCTGCTCGTCGAGGCGGCGATCACCACCATCATGGACTGCGAGGACTCGGTCGCCGCCGTCGACGCCGACGACAAGGTCGCCGTCTACCGCAACTGGCTCGGCCTGATGAAGGGCACCTTGTCCGAAACGGTCGAGAAGAACGGCAAGCGCTTCACCCGCACGCTGAACCCGGACCGCGAATACACCGCCGCCGACGGCGGCACGCTGACGCTGCCGGGCCGCTCGCTGATGTTCGTGCGCAACGTCGGCCACCTGATGAGCAACCCGGCGATGCTCGACGCGGACGGCAACGAAGTGCCCGAGGGCATCATCGACGCCGTCGTCACCAGCCTGATCGCGCTCCACGACCTCAAGCGCGACGGCGCGCGCAACTCGCGCGCAGGCTCGGTCTACATCGTCAAGCCGAAGATGCACGGCCCGGCCGAAGTCGCGTTCGCCGACGAGCTGTTCGGCCGCGTCGAGGACCTACTGGGCCTCGCCCGCCACACGCTGAAGATGGGCATCATGGACGAGGAGCGCCGCACCAGCGTCAACCTCGCCGCCTGCATCGCCGCCGCGCGCTCGCGCGTGGTGTTCATCAACACCGGCTTCCTCGACCGCACCGGCGACGAGATTCACACCTCGATGGAAGCCGGCGCCATGGTCCGCAAGGGCGACATGAAGCAAAGCCGCTGGATCGCCGCCTACGAGCGCAACAACGTCCAGGTCGGCCTCGCCTGCGGCCTCAGGGGTCGCGCGCAGATCGGCAAGGGCATGTGGGCGATGCCGGACCTGATGGCCGCGATGCTCAAAGAAAAGGTCGCCCAGCCCAAGGCTGGCGCCAACACCGCCTGGGTGCCGTCGCCGACCGCCGCCGTGCTGCACGCGCTGCACTACCACCAGGTCGACGTCGCCGCCGTGCAGCGCGAGCTGGAGGCGCAGCCGCCCGTCGCGCTGCTCGACGAGCTCCTGACCGTGCCGGTCGAGCCGCACCCGTCGTGGAGCGCCGCCGAGATCCAGCAGGAACTCGACAACAACGCGCAGGGCATCCTCGGCTACGTGGTGCGCTGGATCGAGCAGGGCGTCGGCTGCTCGAAGGTGCCCGACATCCACGACGTCGCGCTGATGGAAGACCGCGCCACGCTGCGCATCTCCAGCCAGCATATCGCCAACTGGCTGCGCCACGGCATCGTGAGCGAGGCGCAGGTGCGCGAGACGCTCGAACGGATGGCCGCCGTGGTCGACGCGCAGAACAAGGGCGACCCCGCCTACCGCGCGATGGCCGGCCGCTGCGACGAATCGCTCGCCTTCCAGGCCGCCTGCGACCTGGTGTTCAAGGGCGCGGCGCAGCCGTCGGGCTACACCGAGCCGCTGTTGCACCGCTGGCGCCAGCTCGCCAAGGCGCAAAGCTGAGCCGCCGCGCCAGGACGACGCCGCCTGCGGGCGGCGTTTTTGCGTCTGCGGGGCGCCCCGCAGCGCCCCGGCGCGCGCGACGGCGATATAATCGGGGCATCCGAGCCGACCGACGAGCCATGCAGGCCCCGCCCCTCCCCCCCGACGAAACGCAGCGACTGGCGGCGCTCCACGCGCTGGACATTCTCGACACCGCCGCCGACGCGACGCTGGACCGCGTCACGCGCACCGCCGCGCGCCTGTTCCGCGTGCCGGTCGCGCTCGTGTCGCTGATCGACGCCGAGCGGCAGTGGTTCAAGTCGCGCGTCGGCCTCGACGTCGCCGAGACGCCGCGCGAGCTGTCGTTCTGCGGCCACGCCATCCTCGCCGACGCCACCCTGGTGGTCGAGGACGCCGCCGCCGACCCGCGCTTCTGCGGCAACCCGCTGGTCGACGGCGGGCCGCGCATCGCCTTCTACGCCGGCCACCCGCTGCATTCGCGCGACGGCCACCGGCTCGGCACGCTGTGCCTGATCGACCATGTCCCGCGCCGCTTCGACGAGGACGACGTCGCGGCGCTGGTCGACCTGGCGAAGTTGGCCGAGCGCCACCTGCACGGCCTGCACGCGCGCGACCAGGCGCGCGCGATGCACCACACGCTGACCCGCACCGAGGCGCTGTTCGAGAGCACCTTCTCGCAGGCGGCGGTCGGCATGGCGATTACCTCGCTCGACGGTCGCTGGCTGCGCGTCAACGAGCGGCTGAGCGAAATCACCGGCTACCCGCGCGACGCGCTGCTCGCCCGCCGCTTTCACGACATCACCCACCCCGACGACCTGGCCGACGACCTCGGCCAACTCGAACGGCTGATCGCCGGCGCGCTGCCGCACTACGCGCTCGAAAAGCGCTACCTGCGCGCCGACGGCGGCACGATCTGGGTCGCGCTGTCGGTGTCGCTGGTGCGCGACGACGACGGCGCGCCGCTCTACCTGGTCGCGGTGGTCGAGGACATCGACGCGCGCAAGCGCATGGAGGCCGAGCTGCAGCGCGCGCACCGCGAACTCGAGGCGCGCGTCGCCGAACGCACCGCCGACCTGGCCTCGGCCAACCTCGAGCTGAGCCGCGAGATCCATGAGCGCGAACGCTACCAGCGCTGGCTGGCCGAGGAGGAGGCGCGCTTTCGCACCATCCTCGCCAACGCGACCGACGCCTTCGTCGCCGTCGACGAGGCGGGCACCATCGTCGAGTGGAACCGCTCGGCCGAACGCATCTTCGGCTGGTCGCGCGACGAGGCGGTCGGCCGCCCGCTCGCCGACACCATCATCCCCGACACGATGCGCGCCGCCCACCATGCCGGTTTCACGCGCTTTTGCGCCTCCGGCGAGGGCCGCATCCTCGACCAGCGCATCGAGCTGCCGGCGCGCCGCCGCGACGGCAGCGAGTTCCCGACCGAACTGACCTTGAGCGCCAACCATCTGGGCGGCCGGCGCATCGTCAGCGCCTTCCTGCACGACATCAGCGAGCGCAAGGCCGCCGAGACGGCGCTGCGCGACAGCCGCGAACGGCTGCGACTGATCACCGACCACATGCCGGCGCTGATCGCCTACGTCGACAAGGGGCTGCGCTACCGCTTCAACAACCGCGCCTACCAGCACTGGTTCGGCGTCTCGCCCGAAAGCCTGGCCGGCACCGAGTTCCGCGCGCTCTTGGGCGAGGCGGCGTTCGCGCGCACGCACGACGCGATCGCGCGGCTGTCGCGCGGCGAGCCGGTGCACTTCGAGGAGGTGATCGACTGCCGGCTCGGCCGGCTCGACGTGCACACCACGCTGGTGCCCAACCGCACCGCCGCCGGCGACTTCGACGGCTTCTACGTGCTGGCGCTCGACATCACCGAGCGCAAGCGGCTGATGGCGCGGCTGGAGGCCGAGGCGAGCCTGGACGCGCTGACCGGCCTGCCGAACCGGCGCGCCTTCATGCGCCACCTGGGCCGCGCGATCGCGCTGGCGCGCCGCGCGCGGCGCGGCCTGGCGCTGCTGTTCATCGACCTGGACGGCTTCAAGCGCCTCAACGACGACCACGGCCACGACTTCGGCGACGCGGTACTGCGCCGCCTCGCCGCCCTGCTGGCCGGCACGCTGCGCCAGACCGACGTGGTCTCGCGGCTGGCCGGCGACGAGTTCACCGTCATCCTCGAGCAGCTCGAGGCGCCGGCGATCACCGCGCCGGCGGTCGCCGACAAGCTGCTGGCGGCGCTGGCGCAGGTCGACGAGATCGACGGCCGGCCGGTGAGGCTGTCGGCCAGCATTGGCGTCGCGCTCTACCCCCACAACGCGCAGGCCAGCCCCGAGGCGCTGCTGGCGGCGGCCGACCGCGCGATGTACCGCGCCAAGCAGTCGGGCAAGAACCGCTACGCACTGTGCTCGGCCGACGGCTGAGCGCCCCTCCCCGTATCGCGCCGGCCACGAGAAAGCCCGCCATGACGGCGGGCTGTCGGGGGCGGACGGGCCTCAGCCCGGGTCCTGGCCGGCGGCGACTTCTTCGGGCGCCGCCTTCGGCGGCGGCAGCACGAAGCTCAGCGGGTTGCGGACGAAGCGCTTGAGCACCGCCGGCACCAAGGGCAGCGCCTCGCGCGCCTTGAGCTTGCGCGAACGCAGCGCAACCCACAGCGCGAGGCTGAAGCTGACCAGGAGGTTGGTCGCGCCGATCAGCGCGACGCCGGCGAGCGACCACAGCAGCACCGACAGCGGCAGCTGGTAGTCGAGCGTCACCGCCGCGAACGACAGATAGGCCGACGAGAAGGTGATGTGGCGGATGTCGAGCGGCAGGCCGAGCAGAAAGCCTATCGTGCCGGTCACGCCGAGGAACAGGCCGAAGTAGAAGTTGCCGGCCAGACCGCCGAGGTTGTGCTCGATATAGCGCGCCAACCTGAGCGTGCGGCGCTCGCCGACGAGGCGGTTCAGCCAAGGCAAGGCGGCGATGCGCTCGGGAATGCGCCGGTAGATCGCCAGGTTGTCGTAGTAGCCGGCGATCAGGCCGGCGAGGAACAGGTAGACGCCGGCGATCGCCGCGTGGAATACCGCCAGGCTCGCGACCGGGTCGATGTCGGCCAACAGGTGGCGCGCCTTGGCCGCGTCGATCACCGGCGCGCCGGTGAAGAAGCGCCACGCCTCGGCGATCGCCCACGCGGTCGGGATCGCCAGCAACACGTTGCCGAGGATGGCGACGAACTGCGTCCTGAGCACCTTGACGACCAGCTCGGTCAGCTCGTCGACCCAGGCGCGCCCGCCGGCCTTGTCGTGGATCACCGCGGCGATGCGCGCGGCGGTCATCGCCGGCTGCTTGGTCGCGATGGTGAAGTGCAGCACGTGCACCAGCATGAAGCCGAGCGAGTAGTTGAGGCCGAAGGCCAGCGCCTCCCAGATCAAGGGCAGGTGGGCCTTGGCGAGCAGGAGCTTGACCAGCGCCATGAAGCCGACGATCAGCCCGGCGCCGGCGGCGGCGCGCGCCATGCCGCTCCACTCCGAACGCGTCTCGGCGATGTAGTGCTCGCCGTGGCGGCCGGCGTGTTCGGTCACCTGCAGCGCGATCAGCTCGGTGTTGGCGGTGAACAGGTCGCGCACGCTGTACTTGCGGTTCTCGGCGCGCACCAGCTCGGCCAACAGGAGGAACAGCGTGCCGTCCCGGGCCGGGTCGTGACGCCAGTTCAACAGGTCGAGCAGCATGCGCAGCCGGCCGATGTGCTGCGCCAGGCGCAGCACGTGGTAGGTCAGCCCGACCGAGATGCCGTAGCGGGCGGCGTTCTTTTTCGCGCGCGCGAGGATGTCCTCGCACTGGTCGAGCAGCACCAGGATCTGTCTCTCGTCCTCGGCCGGCTCGGCCGACGCCGTCAGCGCCGCGCGGTAGGACTCGGCGTAACGCAGCGTCTCGGCGCCGAGGTGCAGGAACGGCGACTCGAAGCGCTCGATCTCGGGCACCACGCGCACCAGCTCCGGCTCCAGCCCGATCGCGGTGATGCGCGCGGTCAGCACCTGCACCGCCTCGAGCATCTGCAGCCGGGTGTGCTGGGCGACGCGGCAGTCCTCCTCGTCCCAGGCGAGCGCGCGCCACAGGTCGGACCACACGTCGCGCGGCAGCGCCGCGACCCAGCGGTAGTCGTCGCGGCGCGCGAACAGCTCGCCGAACACGTCCTTCAGGTATTCGGGATTGCGCGCCGGCGGCAGCACGCGCTCGCCGAGACGGCGCTTGAAGGCGGCGTAGAAGCCCTCGTTCGACAAGGTGCCGACGTCGGTATAGAGCGCGACCTGGCGGGTGCCGCCCATCAGCGCCAGCAGCGCGCGGCGCAAGCCGGCGCGGTAGTCGGGTTCGCGGTTGAGCAGGAAGGTCAGCGCGCGGGCGTTCTTGGTCGCCTGCTCGACGTCGTCGGCGTCGTCGGGCCGCAGCGCCGCGATCAGCCGCGCCAGCAGCGGCGCGGGCGCCGCGGCGGCGTCGGGCAGGCAGATGGCTTTGAGGACTTCGTCCATGGGCTCCCTCGTGTTGCGGGCGTCGGCGCGAAAGATCGCCGCCCCGGGGCGCCACCTTACCAGAAGCCGCCGCGTTTGCTCAAAAAACAAGCAGGGCCGCCCAAGGCGGCCCTGCCGGCGATGCGCCCGCCCTGGGCGTCAGCCCAGCTTGAAGAAGCGCACGCTCTCCTCCAGCCTGGCCGACACGTCGGCGATGCGGCGCGAGTTCGCGCTGATGGTCTGCATCGCCGCCGAGGTCTCCTCGCTCATCTGCGCCATCTGCTCCATGTTCTTAGCGATCTCGGTGCTGGCGGCCTTCTGCTCGACCACCGACGCGGCGATGCCGTCGATGTCGCTGTTCGAGCGCGCGACGCTCTCGTCGCTGGCGCGGAACAGCTCGGCCACCTGGCCGACGCAGCCGCGGCTGGCCTCGAGCGAAGACAGACCCTGACGCACCACCGCGTCGAGCGCGGCCGACTTGTCGCCGAGCTGGCGGTTGACGTTGTCGATCTCGGACGCCGAGGTCGCCGACTTCTCGGCCAGCTTGCGCACCTCGTCGGCGACCACCGCGAAGCCGCGGCCCTGCTCGCCGGCGCGCGCCGCCTCGATCGCCGCGTTCAGCGCCAACAGATTGGTCTGGTCGGCGATGTCGCGCACCTCGCGCGTCATGTTGGTGATCGCCTGCGTGCTGCTGACGAAATCCTGCACCGACGACGCGAGGTCCTGGATCACCGACTGCATCTGCTGCATCTCGGCCTCCAGCTGCGCGACGCTCTTGGCGCCGTTGCGGCTCATCTCGAGGTTGGCCGAGGAACGGCCGCGCAGCTCGTCGGCCGAGTCGGCGACGGTCGAGATGCTGACGGTCAACTCTTCGACCGCCGCGGCCGACGCGCTGGCCGCCTCGGACTGGTGACGGCTCGCCTCGTGCACCTCCTCGCTGGCGCCGGCCAGCGATTCGACCATGGTGCGCGACTCGCCGACGCCCTCGCGCACGGTGCGCACGGTGCGCGTCAGGCTGTCGACCATGCGCTTGAGCGAGGCCTGCAACTGGCCGACCTCGTCGGCGCGGTCGACGTCGATCGCCACGTCGAGCCGGCCGTCGGCGACCGAATCGGCGACCGCGACCGCCTGCTTGAGCGGCCCGACGATGGAGCGCGAGATCAGCCACGCCGACAGCGCGCCGATCAGCACCGCCAGCGCCGCGAACACCATGTTGAGCGTGTTGGCCGAGCTCATCGCCGCCTGCGCCTCGCGCGACAGCTCGTCGTTGATCGCGAACTCGACCTCCATCAGCTCGCGCAGCGCGCCGAGCACCTTGTAGTTGGTCGGCGACAGCACCATGCTGACGTCGCTGCGCGCCTTGTCGATGTTGCCGCTGGCGTTGGTCTGCAGGATGTCGGCCTGCTGGGCGGCGAAGGTCTGCAGGTGGCGCTCGAGCTCGGCCAACTTGTCGCGTTCCTTCTGGGTGCCGTACTCGCTGCCGATTGCCGTCTTCAGCTGCGCCAGGCTCTCGCGAATGATCTTCTGGTTGGCGTCGATCTTCTCGCGCAATTGTGCCTTGGCGGCCTCGTCCGGCACGAAGTTGTAGTCGCCGGTCGAGCGGAAGGAAATCAGCGCCGCCGCCTGCATCTGCGCGACGCGGCGCATATTGGGGCTACTGATCTCGGTAATCGAGTACACCGACTCGCCGACCGACGCCAGGCCGCGCCAGGCGCCGCCGGCGATCACGACCATGAACAGCAGGAGCAGGCCGAAAGCGAGGGCCAGCCGGGTGCCGATTTTAAGGCGCTGCGAAACTCCCATGATTAAGTCCATCCTCCATCATTGCTTTTATTGGATATCGCGCCCGGTCTTGCGCCGCGCGCGTGGGCCCGCGGGCGGACAGCGCTCATCGCGGCCGCGGGCGAGCCATTATTGATGAAGAGGCCATACGCAACAAGCACGCGCGATGGCATAACTTCATGTCATGAAAATGAACTAGTCGTCGCGCGACAATTGATGACGTACAAATGCCGCCAGCGCGCGGCGCAAGCCCTCGTCGGGCAGCGCGCCGGCCGCGTCGGCCAGCGCCGCGAGTCCCTTTTCGCCGATCTTCAGCCGGTTTTCGCGGTTGCGCGGCGGCGCCAGCGGCGCGGCGACGCGGATGCGCAACACCCGCACCGGATAGCCGGCCTCGGCCAGCCTCGGCAGCAGCGTGCTCTCGAGAAAACGCAGCCGGCTGGCGACGGCGGCGTTGGCGGCGAACACCACCAGCGCGTCGCCGTTGATGCACACCGCCTGGCTGCCCTCGGCCAAGGCGTCCGGCAGCAGCCGGCGCCAGGCGGCGTCGAGCCGCATCAGCTGCTGCGCGCGGCCGGCGAGTTCGGCGAGCTTGCGGTCGCCCTGGATCAGGTCGCCGAGCGGACGGCTGTTCATGACGCTCTCCCCGGTGATTGGTGCGCCATTCTAGCAAGACGCGCGCGCCCGGGCGGCCGGGCGACTTGAAGGGGCGCCGCTCCACCCCCATTTCGGGGTAGCGGGCGGGTGCCCGTGTTATACTCGTCACCATTTTTTTGGCCCCACTGGCCTGGAACCCTCCGGATGATTTCGACGCTCCTCAAGAAGGTATTCGGCAGCCGCAACGACCGGCTGATCAAGCAATACCGAGACAAAGTCGCCCGCATCAACGCGCTCGAAGACGGCATGAAGGCGCTGTCCGACGCCGCGCTGGCCGGCAAGACCGACGAATTCAAGGCGCGCCTCGCGCAGGGCGAAACGCTCGAGGCGCTGCTGCCGGAGGCCTTCGCCGTCTGCCGCGAGGCCAGCCGCCGGGTGCTGGGCATGCGCCACTTCGACGTGCAGCTGATCGGCGGCATGGTGCTCAACGACGGCAACATCGCCGAGATGCGCACCGGCGAGGGCAAGACGCTGGTCGCGACGCTGCCGGCCTACCTGAACGCGCTGACCGGCAACGGCGTGCACGTGGTGACGGTCAACGACTACCTCGCCAACCGCGACGCCGGCATCATGGGCCGGCTGTACAACTTCCTCGGCCTGTCGGTCGGCGTCAACCTGTCGCAGATGCCGCACGACGCCAAGCAGGCGGCCTACGCGGCCGACATCACCTACGGCACCAACAACGAGTTCGGCTTCGACTACCTGCGCGACAACATGGTGTTCTCGATCGAGGAGAAGGTGCAGAAGAAGCTCGCCTTCGCCATCGTCGACGAGGTCGACTCGATCCTGATCGACGAGGCGCGCACCCCCTTGATCATCTCCGGCCCGGCCGAGGACAACGTCGAGATGTACCGCCGCATGAACGCGGTGCCGCCGCTGTTGACGCGCCAGGAAACCGAGGACGGCGACGGCGACTACTGGGTCGACGAGAAGGCCAACAGCCTGATGCTGTCCGAGGCCGGCCACGAGCGCGCCGAGCAGATCCTCGCCGACATGGGCCTGCTGCCGGACGGCGACAGCCTGTACTCGGCGACCAACATCACGCTGATGCACCACCTGATGGCGGCGCTGCGCGCGCACGCGCTGTTCCACCGCGACCAGCACTACGTGGTGCAGAACGGCGAAGTCATCATCGTCGACGAGTTCACCGGCCGCCTGATGCCGGGCCGCCGCTGGAGCGAGGGCCTGCACCAGGCCGTCGAGGCCAAGGAAGGCGTCGAGATCAACCGCGAGAACCAGACGCTGGCGTCGATCACCTTCCAGAACTACTTCCGCCTGTACGGCAAACTGTCGGGCATGACCGGCACCGCCGACACCGAGGCCTACGAATTCCAGCAGATCTACGGCCTCGAGACCGTGGTGATCCCGACCAACCGGCCGATGATCCGCCAGGACGCGCACGACAAGGTCTACCGCACCGCGCGCGAGAAGTACGCCGCGATCATCGCCGACCTCAAGGACTGCCACGAGCGCGGCCAGCCGGCGCTGGTGGGCACCACCTCGATCGAGAACTCCGAGCTGGTCTCGCAACTGCTGCGCGAGGCCGGCCTGCCGCACAACGTGCTCAACGCCAAGGAGCACGCGCGCGAGGCCGACATCATCATCCAGGCCGGCCGCCCCGGCGTGATCACCGTGGCGACCAATATGGCCGGCCGCGGCACCGACATCGTGCTCGGCGGCAACCCCGAGCCGGAGATCAAGGCGGTCGAATCCGACGACTCGCTGTCCGACGAGCAGAAGGCCGCGCGCATCGACGCGATCCGCGCCGACTGGAAGGCCCGCCACGAGGCGGTGCTCGCCGCCGGCGGCCTGCACATCGTCGGCACCGAGCGCCACGAATCGCGCCGCATCGACAACCAGCTGCGCGGCCGCTCCGGCCGCCAGGGCGACCCGGGCTCGTCGCGCTTCTACCTGAGCCTCGAAGACCCGCTGCTGCGCATCTTCGCGTCCGACCGCGTCGCCGCGATCATGGAGCGCCTGAAGATGCCGGAGGGCGAGGCGATCGAACACCCGTGGGTGTCGCGCTCGATCGAGAACGCGCAGCGCAAGGTCGAGGGCCGCAACTTCGACATCCGCAAGCAGCTGCTGGAATACGACGACGTCGCCAACGACCAGCGCAAGGTGATCTACGCGCAGCGCAACGAACTGCTCGAGAGCGCGGACGTGTCCGACGTCACCGCGAACATGCGCGAGGGCGTGATCACCGACCTCGTCGACCTGCACCTGCCGCCCGAGTCGATGGAGGAACAATGGGACCTGCCGGGCCTCGAGAAGACGCTGGAGGCCGAGTACCAGATCGCCGCGCCGGTGTCCGCGTGGATCGCGGCCGAGCCGACGCTCGACATCGCCGACATCAAGGCGCGCGTGCTGGCGTTGGCCGAGGCCGCCTACCGCGCCCGGCTCGAGATGGCCGGCCCGCAGGTGTTCGCGCAGTTCGAGCGCGCGCTGGTGCTGCAGATGCTCGACAACCACTGGCGCGAACACCTCGCCGCGATGGACCACCTGCGCCAGGGCATCCACCTGCGCGGCTACGCGCAGAAGAACCCGAAGCAGGAGTACAAGCGCGAGGCCTTCGAGCTGTTCGCCGACATGCTCGAACGCGTCAAGAAGGGCGTGGTCGGCGTGTTGCTGACGGTCGAGGTGCGCGGCCAGGAGGACGTCGAGGCGGTCGAGCCGCACGCGCCGAGCCACGTGCAGCTGTCGCACGCCGAGCCGGAACCGGCGCTGGCCGGCTACGCCGAGGCGGCCGAGGGCGGCGCCAACCCGTTCGCCCCGGCGGCGCTGGCGGCGCAGGGCATCCGCGTCGGCCGCAACGACCCCTGCCCGTGCGGCTCGGGCCTCAAGTACAAGGCCTGCCACGGCAAGCTGGTCTGAACCCGCCCGTCGCAGCAGCAAAAAAAGCCGGTCTTTCGACCGGCTTTTTGCTTGTCCGACGTTGGCCGAGGGCGGCGTCAGGCGGCGACGCCGTAGCCCTTCAGCGTCGCCAGCCGCACCAGCCCCTCGGGCCAGACGCCGAGCCCGCTCTGCGCGTCGAGATGGCCGCGCGCGCCGGCGCCGGCGAAGCGGCTGCCCCAGTCGCGCGCGATCGCGCGCGCGAAGGCCGGGTCGGCGTACGGGTCGTCGTCGCTGGCGACGACGACGGAGTCGAAGGCGAAGCGCTCGCGCGGCGGGTCGGCAAAACCGGTCGCCGCGGCCGGGAAGCGCGGGCCGTCCGGGTCCGGCACCGCGACCAGCAGCGCGCCGCGGATCGGGCGTCCGCCCGCCGCCGCCCAGTGCGCGACGGCGAGGCAGCCCAGGCCGTGCGCGACCAGCAAGGTGTGCGGGCCGGCGGCGGCGACCGCCGCGTCGATGCCCGCGACCCAGTCGGCGCAGGCCGGCGCCGCGCGGTCGCGCAGCGCGACGCGGGCGAAGGTGGGGTTGCGCCTCTCCCAGAGGCTCTGCCAGTGCTGCGGGTCCGGATCGCCGATGTCCGGCACGATGAGAATGCGGTTTGCCACGCGTCTGTCTCCTTGTTCTTGTTGTCGAAACGAAAACGGCCCGGCAAGGCCGGACCGTGTTGCTCAGATCGTGAAGCGCGCCAGCGCGCCGTTGAGGCTGTGCGCCGCGCTCTCCAGGCTCTTGGCCTCCTGGCTGAGCGCCACCGTCTCCTCGGTGTTGCCGACGGTCTGGTCCTCCAGCGCCGCCAGGTTCTCGCGCATCGCGTCGATGTCGTGCTCGATCGCGCGGCTTTGCGCGACCGCATCGGCGCAGGCATCGCGCAGCGTCTGCATCAGGCCGCGCGTCGCCTCCAGCGCCGAGCGCACCTCGTCCGACGCGCTCGACAGCTCGCCGGCCTCGCCGGCCTGCGCCTCGATGCGGCCGGCGGTGTCGGCGATGGTCGACAGCAGGTGGTCGACGAAGGCGCTGGTCTCGGCCAGCGTGTTCTGCGTCTGGCCGGCGAGTTTGCGCACCTCGTCGGCGACCACGGCGAAGCCGCGGCCGGCCTCGCCAGCGCGCGCCGCCTCGATCGCCGCGTTCAGCGCCAGCAGATTGGTCTGCTCGGAGATGCCGGCGATGCGCGCGAGGATCTGCGTGATCGAGCGCACGTCCTGCGACAGCGCGTCGAAGCGCTCGGCCAACTCGCGGTTGGTATCGACGTGGCCGGCCAGGAGCCCGGCCATCTCGCCGACGCGCTCGCGCGAGCGCTCGATCTGCTCGGACACGCCGTCGATGCGGCCCTCGAGCGCCTCGACGGTGGCGCTCGAGGCGCCGGCCAGCTCGAGGATGTGGCCGGAGCGGCCCGACAGCTCGGTCAGCCGCGTGCGGCTCGACAGCGCGCGTTCGCGCAGCTTGGCCGCGCTTTCCTGCACGTTCTCCGCGGTATGGAAGGTGTTGCGCGCGTTGTCGGCGGCGTCGGTGAGGATCTGGCGGAAGGCGTCGGCCAGGCGGTTGAAGCGCCCGGCGATGCGGCCGACCTCGTCGTCGCCCCTGACCGACAGGCGGCGCGTCAGGTCCTGGCTCTCGGCGGTGCGCTCGATGTGCTCGGCGATGCGCGAGATCGAGCCGGCCAACAGCCGCGCCAGCGTCCAGGCGATCGCGCCGCCGATCAAGAGCGTGACCGCGCCGATCGCCAGCGTCTCCTTCAGCGCCTTCGCACGCGCGGCGGCGACGTCGGCCAGCGGCACGTCGGCCGCCATCACCACGCGCCGGCCGGCGAGTTCGGACGGGATGAACACCGAGCGGAAGGTGCCGTATTCGTCGGTATACTCGTCGTAGGTGATGCGGCCGGAGGCGAAGGCGGCCTTCAGCCCCGCGCTGCCGTCGTAGGGCTGCAGGTGGTGGCCGAAGTCGCCCGACTTGAGTTCGGCCTCGCCGGCGCCGTCGGCGAGGTAGACCACCTTGTCGCCCTGCTGGCCGAGCAGGTAGAGGTAGACCACGCCGAAGGGCTTGGCGTAGGCGTCGAGCCGGCGCGCGTTGGCGAGCATCTCCTCCTTGCCGACGCTGCCGACGGTGAAAGCCTTGTCGAGGAAGGGTTGGCCGAGCAGCGACGGCACCGCGCGCGCGGCGGCGTTCAGCCGCGTGTCGATCAGCTCGACCGCGTGGCGTTCGCTTTCGACGTAGGTGTAGGCCGTGTACGCGGACACGGTCAGCAGGTTCAGCAAAAGGAACAGCCAGGTCAGCTTGGTGCGGACCGAGAGGCGGTTGAGCCAGGGCATGCGGCGACTCCGGGATCTGAAAGATGTCATTGCAATTGGAATAATATTCCCGTTATTTGACAATCATTTTTTGTCGGGCCCGATCCAAAACGGCGCGCGCCGGCCGGGATTTCTCTTCGCGCCAAGCAATGACTTTAGCATACCTTGGCCAGACAGCCGGGCTGACCGGCAAGGCGGCGTCTGGTAATCTGTGTCACAGAATCGCAACCGAAGCCGGCCCACCCGATGTCCACCCCGCCCCTGCTCTACCTCGCCTCCGGCAGCCCGCGCCGCCGCGAACTGCTCGAACAACTGGGCCTGACGCTGCAACGCGTCGCCGCCGAGATCGACGAAACCCCGCTCCCCGGCGAAACCGCGCGCGACTACGCGCTGCGGCTGGCGGTCGAGAAGGCCGCCGCCGGCGAAGCGGCGCGCGTCGCCGCCGGCCTGCCGGCCACCCCGCTGCTGGCCGCCGACACCACGGTGACGCAGGACGGCGAGATCTTCGGCAAGCCCGCGGACGCGCCGGACGCGCGCCGCATGCTGGCAGCGTTTTCCGGCCGCAGCCACCGCGTGCTGACCGCGGTCGCGGTGCGCGACGGCGACGCGCTCCACACCGCGGTGTCGGATACCGAGGTGTGGTTCAAGCCGCTGTCGGCCGCCGAGATCGAGCGCTACATCGAATCGGGCGAACCGTTCGACAAGGCCGGCGCCTACGGCATCCAGGGCCGCGCCGCGGTATTCGTCGAGCGCATCGCCGGCAGCTACACCGGCGTGGTCGGCCTGCCGGTGTTCGAAACCGCCGCGCTCCTGTCCGCCTGCGGCTTCGTCTTCCCCTGAGAGCGGGCTTCGCGCTGGCGCGCGTGCGCGCCAGCACAAAACCCATTCAACAAAGAGACAACGCCATGCTGCACCAACCGATTGCCCTGCCGCGCGACGTGCCGCGGCCCAAGGAACAGATCCTGGTCAACATCACGCCGCAGGAAACCCGCGTGGCGGTGGTGGAAGACAGCGTCGTGCAGGAGCTGCACGTCGAGCGCGCCGCCAGCCGCGGCATCGTCGGCAACATCTATCTGGGCCAGGTGAAAAGGGTGCTGCCGGGCATGCAGAGCGCCTTCATCGAGATCGGCCTCGAACGCGCCGCCTTCCTGCACATCGCCGACGTGTTCGAGCAGCGCCAGCACCCGGCCGAGCCGCAGCGCATCGAACGCATGCTGTTCGAGGGCCAGACGGTGCTGGTGCAGGTGATCAAGGACCCGATCGGCACCAAGGGCGCGCGCCTCAGCACGCAGATCAGCCTGGCCGGCCGCTTCCTCGTGCACCTGCCGCAGGAAGAACATATCGGCATCTCGCAGAAGATCGAGCACGAGGAGGACAGGCTGGCGCTCAAGGGCCGGCTCGAGAAGCTGTTGCCGCCGGGCGGACCGCGCGGCTACATCATCCGCACCAGCGCCGAGACCGCGACCGACTCTGAACTGCTGGCCGACATCGAGTACCTGTCGAAGCTGTGGGCCGACATCCGCTACAAGTCCGAGCACGAGCCGGCGCAGAGCCTGCTGTACCAGGATCTGTCGCTGTCGCTGCGCGTGCTGCGCGACATGGTCAGCGAGTCGACCGAACGGGTGATCGTCGACTCGACCGAGAACTACGCCAAGATGGCCGAGTTCGCCGAGCTGTACGTGAACCAGGCGGTGGCCAAGATCGAGCGCTACAGCGGCGACCGCCCGCTGTTCGAATTGCACGGCATCGAGGCCGAGATCGACAAGGCGCTGGCGCGCCGCGTCAACCTCAAGTACGGCGGCTACCTGATCCTCGACCAGACCGAGGCGATGACGACGATAGACGTCAACACCGGCGGCTTCGTCGGCAACCGCAACTTCGACGAGACCATCTTCAAGACCAACCTCGAGTCGACCTACGCGATCGCGCGCCAGCTGCGGCTCCGCAACCTCGGCGGCATCATCATCGTCGACTTCATCGACATGGATAACGAGGAGCACCGCAACCAGGTGCTGGCCGAGCTCGCCAAGGCGCTGGCGCGCGACCGCACCCGCGTGACGCTGAACGGCTTCACCAGCCTCGGCCTGGTCGAGATCACCCGCAAGCGCACGCGCGAGAGCCTCGCGCACGTGCTGTGCGAGCCGTGCCCGACCTGCCAGGGCCGCGGCGAGATCAAGACGCCGCAGACGGTGTGCTACGAGATCCAGCGCGAGATCGTGCGCGAGGCGCGCAAGTTCGACGCCAGGAGCTTCCGCATCCTCGCCGCGCAGCCGGTGATCGACATGTTTCTCGACGAGGAGTCGCAATCGCTGGCGATGCTGGTCGACTTCATCGGCAAGCCGATCTCGCTGTCGGTCGAGTCGACCTACACGCAGGAACAGTTCGACGTCGTGCTGTCGTGACGCGCGGCGCCTTGCGCATGGCGCCTTCCACCCCATCTGCGTTCACGGCCCGCCCGCTCGGCCAACGCCGGACGCCACGCCCCCGCCGCGCCGGGGGCGTCGTCTTTGCGGTGCAGCAGACATATCCATGTCATGGGCCGCGCGCGCAATAATAGAAAAGACATGAAATCCGGAGTTCGACCATGACCGTCACCGCCCCCGACCCGCTGTGGGAGGCGATCCGCGCCGAGGCCGCCGAGGCCGCGCGCGACGAACCCCTGCTCGCCAGCTTCCTGCACATGACCGTGCTGCGCCACGCCACGCTCGAGGACGTGCTCGCCTTCCACCTGTCGAGCAAGCTCGCCAGCCCGATCATGGACGCGCGCGCGCTGATGGAGCTGTTCTGCGAGGCGCTGGCCGACGACGGCACGATCGCGCGCGCGGTGCGCGCCGACATCCGCGCCTGCTACGAGCGCGACCCGGCGTGCGACGCGTACTCGATGCCGCTGTTGTACTTCAAGGGCTTCCACGCGATCCAGAGCCAGCGCGTCACCCACTGGCTGTGGAAGAAGGGCCGCCGCACGCTGGCCTACTTCCTGCAAAACCGCATCTCCGAGGTGATGGGCGCCGACATCCACCCGGCGGCGGCGATCGGCGAGGGCATCATGCTCGACCACGGCACCGGCGTCGTCGTCGGCGAGACCGCGGTGATCGGCGACAACGTGTCGCTGCTGCAGGGCGTCACGCTCGGCGGCACCGGCAAGGTGCACGGCGACCGCCACCCCAAGGTCGGCGACGGCGTGCTGATCGGCGCCAACGCGAGCATCCTCGGCAACATCACGATAGGCGACGGCGCCAAGGTCGGCGCCGGCAGCGTGGTGCTCGACGACGTGCCCGCGCACACCACCGTGGTCGGCGTACCGGCGCGCGCGGTCGGCCGCCCCGACGAGGACATGCCGGCGCTGGGCATGGACCAGCGCGTCTGAGCGCCTGCGCGACGCCCATAGCCTGGCTATCGGCCATATAAAAACATTCGATTTTGGCTATGTAACGAGAATGGCTATCATCCCATCAAGGTCGATAGGGAGAACCGCCATGCTCAAGACCGCCACCTTCGCCGCCTGCCACTTCAGCGTCGCCTTCGGCGTCGCCTACCTGCTGACCGGCAGCGTCGGCGTCTCGGGCCTGCTGGCCGTCGTCGAGCCGCTGGTCAACACCGTCGCCTACCACTTCCACGAGAAGGTCTGGGACGCGGTTCGCGCGCGGCGCGGCATCGCCCGGCCGGACCGTCGCCTCGGCCCCGCGCACTGAAGCGCCGGCGACCCCGCCCGCAGTTCTGCATCCGCCGCGGCGCGCCGAACGAAACGGCGCCGGGGCGCCCGCGGCGCTGGTGGTAGAATCGCCGCATGGAACCGAACGTCGCGCAACCCCACGGCAGCCTGCTCGCCGGGCTCAACAACGAACAACTGTCCGCCGTCACCTGGCCGAACAAGAGCGCGCTGGTGCTCGCCGGCGCCGGCAGCGGCAAGACGCGCGTGCTGACCACGCGCATCGCGTGGCTGTTGACCACCGGCCAGACCAACCCGGCCGGCGTGCTCGGCGTCACCTTCACCAACAAGGCCGCGCGCGAGATGCAGACGCGGCTGGCGGCCATGGTGCCGGTCAACGTGCGCGCGATGTGGATCGGCACCTTCCACGGCCTGTGCAACCGCTTTTTGCGCCTGCACCACCGCGACGCCGGCCTGCCGAACACCTTCCAGATCCTCGACTCGGCCGACCAGCTGTCGGCGATCAAGCGGCTGATGAAGAGCCTCGACGTCTCCGACGAGCGTTTTCCGCCCAAGGCGGTGCAGGGCTTCATCAACGGCAACAAGGAAAACGGCCAGCGCGCCGACGTGCTGTCGGCCGGCGACCCGTACACGCGCAAGCTGATCGAGCTGTACGCCGCCTACGACGCGCAGTGCCGCCGCGAGGGCGTGGTCGACTTCGCCGAGCTCCTGCTCAGGAGCTACGAGGTGCTGGTCGCCAACCAGCCCTTGCGCGCGCACTACCAGGCGCGCTTCACCCATATCCTGGTCGACGAGTTCCAGGACACCAACCGGCTGCAGTACGCGTGGCTCAAGCTCTTGGCCGGCGACATCGGCTCGGTGTTCGCCGTCGGCGACGACGACCAGTCGATCTACGCCTTCCGCGGCGCCGAGGTCGGCAATATGCGCTCGCTGTTGGCCGACTTCGCGATCGCCGAGCCGATCCGGCTGGAGCAGAACTACCGCTCGGCCGGCAACATCCTCGCCGCCGCCAACGCGCTGATCGAGCACAACGACGGCCGCCTCGGCAAGAAGCTGTGGACCGACGCCGGCGACGGCGAGCCGATCCGGCTGTTCGAGGCCCATTCCGACGTCGAGGAGGCCGCCTTCATCGTCGACGAGGTCAAGGCGCTCGAACGCGACGGCTGGCGCCTGTCCGACATCGCGCTGCTCTACCGCAGCAACGCGCAGTCGCGCGTGCTCGAGCACGCGCTCGTCAACGCCAAGCTGCCCTACCGCATCTACGGCGGGCTGCGCTTCTTCGAGCGCCAGGAAGTCAAGCACGCGCTCGCCTACCTGCGCCTGATCGCCAACCCGGACGACGACAACGCGCTGCTGCGCGTGATCAACGTGCCGGCGCGCGGCATCGGCGCGCGCACGGTCGAGAACCTGTTGGCGATCGGCCGCGAACAGGGCGTCAGCCTATGGCAGGCCGCCTGCTCAGGCGGCGCCGGCCGCGCCGCCGGCAAGCTCGCCGACTTCGTCGCCCTGATCGAGTCGCTGCGCGCCAAGCGCGACGCCGCCGCGCTGACCTTGGCCGAGACCGTCAGCCTCGCGATCGAGCACTCCGGCCTCAAGGCCATGTACGAGGCCGACAAGAAGGACGGCGAGGAACGCCTCGCCAACCTCGACGAACTCGTCAACGCCGCCGCCTCCTACATGCCGGACGAGCCGGCCAACGCGCTGGTCGAATTCCTGACCGCCGCCGCGCTCGAGGCCGGCGAGCACCAGGCCGAGGCCGGCGAGGACGCGCTGCAACTGATGACGGTGCACGCGGCCAAGGGTCTGGAATTCTCGGCGGTGTTCGTCTCCGGCCTCGAAGAAGGCCTGTTCCCGCACGAGAACAGCATGGCCGAGCGCAAGGGGCTGGAGGAGGAACGCCGGCTGATGTACGTCGCGATCACGCGCGCGCGCCGCCGGCTGTACCTGTCCTGCGCGCAAAGCCGCATGCTGCACGGGCGCTCGAGCTACCCCTTGCGCTCGCGTTTTCTCGAAGAGCTGCCCGAAGCGCTGCTCAAGTTCCTGTCGGCCAAGCCCGCGCCGCGCGCCGAGCGCGCCGCGTGGGCCCAGCCGGCCGCCGCGCCGCGCCCGACGCGCTCGGCCAACCTTGGCGGCTGGCGCATCGGCCAGTCGGTCGAACACGCCAAGTTCGGCCTCGGCGTGGTGATCGACGCCGAGGGCGCCGGCGGCGACGACGTGCGGCTGGCGATCAACTTCGCCGAGCACGGGATCAAGTGGCTCGACCTGCGCTACGCCAAGCTGAACCCAGCCTGAAAGGCGACACGATGAGCGCACCGAGCCCCCCTCCCAACCCGCTGGCCCGGCTCGCCGCCAGCCGGCTCGGCCACGCCGAAGCGGACGCGGACGCCGAACGCGGCCGGCGCAACCCTTACGCCCACCGGCTGTTCCTGGTGATCGACAGCGTGCCCGAGATGCAGCGCGCGCTGGCGATGACGCTGGCCAGCTTCGGCGCCGACAAGGTCGAGTACGCCGGGCGCGCGTCGGACGCGCTCGCCAAGCTCGCCAAGTACGACTTCGACGTCGTGCTGTGCGACTACGACCTCGGCAACGGCTACGACGGCCTCTACCTGTTCGAGGAGGTCAAGGCGCGCAACCTGATCAAGCAATCGTGCGTGTTCATGATCGTCACCGGCGAGCGGCGCGCGCAGCGCGTGATCTCGGCCGCCGAGCTGGCGCCCGACGACTACCTGCTCAAGCCCTTCACCGGCGAATTGCTGAGCCAGCGGCTCGAGCGCGCGATGCGCCGCCGCGAGGCGTTCAAGGTCGTCGACGCGGCGGTGCAGCGCCACGACTACCTGTCGGCGATCGAGATCTGCAACCGCATGCTGGCCGAGCGCGGCGAGTTCACGCTCGACTTCATGAAGCTCAAGGGCTCGCTGGCGCTGAAGATCGAGGACTTCCACACCGCGCGCGCGCTCTACCGCGAGGTGCTCGCGGTCAAGGAGGTCGGCTGGGCCAAGCTCGGGCTGGCGAAGGCGCTGACGGGGCTGCGCGCCTACGACGAGGCGCGCGGCCTGTTCGAGGAGGTGCTGCTCGAAAACGGCCGCGTGATGGAAGCCTACGACTGGCTCGCCAGGCTGCACAGCGCGAACCACCGCAAGGTCGAGGCGCAGGCGGTGCTCAAGACCGCGACCGAACTGTCGCCGGTGGTGATCCGCCGCCAGCAGGCGCTCGCCGAGCTCGCGCTCGGCAACAACGACCTGGCGACCGCCGAGGCCGCCTGCCAGACCACGCTCGATTTGGCCAAGTACACCTGGCACCGCCAGCCGACGCTGTACGCCGACCTCGCGCGCGTGCAGTTGGCGCGCGGCGAGACCGCCCAGGCCGGCCGCACGCTCGCCAGCCTCAGGCGCGACTACCGCTACGACGAGGTCGGCGAATGGATGGCCGACGTGATCGACAGCCAGATCCACGCCCAGAGCGGCCAGGCGCAGAAGGCGCGCCAGCTGCTGGCCGCCGCCAAGGAACGCCACAAGCTACTGTCGCCGCGGCTGACGCCCGACGCGCAGATGGCCTTCGCGCGCGCCTGCTACGCGCAGAAGGACGACGCGGCCGGCGACGCGGTGATGGGCGAGCTGGTGCGCAACCACCACGACGACGAGGCCCTGCTGTCGCGCATCGGCGCGCTGTTCGACGAGACCTCGCGCGGCGAGGCCGGCCGCGAGCTGATCTCGGCCAACGTGCAGACCGTGGTCGACCTGAACAACGCCGCGGTCAAGGAGGCGCAGGCCGGCCGCTACGAGGCGGCGATCGAGCGCTTCGCCCGCGCGCACGAGGAAATGCCCGACAACATCCAGGTGACGCTCAACCTGGTCAACGCCACGCTGGCGATGGTGCACCGCCAGGGCTGGCACGAGAGCCACATGCGCCGCGCGCACGAGCTGATGCTCAAGGTGCGCAAGACGGTGCCGACCCACGCCAAATTCCAGAAACTGCAGCAGGCCTGGCGACAGACCGTCGACAAGCTCGGCATGTCGCAATGGTCGCTGTGAACGCGCCGCGACGCGGCGCCCGCCACCGAAGATGAACACCGTCCAGACCCCCGCCCCCGCGACGACGCGCGTGCTGTCGCTCATCCCGCCGATGACGCAGCTGAACACCCCCTACCCGTCCACCGCCTATCTGACCGGCTTCCTGCGCTCGCACGGCGTCGACGCGCGCCAGGAGGACCTCGCGCTCGCCTTGGTGCTCGAACTGTTTTCGCCGGCCGGGCTCGACGCGGTGCGCGAGCGCATCGACGCGCTGCCGCCGCGCCGGCGCAGCGCCAACGTGGCCGCCTTCGTCGAGCAGTTCGAGCGCTACCGGGCAACGGTCGCGCCGACCGTCGCCTTCCTGCAGGGCCGCGACTCGACGCTCGCCCACCGCATCGTCTCGCGCAACTACCTGCCCGAGGGCGCGCGCTTCGCCTCGCTCGACGTCTACATCGACGAGGACGGCGGCGACCCGCTGGCGTGGGCCTTCGGCGCGCTCGGCCTGCAGGACCGCGCGCGCCACCTGGCGACGCTGTACCTGAACGACCTGGCCGACGTGCTGCGCGACGCGGTCGACCCGCGTTTCGAGTTCGTCCGCTACGCCGAATCGCTGGCGATGAGCCAGCCGAGCTTCGACCCCTTGGCGCGCGCGCTCGCCGCGCCGACCAACCTCGTCGACGACACGCTGGTCCGGCTCGCGCTCGCGGCGCTCGAGCGCCACGCGCCCGACCTGGTGCTGCTGTCGGTGCCCTTCCCCGGCGCGGTCTACGCCGCGTTCCGCATCGCGCAGGCGATCCGCGCCGCGCGCCCGGGCGTCAAGCTTGCCTTGGGCGGTGGCTACGTGAACACCGAACTTCGCGAGTTGGCCGAGCCGCGCGTGTTCGATTTCTTCGACTTCGTGACGCTCGACGCCGGCGAGCGCCCGCTGCTGGCTCTCCTGGAGCACCTGGCCGGCAAGCGCTCGGCGTCGCGCCTGGTGCGCACCTTCGTGCGCGACGAACAGGGCCGGGTGCGCTACCAGCACTTCCCCGAACCCGACGTGCCGTTCGGCGAGGTCGGCACGCCGACCTGGGACGGGCTGCCGCTTGACAAGTATCTGTCGCTCCTGGACATGCTCAACCCGATGCACCGGCTGTGGAGCGACGGGCGCTGGAACAAGCTGACCGTCGCGCACGGCTGCTACTGGAAGAAGTGCAGCTTCTGCGACATCAGCCTCGACTACATCTCGCGCTACGAGGCGGCCACCGCCGAGACGCTGGTCGACCGCATCGAGGCCATCGTCGCCGAAACCGGCCAGACCGGCTTCCACTTCGTCGACGAGGCGGCGCCGCCCAAGGTGCTGCGCGCGCTGGCCGAGGAGCTGCTGCGCCGCGGCGTGTCGATCTCGTGGTGGGGCAACGTGCGCTTCGAGAAGTCGTTCACGCCCGAGCTGTGCCAGCTGTTGGCCGAGTCGGGCTGCATCGCGATCTCGGGCGGGCTGGAGGTCGCGTCCGATAGGCTGTTGAAGCTGATGAAGAAGGGCGTGTCGGTCGAGCAGGTCGCGCGCGTCACGCACGCCTTCGCCGAAGCCGGCGTGCTGGTGCACGCCTACCTGATGTACGGCTTCCCGACCCAGACCGTCGAGGACACCGTCGACGCGCTCGAATACGTGCGCCAGCTGTTCGACAACGGCTGCATCCAGTCGGGCTTCTTCCACCGCTTCTCGTGCACCGTGCACTCGCCGGTCGGCAAGAACCCCGAGGAGTACGGCGTCGAGCTGATCCCGCCGCCGCCGGGCGCCTTCGCCAAGAACGACATCGGCTTCATCGACCCGACCGGCGTCGACCACGACGCGCTCGGCCGCGCGCTGAACAAGGCGCTGTACAACTACATGCACGGCATCGGGCTCGACGAGGACGTACGCGCCTGGTTCGAGCACCGCGTGCCGCGCTCGCGCGTGCCGCGCCACTTCATCGCCCGCGCGCTGTCCGGCGCCGACCGGGGCCGCCGCGGCTAACGCGGCGCTCGGCCAACCTTTTCCCCCGGCGAGGCCCGCGAGCAGCGCGGGCGCGCTTCGACAGGCTCGTGCCAGGCAGCACCGGGCGACGGCAGGAAACGGGGCCGGCCTGCTTTGCCTGACGACAAGCCGGCGGCGTACCATGCAAGCGAACACAACAACGTCCTGCCCCCATGCCTAAAACCTCGAAAACGCCAGCCTGCCACGCTTGTCGGGAAAGCCCCCCGCTCGACTTCGACTTCACCATGGCCTTTCAGCCCATCGTCGATGCGCGCGCGCAGCGCGTGTTCGCCTACGAAGCGCTGGTGCGCGGGCGCGACGGCAGCGGCGCCGGGGCGGTGCTGTCCCAGGTCAACGAAAACAACCGCTACCGCTTCGACCAGTCGTGCCGGGTGGCGGCAGTCGAACTGGCCGCCCGGCTCGCCATTCCCTGCCATGTCAGCATCAACTTCCTGCCCAACGCGGTCTACCACGCGGCAACCTGCATCCGCGCCACGCTGGAGGCGGCCGAACGGTTCGACTTCCCGACCGAAAGGCTGATTTTCGAGATCACCGAAAACGAACAGCTGGTCGACAAGGACCACCTCAAGAGCATCATCAACGAATACAAGCGCCAGGGCTTCAAGACGGCGATCGACGATTTCGGCGCGGGTTATTCCGGACTCAACCTGCTGGCCGAATTCCAGCCCGACATCATCAAGCTCGACATGGCGCTGATCCGCGACATCCACGTCGAGCCGGTGCGCCAGGCGATCGTGAAGGGCATTCTCGGCGTCTGCCAGTCGCTCGGCATCGACGTCATCGCCGAGGGCATCGAACACCCGGACGAACTCGCCGCGCTGCAGGATTTCGGCGTCCGGCTCTTTCAGGGCTACCTTTTCGCCAAGCCGGGCTTCGAACAGCTGCCGCCCGTGGCCTGGCAGGCGCCGGCGTAAAGCCGCCGGCGTCAGCGCGTGAGCTGCGACGAGAGCGCGCTGACCACCTCGACCACCCGCTGCGCCCCCAGCCGGATCTCGCCGATGGCCTGCCCCGCCTGGTTGGCCAGGCGGGTTCCCTCGTCGACCTCGGCGAGGCTGCCCGCCATGCCGTCGATCACGGACAAGGTCTCGGCGCGGATGGCCTCGATCATGTCCGCGATCTCGACCGTCGACTTCGTGGTGCGCTCGGCCAACTTGCGCACCTCGTCGGCCACGACCGCGAAGCCGCGGCCCGCGCTGCCCGCGCGCGCGGCCTCGATCGCCGCGTTCAGCGCCAACAGGTTGGTCTGATCGGCGATGTCCTTGATGGTGTTGACGATGGACGTGATGCCGTTGGCCTGCTCCCCCAGCTGGCGCACCTGGGTGGACGCGGCGCGTACCTTCGCGGTCAGCGCGTCCATCTTGGCGATCGCCTCGAGGATCACCCGTTCGCCCTCGCCCGACAGCTTTTCGGACCCCCGCGAAATCTCGCAGGCGGCGTGCGCCGCCTCGCGCTCCGCGCGGTGGCGCTCGACCGTCGCGGTCACGTCGGTGGCGAACTTGTACACCCGGGTCAACTCGCCGTCCTCGTCGCGGATCGGGTTGTAGGTCGCTTCCAGCCACACGGTGCGGCCATCGCGCGCCGCCCGCTCGCACTGCCCGCCGAAATACTCGCCGCGCTGCAGGCTGTCCCAGAATTGCCGGTAGGCGGGGCTGGCGGCGTAGTCGGGCTTGCACAGCGCCCGGTGCGGTGTGCCGACCAGCTCGTCCAGCCGGTAGCCCATCAGCGTGAGGAAGTTGTCGTTGGCGCTCAGGATCGTGCCGTTGCGGTCGAACTCGATCACCGCCATCGAGCGGTCGAGCGCCAGCAGCAGGCGGCGGGTCCGATCGGCTTCCTCGACCCGCCCGGTGATGTCGCTGGCGATCTTCACCACCTTCACCACCTCGCCGGCCTTGCCGAGCACCGGGAAATAGGTCGCCTCCAGCCAGATCGGCCGCCCTTCCCGCGTCAGGCGCCGGAACTTGCCGCTGAACGATTCGCCGCTCTTGAGCCGGCGCCAGAACGCCTGGTATTCCGCGCCGTTCGCCACCTCGGGAGGGCAGAACACGCGATGATGGACGCCCTTGAGCTCGTCGGCACGATAGCCCATCGTCTGGCAAAAGAGCGGGTTGGCCTTGAGGATGGTGCCGTCGGCAGAAAACTCGACCAGCGCCGTGGTGGCGTCGAGCCCGCGAAACAGCTGCTGCAGCCGGCGAGCCTCTTCGCGCCCGGCCTCGATCTCGGCCGTGTTGACGATGGAATAACCGAACATTGCTCTTGCCTCCGATGATCTGTTCGCCCTTTCGTGAGCGGACGTCTATGCCCCCGCCACGAATGGAAATTCATTCAACATAAAGTGCCGGCTCGATTTCTCGCTGACACGGATCGACGCCGGTTCGGACGTGACGACAAGGGGAAGGACAGGCCGTCGGACAACTCGACACGCATTTTGTACTATACAAAAAGTCGCACAAGGGGTCGACCGAAACCGGGACAAGGCAGCCGAGCTCGCACGGCAGCGGCGCCAGCACGGTCGTAAACAGCACGCGTCATGAAAGGAGGATGCCCGGCACGCCTTCCGCAGCGCGGCGGGCGACCTGAGCCGGCCGCTGAAAGCCGAAAACCAAAAAGGCTCGGCCAACCTCCGAAGGTTGGCCGAGCCTTTTTCCGTCGCGCCGCTCAGATCGAATAGTCGCCGTCGGCGAGGAAGACCGACACCTTGCGCGGTTTGAGGAAAACCGACTCGCCCGGCAGGATGGCGAGCTCGCGGAAGACCTCCTTGGCGAGCACCGCCTCGAGCGTCTGGCCGTCGCCGGTGGCGACCTCGATGCGCACCAGCGGGCCGACCGCGTGGATGTGCTCGACGGTGCCCGACGCGAGCGCGTCGTCGGCCGCGCGGCTGACGATCAGATCGTGCGGCCGCACGTAGGCGAGCGCCTGGCCCTCGCCCGGCGGCGCGGCAAGCGGGTGCGCGTAGTCGCCGATGGTCAGGTGCGCACCGTCGACGCGGCCGTGGAACAGGTTCACGTCGCCGAGGAACTGGGTGACGAAGGGGCTGGCCGGGTGCTCGTAGATATCGTCGGGCGCGCCGACCTGCTCGATGCGGCCGTGGTCCATCACCACCACGCGGTCGGACACCTCGAGCGCCTCCTCCTGGTCGTGGGTGACGAACACGCTGGTGACGTGGATCTCGTCGTGCAGCTCGCGCAGCCAGCGCCTGAGGTCCTTCCTGACCTTGGCGTCGAGCGCGCCGAACGGCTCGTCGAGCAGCAGCACCTTCGGTTCGACCGCGAGGCTGCGGGCGAGCGCGATGCGCTGGCGCTGGCCGCCGGACAGCTGGCCCGGGTAGGCGTCGGCGAGCCAGTCGAGCTGGACGAGCTTGAGGAGCTTCATCACCTTGTCGCGGATCTCTTCCTTGCTCGGGCGCACCTTGCGCGGCCGCACCGACAAGCCGAAGGCGACGTTGTCGAACACGGTCATGTGGCGGAACAGCGCGTAGTGCTGGAACACGAAGCCGACCTGGCGCTCGGACACGTGGGTGTGCGTCGCGTCCTCGCCCCCGAACAGCACGCGGCCCGCATCGGGCGTCTCCAGCCCGGCGATGATGCGCAACAGCGTGGTCTTGCCGCAGCCGGACGGGCCGAGCAGGGCCACGAGTTCGCCGGACTCGACGGTGAGGTTGACGTTGTCGAGCGCGGTGAAGTCGCCGAAACGCTTGTGGATGTTGCGGATTTCGATGCTCATGGATTCACCCGTTTGAGTTACGCGGACGCGAGGCGCGCCTCGCGGGTCCGGTTCAGCGACGCGGCCTGCGCGCGCGCGATCTTCCATTCGACGAGGCTCTTGACCACCAGCGTCAGCAAGGCGAGGAAGGCCAGCAGCGAGGCGCAGGCGAAGGCGCCGACGAAGTTGTACTCGTTGTAGAGGATCTCGACGTGCAGCGGGATGGTGTTGGTCTCGCCGCGGATGTGGCCGGACACCACGCTCACCGCGCCGAATTCGCCCATCGCGCGCGCGTTGGTCAGTATCACGCCGTACAAGAGGCCCCACTTGACGTTGGGCAGCGTCACGCGCCAGAAGGTCTGCCAGCCAGAGGCGCCGAGCACCATCGCCGCCTGTTCCTCGTCGGCGCCTTGCGCCTGCATCAGCGGGATCAGCTCGCGCGCGACGAAGGGGAAGGTGACGAACACGGTGGCCAGCACGATGCCCGGCACGGCGAACACGATCTTGACGTCGTGCTCGGCCAACCACGGGCCGAGCCAGCCCTGCGCGCCGAACAAGAGCATGTACATCAGGCCGGCGACCACCGGCGACACCGAGAACGGCAGGTCGATCAGCGTGACGAGGAAGCTCTTGCCGCGGAACTCGAAGCGCGCGATCGCCCACGCCGCGGCGACACCGAACACCAGGTTGAGCGGCACCGCGAAGGCGGCGGTCAACAGCGTCAGCTTGATCGCCGACCACGCTTCCGGCTCGGTCAGCGAATCGACGTAGAGCTGCCAGCCCTTGGAAAAGGCCTCCCAGAACACCGCGGCGAGCGGCACAAGCAGAAACAGCGCGACGAAGGCGAGCGCGAGCGTCGTCAAGGCGACGCGCACCCAGGCAGCCTCGGCGGTCGCGCGGGAAGAAACATCGGACATGGCCGCTCCTTAACGTTTGCCGCCGTGGCGGCGCGACGCCCACCACTGGATGGCGTTGATGGCGAACAGCAGCACGAACGACAGCGCCAGCATCACCACGGCGACCGCGGTGGCGCCCAGGTAGTCGTACTGGTCGAGCTTGGAGATGATGATCAGCGGCGCGATCTCGGACACCAGCGGGATGTTGCCGGCGATGAAGATCACCGAGCCGAACTCGCCGGTGGCGCGCGCGAAGGCCATCGCGCCGCCGGTGATCAAGGCCGGCACCGTCGCCGGGAAGATCACGCGGCGGAAGATCTGAAAGCGCGAGGCGCCGAGGCAGCTCGCCGCTTCCTCGAGTTCCTTCTCGAGGTCCTCGAGCACCGGCTGCACGGTGCGCACGACGAAGGGCAGGCTGACGAAGGTCAGCGCGACGACGATGCCCAGCGGCGTGAACGCGACCTTGAGCCCGAGCGGCACCAGATGTTGGCCGAGCCAGCCGTTCGGCGCGTACAGCGTGGTCAGCGCGATGCCGGCCACCGCGGTCGGCAGCGCGAACGGCAGATCGACCAGCGCGTCGACGAGGCGCTTGCCCGGAAACGGGTAGCGCACCAGCACCCAGGCGAGCAGAAAGCCCATCACGATATTGATCGCCGCGGCGACGCCGGCCGCGCCGAACGACAGCTTCAGCGACGCGACCACGCGCTCGGCGCTCACCGTGTCGACGAAGGCGGCCCAGCCCATGTCGGCGGTCTTGAGCACCAGCGCTGCGAACGGCAACAGCACGATCAGGAGCAGCCAGAACAGCGTGAGGCCGAACGACAGGCCGAAGCCCGGCAGCACGCTGTGTTGTCGGTTAAGCAGCTTCATCGCTTATTTCTTCGCGTAGATCTGGTCGAACACGCCGCCGTCGGCGAAGTGCGTCTTCATCGCCGCGCGCCAGCTGCCGAACACCTCGGCGACGCGGAAGGTCTTGACCGGCGGGAACTGCGCGGCGTAGCGGGCGGCGACCTGCGGGTGCTGCGGGCGCAGGTAGTTCTGCGCGGCGACGGTCTGGCCCTCGACGCTCCACAGCTGGCGCAGGTAGGCGTCGGCCGCCTGGCGCGTGCCCTTCTTGTCGACCACCTTGTCGACCAGCGCGACCGGGTTCTCGGCCAGCACCGACAGCTTCGGGTAGACGACGTCGAAGCCGCCGCGACCGAACTCGCGCGCGACCATCTCGGCCTCGTTCTCGAAGGTGACCAGCACGTCGCCGACCTGGCGCTGGATGAAGGTCGTCGTCGCCGCGCGGCCGCCGCTGTCGAGCACCGGCACGTTCCGGAACAGCCGGGAAACGAAGTCGCGCGCCTTGGCCTCGCTGCCGCCCGGCTGCCTGAGCGCCTGGCCCCAGGCCGCCAGATAGGTGTAGCGGCCGTTGCCCGAGGTCTTAGGGTTGGGCACGATCACCTGCACGCCGGGGCGGACGAGGTCGTTCCAGTCGCGGATCGCCTTCGGGTTGCCCTTCCTGACGAGGAACACGGTGATCGAGTTGAACGGCACGCTGTCGTTCGGCAGCCGGCGGGCCCAGTTCGCCGGCAGCAGGCCCTTGTCGGCCAACAGGTCGATGTCGGTCGCCTGGTTCATCGTGATCACGTCGGCGGCGAGGCCGCCGACCACCGACAGCGCCTGCTTCGACGAGCCGCCGTGCGACTGCTGTACGGTGACGCGCTCGCCGGTTTTGGCCTGGTAGGCTTGCTGGAACAGCGGGTTGTAGTCCTTGTAGAAGTCGCGCATCACGTCGTAGGAGACGTTGAGCAGCGTGACGTCGGCGTGCGCGGCGGTACCGGCGAGCGCCAGCAGCGGCGCGAACAGCAGGGGGCGGAGTTTCATGCGGATGGCCTCGGAATGACTTCGGGTTGACGTCTTTCAGCTTATCCGCCACCAACATAGAACCAAAAATAATGTTTTATTTATTTGTTATTTGTTTTTGATATATAAAAGCAAGGGTCGGCCCTGAGCGGCGCATCGTGTATGCTGACGCCCGGCCAGAGCCGTTGGCCGAGCCCCCGCGCGCGCGGAGCCTCGGCCAACGTCTTTTGCGCTCCGAGGAAGATCCATGACCCAACTGACCGTCCACCCGCTGCGGCGGCCGCTGAACGACGAGGCGCACGCGCGCCCGCCGGTCGCCGTGCCGTCGCCCGCGCGCCTGACCTCGCTGACGCTGCTGTTCGAGAAGAACGACGCCGGCCAGCGCGAGGCGCTCGCCGAGCTGGCGCGCCGCCTCGGCCTGCCGGCGCCGGCGCCGGACGCGGGCAACTACAGCGGCGTCGCCGGCGAACTTGGCTTGCGCTGGTCGCTGCACACCGAGTTCGCCCACTATGTATTCATCCTGCCGGGCGCCTGCCCGGACCCGTTCGACCGCACCGCGCTCGACCGCCTGCCCGACGACTGGCTGGCCAGCCTGCCCGGCGCGCTGATGGTCGCGATCCACGCGGTGCTGCTGCCGGCCGGCGAGGAAAAGCCGGTGCAGGAGATCGCGCGGCGCTGGTTCGCCGGCCGCGAGCTGATCGGCGGCGAGATCGCCGATGGCAACGGCGTCGCCTACACCGACTTGCGCCTGCACCCCGACCCGCACCTGGCCGAGGGCTTCTCGCGCTACGTGGTCGTCGACCGCGCGATGGGGCCGAACCAGAGCGGCCGCATGCTGCAGCGCCTGTTCGAGATCGAGACCTACCGGATGCTGGCGCTGCTGGCGCTGCCGATCGCCAAGCAGCAGATGGGCGAGATCAACCGGCTCGGCCAGAAGCTGCGCGACGTGACCGAGGGCATGCTGGAGGAAGAGCGCCAGGACGCGACGCTGTTGACCGAGCTGACCGAGCTGGCGACGCGCGCCGAGCGCATGGTCGGCGAGCACCAGTACCGCTTCTCGGCCAGCCGCGCCTACTACCAGCTGGTGACGCAGCGCGCGCTGGAGTTGCGCGAGCGGCGGCTGACCGGCCTGCAGCCGTTCCGCGAGTTCCTCGAGCGGCGCCTGGCGCCGGCGATGGCGACCTGCGAGACGGTGGTCGGCCGTCAGGACCGGCTGGTCGCGCGCGTGCAGCGCACCACCGCGCTGTTGCGCACCCGCGTCGAGGTGTTGCACGAACAACAGAACCGCGCGCTGCTGGCGAGCATGGACAAGCGCGCCGAGCTGCAGCTGCGGCTGCAGGAAACGGTGGAAGGGCTGTCGGTCGGCGTGCTGACCTACTACGCGGTCGGCCTGCTGGGCTACCTCTTCAAGGCCGCCAAGGCCGCCGGCCTGCACGTGAACGCCGAACTGGCGACCGGCCTGGCCGTCGTACCGGTCGCGGCGCTGGTCTGGTTCGGCGTCAACCGCGTCAAGCGCGCGCTCGGCCACTGAGGCCGCGCGCCGCCTAGGGCGCCGGCGCGCAGGCGACGCGCAGCTTCTCCTGACCGTATTCGCGCAGCGTGGCCTGCCACCGGCTGTCGCAGTCCAGCCGGCGCAGCAGCGCGTCCAGCTCGGCGAACAGCGCCGCGTCGCGGCGGCGGACCATCAGGTGGCGGGTCAGGCTCGTCAGGCGCGGCCGCGCCGACAGGTGGAGTTGATCGATGGGAAAGGACGGGTCGCGGCGCAGATAGCCGAGCAGGCTGAGCTCGGCGAACGCGAAGTCGCTGTCGGGCCTGAACAGCAGCTTCATCAGCGCCAGCCGCGCGTCGGGGGCGTCGACCCGCGCGAGCCGGCCGGCCGCGATCAGCGGCTCGAGGTCAGGGTAGCGGTGGCCGGACACGGCGGAAAAGCGCAGCCCGGCGAGCGACTCGACGCCGCTGAAGTCCACCGGCCGCTCGCGGCGCGACACCAGCAGCGACACGTCCTTCAGCAGCGGCGGGCTCCACAGGTAGCGGCGCCGCTGCGCGTCGTCGAGAAAGCCGGGGTTGGCCCAGGCCACCACCAGCGGCTCGCGGCTGCTCGCCAGCTCCTGGTCGAAGCGCCGCCGCGGCAGCAGCTGCGGGACGAAACGGTAGCGACCGGCGGACAGCTCGGTCAGCCGCCGCGCCAGCGCCGGGGTGAGGCCGGCGCGGTCGTGGTCGTTCCAGGGCAGGAAGTTGTAGTAGCTCAGCACGCGCACGCGCTGCGCCTCGGCCAGCGCCGACGCGGGCAGGCAGGCGAGCATGAGCAGCCAGAGCGCCACGACGATGGCAGGCATCGGATTTCCCTCGCTTGCGGCGTCCGGAAAAGCGCCGCCTTGTCCGCCGCCGGGAGCCGCCGTTTGGCCCGGCCCCAGACGATGTGCGGGGGATTTTAATCCGTACGTCATCATCGTGTCATGGTTTTGACACGCACCCTTCTTACACTCCGCCCCAACCTTGACGGAGTGAAGTCCCATGCCGCTGGATACCCCAGAACCCCGCGCCGCCGCGCACGTGGCCGGCGATCTGCTGCAAAGCCCGCCCACCGTGTCGCCCGCGCACAGCAACTACCAGGTGCTCGAGCTGTTCTCGGCCGACGCATCGTTGAGCAACCTGCCGGTCGTCGACGACAAGCGCCCGGTCGGCATCATCAACCGCAACACCTTCATGAGCACGATCGCGCGGCCCTTCCACCGCGAAATCTTCGGCCGCAAGCCGTGCACCGCGTTCATGAACGCCGCTCCGCTGGTGGTCGACTACCACACGCCGCTGACCGAGTTGTCGTTCCAGGCGCTGTCGGCCGGCGAGTCGGTGCTGTCGGACGGCTTTCTCGTCACCGTCGACGGCGACTACGCCGGCCTCGGCCAGGGCGTGTCGCTGATGCAGGCGCTGGCCGACCAGCAGGCCGAGAAGCACCGCCAGATGATGGACAGCATCCACTACGCGTCGGTCATCCAGCAGTCCTTCCTGCAAAGCTCGCGCCGCGACATGGCCGCCGCGCTGACCGACTACTTCATGGCCTGGGAGCCGCGCGACGTGGTCGGCGGCGACTACTACTACTTCGTCAGGCGCGACGACGGCTTCTTCGTCGCGGTGATCGACTGCACCGGCCACGGCGTGCCCGGCGCCTTCATGACGCTGATCATGGCGTCGGCCCTGAAGCAGGTGCTGACCACGCGCGACCTGCACGACCCGGCCGCGCTGCTTGGCGCGATCAACCGCCAGGTCAAGGAGTCGCTCGGCCAACTGTCGCGCGACGAGCTCGAGCACGACGACAACGTCGAGATCCGTTCCGACGACGGCATGGACTGCGCGTTCTGCTGGTACGACAAGGCGACGCGCACGCTGACCTACGCCGGCGCCAAGACGCCGATCTTCGTCATCGAGCCGGGCAGCGACGAGGTCGCCGTGCACGACGGCAACAAGAAGGGCGTCGGCTACGTGTCGACCCCGCTCGACTACCAATGGGAGAACCGCCGCGTGACGCTGGCGCCCGGCGCCCAGCTCTACATCAGCACCGACGGCATCATCGACCAGATCGGCGGCCCCAAGCGCATCTGCTTCGGCAAGAAGCGCTTCAAGGAAGCGCTGCTCAAGTACCGCCAGCAGCCGATGACCGAGCAGCGCGGCCGCCTCTTGGACGTCTTCCACGCGTGGCAGGGCGAGAACGCCCGCCGCGACGACGTCAGCCTGTTCGGCGTGCGCCTGCCCTGACCCCTTTTGACACGGACCACCATCATGGGCCTGATCGCCTTTCACCGCTTCCAGGACCTCGCGCGCGAGGAAAACGTCGTCTTCTACTACACCGGCTACTTCTCGCAGGCGATGGTCACCGCGATGGGCGACGCGCTGCGCCGGCGGCTCGACCGCTCCGACGCCGCCAACGTCACCCGCCGCAAGCTGTTCTCGGTGTTCATGGAGATGGCGCAGAACGTCGTCCACTACTCGGCCGACCCGCTGACCGAAGCCGACGACGGCGAGATTCGCCGCGGCGCGCTGTGGGTCGGCGAACGCGACGGCCACTTCTACGTCGTGTGCGCCAACCCGGTCGAGAACGACAAGGTGGCGCGCATGAAGGAAAAGCTCGAGCCGCTGCGCAGCATGACCAACGCCGACATCAAGGCGCTGTACAAGGAAAAGCTGCGCGCCGACGGCGAAGCCGGCAGCAAGGGCGCCGGCCTGGGCTTTTTGACCGTCGCGCGCGACGCGTGCGAGCCGATCGAATTCGACTTCGTCGACGAGCCGGACGAGGGCTCGACCACCACCCTGTTTTATCTGAAAGCCTCCATCTGACCATGCAGAACGTCTACCTCGCCGCGACCGCGGCCACGCCGGAAGTCGACTTCCGCTTCGATACCCACAGCTTGAGCCTCAAGGGCGAGAGCTACCCGGAGAACGCGCAGGCCTTCTACGGCCCGCTGCTCGAGATGACCGCGCGCTACCTGGCCGGCCTCGACCACGCGCGCATCGTCGTCGACGTGCAGCTGGCCTACTTCAACAGCTCGAGCACCAAGCTGTTGATGAGCCTGTTCGAGCTGTTCAACGACGCCGCGGTCAAGGGCAACTACGTGACGCTGAACTGGCACTACGACGAGGACGACGACACCATCCTCGAGTTCGGCGAGGAAATCGCCGACGACTACCCGGCGCTCGACTTCGTCGCGCACGCGCTGGTCGCCTGAGGCGGGCGCGGTCGGGCCGGCCTTGGCGGGCCGCGCCGCATCGGATAAGCTTTTCCGATCCGATAAAGACACGCCAGAGCCCGCCATGAACGTCCACGACTACATGCAACAGGTCGGCCGAGCAGCCCGCGCCGCCAGCCGCGCGATCGCCCGCGCCGACACCAACCAGAAGAACCGCGCGCTGCTGGCGATCGCCGACGCGCTCGAACGCGACCACGAGAAGCTCGTCACCGCCAACATGCAGGATCTCGCCGCCGCCGAGAAGGCCGGCCTCGAGGCCGCGCTGGTCGACCGGCTCGCGATCACCGAGGCCACCGTGCGCTCGATGGCCGAGGGCCTCAGGCAGATCGCCGCGCTGCCCGACCCGGTCGGCGAGATGGACGACTTCACCTTCCGCCCGTCCGGCATCCAGCTCGGCAAGATGCGCGTGCCGCTCGGCGTGGTCGGCATCATCTACGAGTCGCGCCCGAACGTGACCGCCGACGCCGCCGGCCTGTGCCTGAAATCGGGCAACGCCGCGATCCTGCGCGGCGGCTCGGAAGCCTTCCACAGCAACCAGGCGATCGCCGCCTGCGTGCACGAGGGCCTCGCCGTCGCCGGCCTGCCGGCCGGCGTGGTGCAGATCCTCGAGACCACCGACCGCGCGGCGGTGACCGAACTGGTCACCATGCCCGACTACGTCGACGTGATCGTGCCGCGCGGCGGCAAGGGGTTGATCGAGCGCATCAGCCGCGAGGCGCGCGTGCCGGTGATCAAGCACCTGCACGGCAACTGCCACGTCTACATCGACGACACCGCCAACCCGGACAAGGCGTTCAATATCGCGATCAACGCCAAGACGCACCGCTACGGCACCTGCAACACGATGGAAAGCCTCCTGGTGCACGAGGCGTTCGCCGAATTCATCCTGCCGAGGTTGGCCGAGGCCTACTGGGAGAAGGGCGTCGAGTTGCGCGGCTGCGACCGCACGCGCGCCATCCTCGGCGACAAGGTGGTGCCGGCGACGGCCGAGGACTGGGAAACCGAGTACCTCGCGCCGATTCTGGCGGTCAAGGTGGTCCGCGACCTCGACGAAGCGATCGAGCACATCAACGCGCACGGCAGCCACCACACCGACGCGGTCGTCACCGAGGACTACGGCCGCGCGCGCCGCTTCCTGCGCGAGGTCGACTCGGCCAGCGTGATGGTCAACGCCAGCACCCGCTTCGCCGACGGCTTCGAGTACGGCCTGGGCGCCGAGATCGGCATCTCGACCGACAAGATCCACGCGCGCGGCCCGGTCGGCCTCGAGGGCCTGACCAGCCAGAAGTGGGTGGTGCTCGGCGACGGCCAGATCCGCCAGTAAGCGCTCGCACCTTCGACACCGACAAAGCGGGCCTGGCGCCCGCTTTTTTCACGCCCGCGCGGCCGCGACGGCCCGCACCGCCGCGGCCAGCCGCCCCTTGCCCGCCCCGGGGAGGCAGGACAAGCGGAGCGACTTCGTCTACGGTGTGAAGTGCGGACATCAAACGCCCGGCCGGCGCGCCGAACGCCGCCGTGCCCCCGCTAGCGCGGCCGCCTGCGCGCGCTCCCGATCATGGCCTCCCGACCGCACGACGGGCTTAACATCCGCTAACGCCTTGCCGCCACCGCGGCGGAACCCCGACGGCATCCGGCCGACCCAAGGCGGGTGCCGTTCGTTTTCCGAGGAGTGCCGCCATGCCCCCCATGCTCCGCCCGACGCGCCGCCGCGCGTACGCGGTCGCCGCCGTCCTCGCCCTCGCCGCCTGCGCCGGCGGCGCGCCGCGCGGCGGGCGCGACACGCCGCGCGTCGAAGCCGTGCGCGCCGGCCGGGTGCTGGTCGACGTCGCCAGCGCCCGCGCGCCGCAGGCGGTCGCCGACTGCGTCGTCGACGGCGTGCGGCGCTTGAAGATCCCCGACGACTACCTCGCGCTGCGCTCGCAAGCGGGCGGCGGCCGCGTGGTGATGCTCGCCAACCCGGCGACCGGGCGCACCGGCCTGACCGTCGACGTCGCCGCGCGCGCCAACGGCTCGCAGGTGAGGCTGTACGAAAACGGCATGGTCGTCTCGGCGCAGTGGCGCGCGCTGGTACGCCGCTGCGCCGGCTGAACGCCCAGCAAGAAAAAACCGCCGCCCGGACGCTTCCGGCGCGGCGGTTTGGCGTTGATCGGCGCCGATCAGCGCGTCATCTGCGCGTAAAGCCTGGTGAGGACCTGCGGCAAGGTCTCGGCCTGCTGCACGACGACGAAGCCGTTGCTGCCGAAGATGTGCGGAAGATACGCGCTCGCCTCCTGATCGACCGTCACGCAGAACGGCGTCACGCCGAGCGCGCGCGCCTCGCGCACCGACTCGCGCGTGTCCTCGACCGCGTAGCGACCGTCGTAGTGGTCGAGGTCGCTGGGCTTGCCGTCGGACACGATCAGGAGCAAGCGCCGCTCGGCCGGCTGCTCGGCGATCACCGCGCTGGCCTGGCGGATCGCCGCGCCCATGCGCGTGTAGTAGCCGGGCCGGAGCGCCAGCACGCGGCCGCGCGTTTCGTCGTCGTAGCGCTCGGAGAAGTCCTTGAGCACCAAAAAACGCACCTCGTCGCGCTGGATCGACGAGAAGCCGTACAGGCCGAAGCGGTCGCCGCTGGCGGTCAGCGCCTCGGCGAACAGCGCGAGGCTGTCGCGGATCACGTCGATGATCTTGTGCCCGGACGGCAGGCGGTTCTCGGTCGACAGCGACAGGTCGGCGAGCAAGAGGCAGGCGAGACTGCGCTCCTTCTGCGGCCACGCCTGGTAGAGCCCCGGCTCGCCGATCGCGTGGCCGCTGTGCCGCTCGACGAAGAAGCGGATCACGCGGTCGAGGTCGATGTCCGGGCCGTTGAACTCGCCGCTCTTGCGGCTGCGTTCGGGCGTCAGCGCCTGGAACTGGCGCTGGATGTGGCGCGCGAGGCTTTTGAGCCGGTCGGGCAACGGCTGTCGGCTGGCGCCCGCCGGCAGCATCGGCTTCAGGAGGCAATAGTCCGGCACCAGCGCGTTCTTGCGGCAGTCCCACTCGGGCAGCTTGATGCCGGGGCCGAGCGGCGTGTCGTCGTTCTCGGTGTGCCAGGCGAAGCCGTAGGTCATGCCGCTGGTGGCCGGCGGCGCGTCGTCGCCGTCGATCGCGCCGGTCGCGCGCGGGCCCTTCTCCTCGTCGCCCTGGCCGCCCTCGCCGCCGCCCTGGTTGTCGCGGTGGTCGCTGAGGTAGTCCTCCCAGCGCGGCTTGGCCTCGAACTTGAAGTCGGTCAGCGCGACCTTCTTCTCCTCGCCGGCCTGCTTGTCGCCCTGCTTGGCGCGCGGGCCGTTATCCGGCGTCTCGGTCGGCGCGGCCGAGCCCGCTTGCTTGTTCGCGCCGGCGTCGGGCTTGGCCTGCGGGCGCGGCGGGTTCGGGTGCAGCCACAAGGGTACCGGCGCGAGGCCGGCAAGGTTGGCCGAGGCCGGCTGTTCGCGTGCCGGATCGGTCAGCGCGGCGCGCACGGCGAGCTCGGCCAACCTTTGTTCGTCGGGAAGGCTGTCCGGCTCGGGGCGCAGCGCAAGGAAGGCTTCGACGAGCGATCGGTACTCGGCGGCGAGCCCCGGCTGGCGCGCCAGGCACGCGGCGGCGGCGACGCGGTTGCGGTTCAGCCAGTCGAGCGTCTCGTCGACCGGCTCGGCCGACAGCGCGGCCAGCCACAGGTAGAGCCGGCGGTTGAGTTCGGCGGTGTCGAACAGCGCGATCGATTCGGGCAGGTAGAGCGTCGCCTCGTCCTGCCAGGCGTGCGCGCCGTGGCCGCCGGCGGGCTTCAGTTTCAGCGCCGGGTCGCCGCCGAGCGCGCGGAACAGCACCGGCAGCAGCGTTTCCATCGCCGCGAGGGGCACCGCCGCGTCCGGGTGCACCGGGTAGGCGTTCATCGCGCGCCCCTTACGCGGCGAACTGCGCGTCGACGATGGCCGCGAGCGCGGCGACGGTGTCGGTGTCGTCGCTCAAGGGCTCGACCAGCGCGGTGCGGCAGGCGCGGCGCGGCGCCATGCCGGCGGCCATCAGCTTGGCCGCGTACACCAGAAGGCGCGTGCTGACGCCCTCCTCGAGGTCGTAGCCGGCCAGCCGGCGCAATTGCCCCGCGAGCGTAACGAGCTGCGCGATGCGCGCGTCGTCGAGGCCGGACTCCTGTTTCAAGACCGCGGTCTCGACCTCGGGGCGCGGGAAGTCGAAGGCCAGCGCGACGAAGCGCTGGCGCGTCGACGGCTTGAGCGATTTGAGCACGTGCTGGTAGCCCGGGTTGTACGAGACGACCAGCATGAAGTTTTTGGGAGCAATCAAGGTTTCGCCGGTGCGCTCGATCGGCAGCACGCGGCGGTCGTCGGTCACCGGGTGCAGCACGACGGTGGTGTCCTTGCGGGCCTCGACCACCTCGTCGAGGTAGCAGATGCCGCCCTCGCGCACCGCGCGCGTCAGCGGGCCGTCGACCCAGTAGGTCGCGCCGTCGCCGATCAGGTGGCGGCCGACCAGGTCGGCGGCGGTCAGGTCGTCGTGGCAGGACACGGTGATCAGCGGCAGATTGAGCCTGGCGGCCATGTGCGCGACGAAGCGGGTCTTGCCGCAGCCGGTCGGGCCCTTGATCAGCACCGGCAGCTGCTGGCGCCAGGCGGCCTCGAACAGTTCGCATTCGTCGCCGACGGGCTGGTAGAAGGGCAGTTCGCGCTCGGGGGCGGTCATGGTGTTGTCTCCGTGGTTTTTATCGTCTGGCCGCTATTGTAGAGTGTCGCACCGCGCAAGGCTGCCGCGACGCGACAAATCCATTCGACATAAAATGCCCGCATGCCGCACCAGACCCTGCTTTTCGCCGCCGCGCTCGTCGCGCAGCCGGCCGCCGCCGAGCCGCTGACCTTGCACTACTTCGAGCGCCCGCCGTTCTACTACACGCGCCCCGACGGCCTGCCGACCGGCCTCGTGATCGAGCCGCTCAGACGCGCGCTCGTCGTCGCCGGCGTCGCGCACCGCTGGCAGACGACGCCGTCGAACCGGCAACTGGCCAAGATCGAGGCGGACAAGGCGATGGACTGCGGCGTCGGCTGGTTCCGCACGCCCGAGCGCGAGCGCGTCGGCCGCTTCAGCGCGCCGCTGTACCGCGACCGGCCGCAGGTCGTCGTCGTCGACGCGACCCAGCCCGTCCACGGCTCGGCGACGCTGGCGCGGCTGTTGGCCGAGCGCGACTGGGTCTTCCTGCGCCGCGAGCGCTTCTCCTACGGCAACGCGCTCGACGCGATGCTGGCGGCGAACAGGCCGCGCGAGATCGCGACCAGCGAGCCCATCGCCGCGATGGTGAGGATGATCGCCGCCGGCCGCGCGAGCTATACCTTCGTCAGCGCCGAGGAGGCCGGAGCGATGCGGCAGGACGGGGTCAGGGTGGCGACGCCGCCGGACATGCCGGCCGGCGAGACGCGCCACCTGTGGTGCAGCCGGCGCGTGCCGGCCGAGACGCTCGCGCGGCTGGACGCCGCGCTGGCCAGGCTCGCCGACGGCGAGCGCGCGCCTAGCGCGCCTTCGGCTTCGCCGCCGCGATCGCCTTGAGCGCCTCGGCGACGGCGAACAGGCCGAAAGTGGCGGTGACGACCATGCTGGCGCCGAAGCCGGCGCACGACAGCCCCTGCGGCGCGGCGCCGTGCGCGGTGTCGACGTCGCAGGCAGCGGCCTGCGGGTAAGTCAGCGGCTCGGTCGAATAGACGCAGGGCACGCGCATCCGGCCCTCGCGCGGCAGGCCGTAACGGCGCCTGAGGTTGTAGCGCAGCTTGGACAGCAAGGGGTCGTTGGTGGTCCCGGACAGGTCGCCGACGCGGATCAGCCCCGGGTTCATCTGCCCGCCGGCGCCGCCGGACACGATGAAGGGCTGACGGCGCTTGACGCACCAGGCGGCGATCGCGGTCTTGACCTTCAGGCTGTCGATCGCGTCGAACACGAAGTCGTAGCCGCGCCCCAGCAGCGCTTCCAGATTGTCCTCGTCGACGAAGTCCTCGACCTCGGTGACGACGCACGCCGGGTTGATCGCGCGCACCCGCTCGGCCAAGGCGGCCACCTTGGCCATGCCGAAATAGGGGTCGAGCGCCGGCAGCTGGCGGTTGACGTTCGATTCGGCGATGTTGTCCAGATCGATCAACGTCAGCGCGCCGATCCCGCTCCTGGCCAGCGCCTCGACCGCCCACGAGCCGACGCCGCCGACGCCGATCACGCACACGTGCGCGGCGGCGAAGCGCGCCAGCGCCTCTTCGCCGTACAGACGGGCGATGCCGCCGAAGCGGCGTTCGAGGTCGGCTTGGGACATGGGGAAACTCCAGACGGAAGGGCAGCGGCGAAGCATAGCGAATCGCGCCGCACAAGGCCAGACGGCCGCGACGGCGACGCGGCAAGCGACTGATCCGCAAGGCAAAATCCCGCGCCGCAACATGCCGCGCGCTTGGCCTTTCCCCCCCGCGGGCCTATGCTCAGAAAGAGCCCCGGGGCGCGCCGCGCCGCTGGGGTTCAGCCTTCCTTACCAACGTCGAAGTCAAGGAATTCCACCGATGAAGCCGACGCCGCAATTCGATATCGACCTGGACAAGCACTACAACGCCACCGTCGTCATCGCCTGCACCGAGTGCGGGCACGAAACCCGTCATCACCTCAAATCGCTGCAACCGGGCAGCCCGATGCGCTGCAAATGCGGCGCCGACATCTCGATGACCGACAGCGCCGTGGCGCTGGCCCAGCGCCGCGTCGCCGAAATCAAGCAATCCTACCGCCTGCAGTAGGCGTCGTAGCCCGATGAAACGCTGACGCCGCCCCGCGCGGGCTGGCACAATCGGGCGACCGACCCGATCCCCCTTCGATGGCGACCCCGCGGGTCGCCATCGTCCGTTTGCAGGCCCGCGACAAGGACAAGCGATGAGCTGGACAGACCTCAGAAGCGACACCGTGACCCAACCGACGCCGGCGATGCGCCGCGCGATGATGGACGCAGAAGTCGGCGACGACGTGTACGGCGACGACCCGACCGTCAAGGCGCTCGAAGCGGCCGCCGCCGAGCGGCTCGGCAAGGAGGCGGCGCTGTTCGTGCCCTCCGGCAACTTCGGCAACCAGCTCGCGCTGCTGACCCACTGCCAGCGCGGCGACGAGGTGATCCTCGGCGACGACTGCCACATCGTCTGGCACGAGACCGGCGGCGCGGCGCTGATCGCCGGCGTGCAACTGCGCACCGTCGAATCGGACCGCGGCGTGATGCCGCCCGACGCGATCCGCCGCCGCATCCGCGTCGGCGAGGACATCCACTGGCCGCGCACCGGCCTGATCTGCGTCGAGAACGCGCACTCGAACGGCCGCGTGATCCCGCTGTCGGTGATGGCGGAAACCGCCGCGCTGGCGCGCGAACACGGCGTGCCGGTGCACCTGGACGGCGCGCGGCTCTTCAACGCGGCGACGCACCTGAAGGTCGACGCGCGCGACATCGCGCAACACGCCGACACGGTGATGATCTGCCTCTCGAAAGGGCTGGCGGCGCCGGTCGGCTCGCTCGTCGCGGGCAGCGCCGACTTCGTCGCGCGCGCGCGCCGCAACCGGAAACTGCTCGGCGGCGGCATGCGCCAGGCCGGCGTGCTGGCCGCGCCGGGGCTGATCGCGCTGAACGAGATGAGCGCAAGGTTGGCCGAGGACCACGCGCGCGCCAGGACGCTCGCCGCGGGGCTCGCCGCGCTGCCGGGCGTCGCGGTCGACCTCGACGCGGTGCACATCAACCTCGTCTGGTTCCGCCTGCCCGACGGCGTCGACGGCGCGGCGCTGACCGCCTACCTGCTGGAGAAGGGCATCAAGGCCAACCCGCCCGAGGACGGCCTGATGCGTTTGGCGACGCACTGGCAGGTCGACGACGCGGCCGTCGAGCGCACGCTCGCGGCGATGCGCGCCTTCCTAGCAGGCTGAAGCCCGCCGCGTCCGGCCGCCGCCGCGCTGGCCGGACGCGGCGCGATCGCTTAGTCTCTCGCCTTTACGATTTCCCCGCCCCCACGCGATGAGCGACCATCACGACCCCTATCTGTGGCTCGAAGACCTCGACGGCGAGCACGCCGCCGCCTGGGTCGCAGGGCAGAACGCGCGCACCCGCGCCCGCCTCGACGCCGACCCGCGCTTCGCGCCCGTGCGCGACGCGGTGCTCGCGACGCTGCGCGACACCCGCCAGATCCCCTTCTTCACCGAATACCAGGGCTGGCTGTACAACTTCCACCAGGACGCCGAGCACCCGCGCGGCGTCTACCGGCGCACCACGCTCGAGCATTACCGGCGCAACGACCCGGACTGGCAGATCGTGCTCGATATCGACGCCTTGGCCTTCGCCGAGGGCGAGGACTGGTACCTCGACGGCGTGTCGCACTACACGCAGTCGCCCGAACACTGCCTCGTGCACCTGACGCGCGGCGGGCAGGACGCCACCGTCAGCCGCGAGTACCACCTCGGCCAACGCGCCTTCGTCGACGGCGGCTTCGCCTTCCCCGAGGGCAAGAACCACGTCACCTGGCGCACGCTCGACGAGGCCTTCGTCTGCCCGGCCTGGTCCGACGAGCAGCTGACCCGCGCCGGCTACCCGCGCGAGGTGTGGCTGGTCCGGCGCGGCGAGCCGTGGAGCGCCGCGCGCCGCGTGCTGCAACTGCCCGAGGACGCGATGATGGCGATCGCCTGGCGCTTCCTCGGCGACGGCGTCGCGCCCATCGACATCGTCGAGGCGAGCGACGGCTTCTACAGCAAGCAGTACTTCATCCTCGGTGCCGACGACGCGCTCACGCCGCTGCCCTTGCCGCCCAGGGCCGACATCGAAGGGTATCTGGCCGACGCCTTCGTCGTCAGGTTGGCCGAGCCGTGGCGCTGGGGCGACGCCGACTTCGCCGCCGGCAGCTTGCTCGCCGTGCCGCGCGCGACGCTGCTTGCCGGCGCCGGCCCGATCGAGACGTTGTTGACGCCGGGCGCGCGCCAGTCGGTCAGCGCGGTCGAGACCACGCGCCGCTTCGTCGTCGTCAACCTGCTCGACAATGTGCAAAGCCGTCTCGTCGCCTTCGAGCCGGGCGACGCCGGCTGGCGCCGCTTCGAGCTGGCGACGCCCGAGACCGGCGTGATCGAGTTCGTCGACCAGCCGTGGCAGACCGACGTGCTGAGCTACAGCTTCAGCGACCACCTGACGCCGGCCGGGCTCTACCGCGTGACGCTGCCCGACGGCGCGCCCGAATGCCTGCGCCAGCAGCCGGCGGCCTTCGACGCCTCGCCCTACGTCGCCGAGCAGCGGCAGGCGACCGCGCCCGACGGCGAGCTCATCCCCTACTTCGTCGTGCGCCGCCGCGACGCGCCCTTCGACGGCTCGACGCCGACGCTCCTGTACGGCTACGGCGGCTTCGAGGTGCCGATGCTGCCGCACTACGTCGACAACTTCGGCCCGCACTGGCTCGAGAAGGGCGGCGCCTTCGCCATCGCCTGCATCCGCGGCGGCGGCGAGTTCGGCCCGGCCTGGCACCAGGCGGCGCAAGGCGCGAACAAGCCGGTCAGCTTCGCCGACTTCGTCGCCGTCGCCGAGGACCTCGTCGCATCCGGGCTGACGCGGCCGGACAAGCTCGCGATCGAGGGCGGCAGCAACGGCGGGCTCTTGGTCGGCGCGGCGATGGTCGCGCGCCCCGAGCTGTTCGGCGCGGTGGTGTGCGAGGTGCCGCTGTTGGACATGCTGCGCTACACGGAACTGTTGGCCGGCGCGAGCTGGATCGACGAGTACGGCGACCCCGACGACGAGCGCGACGCGGCGGCGCTGGCGGCCTACTCGCCGTACCAGCGCGTCGCGGCCGGCGTCGCCTACCCGAGCGTGCTGTTCACCACCAGCGCGCGCGACGACCGCGTCCACCCGGGCCACGCGCGCAAGATGGCGGCCAAGCTGCTGGCGCACGGCCAGGACGCGCTCTTTTTCGAGACCGACGGCGGCGGCCACAGCGGCAACACCGACCAGGCGCAGACCGCCGAGGAGCTGGCGCGCGTGCTGGTCTACCTGTACCAGCGGCTGGTCGACCCGTGCTGAAACGCCGACGCAAAAAAAGCCGCCCCGTGGGGCGGCTTTTTCTTGCCCGGGCGGGCGGCTCAGAACGCCAGGCCGGCGCCGAGGTAGGCACCGTCGGCCAACGTGCGGCTGCGCGCGGCGTCTTCGCGCTTGATGCGGAAGTAGCGGTAGCCGGCCTCGAGCGAGACCAGCGGCAGCGGCTGCCAGCGCACGCCGGCGGTGTGGTCGTTGACCGACTTCACGCTGCCGCTGGCGGCGCTCTCGGGCGCGTGGTAGGCCTGGCCGAACAGCGCGAAGCCGGCCGGCAGCTCGACGTGGACGCGGGCGCCGACGAGGCCGGCGCTGGCCGAACCGGCGTCGCTGTCGATCGCCAGGCCCTTGGCGCCGACGGCCAACGTGACCGGGCCGGCCGGCAGCGCGAAGTCGAGACCGGCGCCGCCGGCCGAGTCGCCGCCGTCGCGCTTCAGGTAGTCGAGCGTGATGCCGGGGCCGACGCCGCTCGGCGTGCGGTTGAAGTGGACGAAGTCCTCGCCGGCGCCGAGCGTCAGCGTGCCGGCCTGCGCGGCGGCGGCGGTGGACAGGAGGGCGGAGGCGATCAGCAGTCGGGCTCGCATGCGGGTTTCCTTATCGATGGGACGAAAAGCGTGGTTCGCCGGCATCTTACACAAGTTCGCCGCCGGCGACGCGATCCGCCGCGCGCCGCGCGCGCCAAGTGCTTGATCGGCAAAGGGTTGACAGCGTCCGGCCGAGCCGCCACGCTAGCGGGTTTTTCCGCCCGCCGAAGTTTCCCATGCAACGCGCCGACCTGCTCCTCGTCGAACGCGGCCTCGCCGCCAGCCGCACCGCCGCCCAGAACCTGATCGACGCCGGCCGCGTGACCGTGCTCGAAGCCGGCCGCGCGCGCCCGGTCGCCAAATCGAGCCTGAAGCTCGCGCCCGACGCCGAACTGGCCGTCGCGCCGGACCCGTCCGACCGCTACGTGTCGCGCGGCGGGCTGAAGATGGAGGGCGCGTTGCAGGAGGCCGGCCTCGACGTAGCGGGCCTTTCGGTGCTCGACGTCGGCATCTCGACCGGCGGCTTCACCGACTGCCTGTTGCAGGCGGGCGCCGCGCGCGTGGTCGGCGTCGACGTCGGCCACGGCCAGCTCGCGGCGAGGTTGGCCGAGGACGCGCGCGTGACGCTGTTCGAGGGCGTCAACGCGCGCGCGCTCGACGCGGCGACCATCCTCGCCGCCAACGGCGGGCAGCCGTTCGACCTGATGGTGTGCGACGTGTCGTTCATCTCGCTGACGCTGGTGCTGCCGTCGGCGCTGCCGCTGGTGCGGCCGGGCGGCCACCTGTTGAGCCTCGTCAAACCGCAGTTCGAGGTCGGTCGCGCCGGCGTCGGTCGCGGCGGCCTGGTGCGCGACCCGGCGCTCTACCCGCTGGTGCGCCGCAAGATCGAGGATGCCCTCGTCGAGCTGTCCGCCCGCCCGCTCGCCTGGTTCGACAGCCCGATCAAGGGCGGCGACGGCAACCGCGAGTTCTTCGTGTTCGCGCGCAGCGGCGCGGCACAACAATGACAAATGCGTTTTTTGCGCCGCTGTTTTACACTTCCATCTTTGCGCCGGAGACGGTGCCGCCCGTTCCCGCCATGCTGAACGCCGCCGCGCAGGCGGCGCCGTCGCCGGGCGTCCGTCCACCCGCCGCACAGGGAGTCCCGACGCCATGACCGTTTTCCTGATCCTCCTCGCGCTGCTCGGCCTCGGCGCCGGCCTGTGGCTATTGCGCCACCACCGCGCCCATTCGAAGCCGGCCGCGCCGCCGCGCGAGGCCGTCCCCTACGCGCCGCAAACCCAGGTGCGCGCCGTCGAGGCGCAGAGCCACCTGACCGGCGCCGCCTTCGGCCAACTGTTGAAAGCCGCGCACGGCGACCGCCAGCGCGTCGAGCAGTGGATCGTCGCCGAGCAGCGCCACGACCCGCTGCTGCGCCGCGACGAGGCGATCGAGCGCCTCGCGCGCCGGCTCGAGCGGCGCGCGCGCGAAACCGCCTGAGCCGCGGTTCGCGACCTTACGACCGGCTGCACCGTCCCGACGGCAAAACGGCTCGGCCAACCCGGAAGAGGTTGGCCGAGCCGTTTGCTTGCGCGCCGCGTTCAGCCCTGCTGCACCGCGACCGCGCGGCGGCGCGCCAGCGCGCCCTCGACCAGCGAGTACGCGCACGGGATCACCAGCAGCGTCAGCGCGGTCGAGCTGACCATGCCGCCGATCACCGCGATCGCCAGCGGGCCGTTGGTCTCGGCGCCGGCGCCGAAGCCGAGCGCGGCCGGCAGCATCGCCAGCACCACGGTCAGCGACGTCATCAGCACCGGCCGCAGCCGCACCGGGCAGCTTTGCGACAAGGCCTCGTCGATCGCCAGGCCGCGCGCGCGGTACTGGTTGGTGACGTCGACCAGCAGGATCGCGTTCTTGGCGACCAGGCCGATCAGCAGCACCAGGCCGATCGCCGAGTAGACGTTGAGGCTCTGCCCGGCCGCCCACAACGCGAACAGGCCGCCGACCACCGCCAAAGGCTCGGCCAACATGATGATCGCCGGCTGCACGAAGCTGTTGAACTGCGCGGCGAGGATCAGGTAGAGCATCAGGCTGGAGAGCGCCAGCACGAAGAACAGCTCGCCGCCGGTGCGCGCCAGTTCCCTTCCCTCGCCGAGGAACTCGATCCGGTAGCCCGGCGGCAGCGCGCCGGCCGCCGTCTCGCGCACGATCGCCATCGCCTCGCCCAGCGTCTGCTCGGGGCTGGCCGACAGGCTGACCGCGTACATCAGGCCGAGGCGGTCGATCTGCGACGGGCCGAGCGTCGTCTTCACGTCGGCGACGCTTGCGAGCGGCACCAGCGCGCCGCCCGGCGCGCGCAGGTAGACCGACCCGAGGTCGGCCGCGCGGCTCAGCGTGGCGTCGGCCGCCTTGACGCGGATGTCGTAGCGCTCGCCGTCGCCGTCCGAGAAGCGCGCGACGTTGGCGCCGGCGGTCAGCAGCTTGAGCGCCGACAGCACGTCCTGCGTCGACAGCCCCAGCCGCGCGGCCGCCTCGCGCCGCACCGTCACCGACAGCATCGGCTGGCTGGCCTCGCTCTCGGCGTCGAGCCGGCCGATGCCCGGCACCGCCGACAGCCGCGCCGCCAGCGCGTCGGCCGCGCGCGCGGCGACCGTCTGCTCGGGACCGACCACGGCGAACTTCAGCTTGCCGCCGCGGCTCTCGCCGGCGCGCGGGAAGGGAAAGGCCGACACGCGCGCCCCCGGCACCGCCGACAGGCGGCGGCGCAATTCGCCGATCAGCTCGCCCTGCGAACGCTCGCGCTCGCCGCGCGGCGACAGGCCGACGACGAAGGTCGTCTGCGTCGCGCTGTTGCCGGCGAAGCCGCCGACGATGGTCAGCACGCGCTGGATCTCGGGCACCTTGGCCAGCTCGGCCTCGACCGCGCGCGCCCGCCCGTCGGTGTAGCCGACGCTGGAGCCGACCGGCGTCCTCAGCTGCACGAGGAAACGGCCCTCGTCCTCCTCCGGGTAGAACTCGGTCTTCATCAGCGCGACGATGCCGAGGCTGGCGACCGCGAGCACGAGGCTGCCGGCGAGCACCGCCCGGCGGTGGCCGAGCGACCAGGCCAGCGCGCGCCGGTAACCGTCCTCGAGCCGCACGAACTGGCGCTCGAACCAGCGGTAGACGCGGCCGTGGCTCGGCGCCGCCTTCAGAAAGCGCGAGCACAGCATCGGCGTCAGCGTCACCGACACGAACAGCGACACCAGCACGCCGAACGACACCACGATCGCGAAGGCGTTGAACAGCCGACCGACGGTGCTGGACAGGAATACCACCGGCAGGAAGATCGCGACCAGCGACAGCGTCGCCGCGACGACGGCGAACACCACCTCGCGCGTGCCGTGCTCGGCGGCGGCCAGCGGCGCCTCTCCGCCCTCCTCGCGGCGGTGGATCGCCTCGAGCACGACGATCGCGTCGTCGACCACCACGCCGATCAACAGCAGCAGCGCCAACAGCGTGATGGTGTTGAAGGTGTAGCCGAGGAAGTACATCAGCGCGACCGCGCCCAACAGCGACACCGGGATCGCGGTGGCGACGATCACCGTCGCGCGCGCGTTGCGCAGGAAGGCCCACACCACCAGCGCCGCCAGCAGCGTGCCCTCGAACAGGTGGTCCTTGAGCGCGCCGACCATCTCGTTGATGAAGGTCGCGGTGTTCGACGCGACGGTCAGCGTCATGCCCGGCGGCAGGCTGGGGCGGATCTGGGCGTCCAGCCTTCTTAGCACCTCGCCGGCGATCGCCACCGTGTTGGTGTTCGGGATGCGCACGATGCCGATGCTCACCGCCGGCGTGCCGTTCAGCCGCGTGAAGCTTCTGAGGTCGCCCTCGCCGTCGATGACGCGCGCGACGTCGGCCAGCTTGACCGGCGCCTGACCCTGCCAGCCGACGACCAGGCCCTCGAGCGCGGCGACGGAATGGAACTCGGCGTCCAGGTCGATCAGGTACTCGCGCGGACCGGCGGTCAGGATGCCGCCGGCCTCCTGGCGATGCTCGCGGCGGATCGCCGCCTCGACGTCCGAGGCGGTCAGCCGGTGGCCGGCCAGCCGCAGCGGGTCGACCTCGACGCGGATCACGCGCTGGCCGCGGCCGCGCACGTTGACCGCGCCGACGCCGTCTATGGTCTCGAGCTGCTTCTTGACCACGTTGTTCGCGTAGCGGTACAGGTCGCGCTCGGTGCGCTCGCCGGTCAGCGTCAGCCACAGTATCGGCGCGGCCGAGCTGTCGGCCTTGGTGACCACCGGCGGGTCGGCCTCGTCGGGCAGGCGACGCCGCGCGGTCTCGAGCTTGGTCTGCACCTCGTTGAAGGCGACGTCGATGTTCTTGTCGAGCGTGAACACGATGGTCACCGTCGAGCGGCCGGGCGCCGAGCTCGACTGCAGGATGTCGACGCCGGGCACGCTGTTGACCGCGCTCTCGATCACCTGCGTGACGCTCTGGTCGATCACGTCGGGCGTCGCGCCGGCCAGCGTGGTCGACACCGACACCTGCGGCTGCTCGATCGCCGGGTAGCGGTCGACGCCGATACGCTGGTAGGCGACGACGCCGAAGATCACCACCACCGCCGACAGCACGAAGGCGAGCACGTGGCGGTGGATGAACAGGGAAACCGCGTTCACGCGCCGCCCTCCGCCCGGGCCGGCTCGGCCAGCTTCACGCGGGCCTTGTCGGCGAGAAAGCCGGCGCCGTCGACGGCGACCGTGTCGCCGGCCTTGAGCCCGGCGAGCACCTCGACGCGGCCGTCGGCGGCCAGGCCGGTCGTCACCCTGACCTCGCGCGCCGTCTCGCCGTCGACGACGAAGGCGACGCGGCCCTTGGGCCGGTCGACCAGCGCGCCGGCCGGCACCGCGAGCGCGCGGCGACGCGACAGCTCGACCACCACGTTCAGCGCCTCGCCGACGCGCAGCGGCAGCGCCGGAAACTCGGCGTAGGCGACGCGCGCACGGCTGGCCGCGTCGAGCGTGCTGGCCAGCGCGACCACGTGCCCCGCGCCGTCGCGGCCGTCGACGCGCACCGTCTGGCCGACGGCGAGCCGCTCGCCGGCCTCGCCGGCGAGCGCGAACTTCACGCGCGCCGCGCCGTCGCCTGCGACGCGGAACAGCGCCTTGCCGGCGGGCACGTAGTCGCCGACGTTGACGAACTTCTCCTCGACCACGCCGGCCAGCGGCGCGCGCACCCAGGCGCGCGCGGCGTCGCGCGCGCGCTGCTGCGCCTCGGCGCGCGCGGCGGCCAGCTGCGCGTTCAGCGCGGCTAGCTCGGCGCGGCTCTTGTCGAGCGCGGCCGGCGAGATGAAGCCCTGCCGCTCGAGCGACTGGTCGCGACGGAACTGGGCGCCGGCCTGCGCGGCGAGCGCCGAGAGCCGCGCGACCTCGGCGTCGGCCGCGCGGCGCGCGTCGGCGAGGTCGGCCGCCTCGAGCCGGGCCAGCGGCGCGCCGGCGGCGACCGCTTGCCCTTCCTTGACGACGATCGCCAGCACGCGGCCGGCGACCTCGGCGGCGACCTCGGGCGCGTTGCCCGACTCGACCTCGGCGTAGGCGCGCGCCGTGTCGACCAGCTCGGCCGGCGCGGCGCGCGCGACCGAGACGGTCACCGCCGGCGGGCCGGCGGGTTTCCTGGCGGCGTCGCCCTTGGAGCAGGCGGCGACGGCGAGGGGCAAGAGAAGCAGCAGAATGGAACGCATGGCGGACAGGGGCGAAAACGATGAGGAAAAGACCGTACCGGGCGGGGCAGCGTTCCGCCCGTTCACGAACGGTTTACAAAAGCGCCGGCCGACGCGACGACGCCCGGCCAGGCCGGGCGTCGCGGAAGACGGCGGGAGGACTCAGTCCTTGAGCTTCCAGCGCACCGGCTCGCCGGCGCGCATCGGCACCAGCTCGGTCTCGCCGAAGGCGACGGTGTGCGGCACGTACCAGTCTTCCTTGACCAGCGTGACGGTGTCGGCGTTGACCGGCAGGCCGTAGAAGGCCGGGCCGTTCAGGCTGGCGAAGGCCTCGAGCTTGTCGAGCGCGCCGACCGACTCGAAGGCCTCGGCGTACAGCTCGATCGCCGCGTGCGCGGTGTAGAGGCCGGCGCAGCCGCACGCCGACTCCTTGGCGCCCTTCGGGTGCGGCGCGCTGTCGGTGCCGAGGAAGAACTTGGCCGAGCCCGAGGTCGCCGCCTTCAGCAGCGCCTCGCGGTGGCTTTCGCGCTTGAGGATCGGCAGGCAGTAGTAGTGCGGACGGATGCCGCCGACCAGCATCGCGTTGCGGTTGAGCAACAGGTGGTGCGCGGTGATGGTCGCCGCGACGTTGGCCGGGGCCTCGGCGACGAATTCGGCCGCCTGGCGGGTGGTGATGTGCTCCATCACCACACGCAGTTCCGGCAGGCTCGCCAGAAGCGGCTGGAACACCGTCTCGATGAACACCGCCTCGCGGTCGAAGATATCGATCTCGCCGTGGGTGACCTCGCCGTGCACCAGCAGCGGCAGACCGACCTCGGCCATCGCCTCGAGCGCCGGCATCGCCTTGGCTAGGCTGGTCACGCCGGCGTCGGAGTTGGTGGTGGCGCCGGCAGGATACAGCTTGACGCCGTGCACGAAGCCGGAAGCCTTGGCCTTCCGGATTTCCTCGGGCGCGGTGTTGTCGGTCAGGTACAGCGTCATCAGCGGCTCAAAGCCCGAGCCGGCCGGACGGGCGGCGAGGATGCGTTCGCGGTAGGCGGCAGCCAGCTCGACGGTGGTCACCGGCGGCTTCAGGTTAGGCATCACGATCGCGCGGCCCATCTGGCGCGCGGTGGCCGGCACGACGGCGGCGAGCGCGTCGCCGTCCCTGAGGTGCAGGTGCCAGTCGTCGGGGCGGCGGAGGGTCAGCGTGGCGCCGGCCGGCATCGGCTCGGCCAACTTGCGGTAGTCGGTCATGGAAATCTGCCTTGTCTTGGATGGGGAATTACTTGCGGCGCAGCACCAGGCGGAACTTGCCCTCGGCGGTGGTCGACGATTCGACCAGGCCGTTGCCGGTCTGGCGGCAGAAGGCCTCGAAATCCTTGGGCGCGCCCGGGTCGGTGGCGATCACCTCGAGCACCTGGCCGCTCGTCATGTCGGCGAGCGCCTTCTTGGCGCGCAGGATGGGCAGCGGGCAGTTGAGGCCGGACAGGTCGAGCTGTTTATCCAGTTGCATGCGGTCTTTCGGAAGCGGCACGCCGGCGGCGCCGGGCAGGCGCGGCCGCGCGCTTGGGTTACAATCGATGCTTTATTGTACCGCCGCCGCCGTTCCGGCGCGCGCCCCGCTGACCATGTGCGTGATCGCCCTCGCCTACAAGAGCCCCGCGCTCGGACCGCTGTTCCTCGTCGCCAACCGCGACGAGCGCTACGCGCGCGCGGCCGCGCCGCTGGGCTACTGGCCGGACGCGCCCGGCGTGCTCGGCGGGCGCGACCTCGAAGCCGGCGGCAGCTGGCTGGCGGTCAGCGCCGAGGGACGCTTGGCCGCGCTGACCAATATCCGCAGCGGCCGCCCGCAGCCGGGCCGCGTCTCGCGCGGCCACCTGGTGCGCGACTTCGTGACCGGTGCGATGAGCGCGCGCGAGTTCGCCGCCGAGCTGGCGGCCCGCCGCGGCGACTACGCGCCGTTCAACCTGCTGTTCGGCGAGGTCTCCGACCTCTACCACTTCCACAGCGCGACCGGCGCGTTCGCGCGGCTCACGCCCGGCATCCATACACTGTCGAACGCGACGCTCGACACACGCTGGCCCAAGACCGACAAGTTGGCCGAGCGTCTCGCCGCCTGCCGGCGCCGCCCGTCGAGCGACGAGGCCTTCGCCTGGCTCGCCGACCGCGACGAGGCGCCGCTCGACGCGCTGCCCAACACCGGCGTCGGCCTCGCGCTCGAGCGCATGCTGTCGCCGGTGTTCATCCACGGTCGCGACTACGGCACGCGCGCCTCGATGGTGCTCGCCGCCCACGCGCGCGGCGACGTCGACTTCGCCGAGCGCAGCTTCGGCCCGTCCGGCCGCGAGACCGGACGCGTCGCCTACACCCTACGCCTTGCCCCGAGGAGAACCGCGTGACGACACGCAAGACCTGGCTCATCGCCGCCGCCCTGGCCGGCCTCGCCCTGACCGCGCACGCCGAGACGCGACGCGGCTACAACAGCAACTACGCCTTCGACGTCGACAAACCTTGGGTCGAGTCCGGCTACGCGCTGCCGGCCTACCCGAAAACCGGCGACTGGCTGCCCTTCTTCGTCCACCGCGACTACCCGAACAAGAGCGCCGTCGACGCCGGCACGCTCACGGTCGGCGACGACGGCGTGGTGCGCTACGTGCTGCGCGTCGAGAGCCCGTCCGGCGCAAAGAACGACAGCGTCGAGGGCTTGCGCTGCCAGACGCGCGAGCTCAAGCGCTACGCCTTCGGCGACACCATCAACGGCCGCTGGATCGAGTCGCTCAAGCCCGCCTGGGGCAAGATCGAGCTCGACGACCGGCTGCACCGCGCGCTGCACGCGATCGTCTGCCCCGACAACTGGGTGCCGAAGTCGGCCGCGGAAGCGGTCGCGCAGCTGAAGAAGGCCGCCGACTGAGCCTCATCAGGTAAGACCCTCGACTGGGGGGCAACCCGGCTTGGCGGTCCTCGCCGCCGCGCCCAGAATCATCGGACGATATCCATCCCGATGTACTAGCGCGCCATGCCCCCCTTGTTTACCGGCCATCTCCAGATCCTGCTGTCCGCCGCCGCCTTCGGCACGATGGCGATCTTCGCCAAGCTCGCCTACCAGCACGGCCTGTCCGCGTCGCAGGTGCTGTTCTGGCGTTTCGCGATCGCGGCGCTCGCGCTCGCGCCGCTGATCGCCTGGCGCCGCCTGCCGTGGCCGTCGGCGCGCACCACGCTGCAACTGGCGGCGATGGGCGGCGCCGGCTACGCGCTCGCCTCGCTGTGCTACTTCACCGCGCTCGACTACGCCGCCGCCGGCACGGTCGCGCTGCTGCTCTACCTGTACCCGGCGCTGGTCGTGCTGCTGTCGCGCTGCCTGCACGCCGAGGCGCTGACGCGCCGCCGCAGCCTCGCGCTCGCGCTCGCGCTGTCGGGCCTCGCGGCCACCGTCGGGCTCGACCTGACCGGCCTGCCGCTGGGCTTCGCGCTCGGCACCGCCGCGGCGCTGTGCTACGCCGGCTACATCGTCGCCGGCGACCGGCTGGCCGGCCGGGTCCACCCGCTGGTCGGCGCCTTCGTCGTGATCGCCGCCGCCGCCGCGAGCAACGGTGCGCTGCTGCTCTGGCAGGGCTTCAGGCTGCCCGACTCGCCGGCGGCGTGGAGCGCGGTGCTCGCGCTCGCGCTCGTGTCGACCGTCGCCGCCATCGTCGCCTTCCTCGCCGGGCTGGCGAAGGTCGGCGCGACGCGCGCCTCGCTGCTGTCGACCGTCGAGCCGCTGGTCACGCTGCTCCTGGCCGCCGCCGTGCTCGGCGAACCGCTGACCGCCGCGCAGTTCGTCGGCGGTGCGCTGATCCTGTCGGCGGTCGCGCTGACCACGCGCGACGCCGACGCCGGCCGGATGCGGCTGGCCGACGTGCGCGACTGAACGCGCCGCGCACCAAAAAGCCTGGCCGGACCCCGAAGGGTCCGGCCAGGCTTTTTGGTACGCGTTCCGCAGCTACCTCAGGCGCCGGCCTGCCAGTGCCCGCTCTTGCCGCCTTCCTTTTCCAGCAGCCTGACGCCGTCGATCGTCATGCCGCGGTCGACCGCCTTGCACATGTCGTAGATGGTCAAGAGGCCGATGCTGACCGCGGTCAGCGCTTCCATCTCGACGCCGGTGCGGCCGACCGTCTCGGCGGTCACCTCGATGCGCACCGCGCTGTCGGCCTCGGCCAACTCGAACTCGACCGCGACGCGCGTCAGCCCGATCGGGTGGCACAGCGGGATCAGCTCGCCGGTTTTCTTGCTCGCCATGATCGCCGCCAGCCGCGCGATGCCGATCACGTCGCCCTTTTTGTGGCCGCCGCCCTTGATCAGCGCGAAGGTCGCCGGCTCCATGCGGATCCAGCCCTCGGCGACGGCGCGGCGCGCGGTCTCGGCCTTGGCGCCGACGTCGACCATATGGGCCTGGCCGGCTTCGTCGAAATGGGTCAGTTGCGACACGGGGATATCCTTACAAAAGCACGTTGCGCGCCAGCCAGAACAGCGCGACCAGGCCGGCCACGTAGGCCGACCAGCGGATCGCGACGGCGGCGCGCCGCAGGTAGTCACGGTTGCGCGTCAGCGCGTAGCAGATCAGCGCCCAGCCGAGCACCAGCGCGAGCACGACGAGCCACAGCCGGAACAGCCACAGCATGGCCGCCCCTCACGCCGCGACGGGCAGCCGGTGGAAGCTCGACGGCGCCTCGTCCGGGTCGGCGAAGCGGACGACCTCGTAGCAGTCGGGACGCGCCAAGAGTTCGCGCAGCAGCTTGTTGTTCAGCGCGTGGCCGGACTTGTGGCCCGAGAAGGCGGCGATCAGCGGATGGCCGACGACGTAGAGGTCGCCGATCGCGTCGAGGATCTTGTGGCGGACGAACTCGTCCGGGAAGCGCAGGCCCTCGGGGTTCAGCACGTATTCGTCGTCGATGACGATCGCGTTGTCGAGGCTGCCGCCGAGGCCGAGGCCGTTCTTGCGCATGTACTCGACCTCGTGCATGAAGCCGAAGGTGCGCGCGCGCGCGATCTCGTCGATGTAGGAGCGCTGCGCGAAGTCGATCTCGACCGTCTGCGGCGCGAGGTTGAACGCCGGGTGGTTGAACTCGATCGACAGCGTGACCTTGAAACCCTCGTGCGGCACCAGCCGCACCCACTTGTCGCCCTCGACTACCTCGACCGGTTTGAGCACGCGGATGAAGGCCTTGGGCACCGGCTGCTCGACGATGCCGGCCGACTGCAACAGGAAAATGAACGGCGCGGCGGAGCCGTCCATGATCGGGATCTCCGCCGCCGTCACCTCGACGATCAGGTTGTCCAGCCCCAGCCCGGCGAACGCCGACATCAGGTGCTCGATCGTGCCCACGCGCACGCCGGCGTCGGTCACCAGCGTGGAGGAGAGTCGCGTGTCGTTCACGAGCGCCGGATGCACTTTCACATCCACCGCTTCGGGCAGGTCGGTGCGGCGAAACACGATGCCGGTGTCGGGCGGCGCCGGCAAGAGGGTGAGTTTCACCCGCTCGCCGGAATGCAGTCCCACTCCGGTCGCCGTGATCGGCTGTTTCAGCGTGCGCTGCAGGATCATGGTCCACCTGTTCGGGTCAAGGTCGTCGACGCCGATTCTAGCACACGCCACCACCGCGCCTGATCGATTAAACCGTTAATGTTTATAGCGTTACGCTATCAGTCTGCCTGCTTGCGCAGGAAGGCCGGGATGTCGTAACTGTCGCTGACCTCCGGGTTGGAGAAGTCGACCGGGCCACTCGGACGGCCGCCGCGCGCGCGGCGCACCACCGCCGGCGCCTCGAACTCGTCGTAGTTCAGCACGTCGACCGGGCGGTCGTCGGTACCGGTCTTGACGATCTTGATGTACTCCGGGCGTTCCTCGCGCTGCGGCTTCTTGGTGCCCAGGCCGGTCGCGATCAGCGTGACGCGGATGGTGTCTTCGGACATGCCCTCGACCTCGGCGGTGCCGAACTTGATCTGCGCGTCCTCGTCGGCGTACTGGCGGATGATGCCCATGATCTCGCGGTACTCGCTCATCTTCAGGCAGCCCGGCGCGGTCGAGATGTTGACCAGCACGCCGCGCGCGCCGTCCAGCGTGATGTTGTCCAACAGCGGGCTGGCCACCGCCTGTTCGGCGGCGACGCGCGCGCGGTCGATGCCGGCCGCGTGCGACGAGCCCATCATCGCCAGGCCCATCTCGCTCATCACGGTGCGCACGTCGGCGAAGTCGACGTTGATCAGGCCCGGGCAGGTGATCACCTCGGCGATGCCGGCCACGGCGCCGCGCAGCACGTCGTCGGCGGCGCGGAAGGCTTCGCGCATGGTGACGTCTTCGCCGAGCACCTCCATCAGCTTCTCGTTCGGGATCACGATCAGCGAGTCGACGTGCTTCTTCAGCTCGTCGATGCCGGCCTGCGCGACCTTCATGCGCTTGCCTTCGTGCGCGAACGGACGGGTGACGACGCCGACGGTCAGGATGCCCAGCTCCTTGGCCACCTCGGCGACGACCGGCGCGGCGCCGGTGCCGGTGCCGCCGCCCATGCCGGCGGTCAGGAACACCATGTTCGCGCCGCGCAGCGCGTCGGCGATGCGCTCGCGGTCTTCGAGCGCGGCGTTGCGACCGACCTCCGGGTTGGCGCCGGCGCCGAGGCCGCGCGTCAGGTTCTGGCCCAGTTGCAGACGGATCGGCGCGCGGTTGCGCTTGAGCGACTGCGCGTCGGTGTTGGCGCAGATGAACTCGACGCCGGCGACGTGGCCCTCGACCATGTTGTCGATCGCGTTGCAGCCACCGCCGCCGACGCCGATCACCTTGATGACGGCCTCGGAAGCCGTCTCCTGCATCACTTCGAACACCATGCTCATTTCTCTCTCCTCAAAGACGAGCTTGCTTCAATTACCGATATCACGCGAACACACGCCGCCGCCGGCCGGGCACCGCGCCCGGCCACGCCCGCCGGCGCGATCAGAAGTTGCCGACGAACCAGGCCTTCATGCGGCCGAACATCGAGCCGATGCTGCCGGCTTCGGCCTTGTGGCCGACCGGGGTCTGCAATTGATCCTTACCGTACAGCAAGAGGCCGACGCCGGTCGAGAAACGCGGGTTCTTCACCACCTCGGACAGGCCGCCGACGTACTTGGGCACGCCGATGCGCACCGGCATGTGGAACACCTCCTCGGCCAGCTCCATCATGCCCGGCATCAGGCTGGCGCCGCCGGTCAGCACGATGCCCGACGACAGCATGTCCTCGAAGCCGGAGCGGCGCAGCTCCTGCTGCACCAGCTGGAACAGCTCCTCGACACGCGGCTCGATCACCTCGGCCAACGTGACGCGCGACATCTGGCGCGGGCCGCGCTCGCCGACACCCGGCACCTCGATCATCTGGCTCGGCTCGGCCAGCGCGGTCAACGCGACGCCGTGCTGGATCTTGATGTCCTCGGCCTCCTTGGTCGGGGTGCGCAAGGCCATCGCGATGTCGTTGGTGATCTGGTCGCCGGCGATCGGGATCACCGCCGTGTGGCGGATCGCGCCGCCGACGTAGACCGCGATGTCGGTCGTGCCGCCGCCGATGTCGATCAGGCACACGCCCAGATCCTTCTCGTCCTCGGACAGCACCGCGACCGCCGACGCCATCGGCTGCAGCACCAGGTCGGACACCTCGAGGCCGCAGCGACGCACGCACTTGGCGACGTTCTGCGCGGCGGACACCGCGCCGGTGACGATGTGCACGCGGGCCTCGAGCCTGACGCCGCTCATGCCGAGCGGCTCGCGCACGCCTTCCTGGCCGTCGATGCTGTATTCCTGCGTCAGGATGTGCAGCACCTGGTGGTCGGGCGGAATGGTCACCGCGCGCGCGGTCTCGATCACGCGGTCGATGTCGGCCTGCGTCACCTCGCGGTCCTTGATCGCGACCATGCCGTGCGAGTTGGTGCTCTTGATGTGGCTGCCGGCGATGCCGGTATACACCTCGTTGATCTTGCAGTCGGCCATCAGCTCGGCCTCTTCCAGCGCGCGCTGGATCGCCTGCACCGTCGATTCGATGTTGACCACCATGCCACGCTTGAGGCCGCGCGACGCGGTCTGCCCCATGCCGATGATGTTGAGCCGGCCCTCGTCGAGTACCTCGGCGACGATCGCGACGATCTTCGACGTGCCGATGTCGAGCCCGACCAGCATGTTCTTGCTTTCCTTCGGTTTGCTCACCGTGTAGCTCCAGCCGTTATTTGTGTCCTCTTGCCGGCAGCACCCTTGTAGTCGGGGATCCGCACGGCAAATCCGTTCGGGTAGCGCATGTCCACCGTTTCGATGCGGTAGCCCAGGGCCGCCAGCGAGCCCTTCCAGTGGCGGGCGAAGCGCTCGGCGCGCGCCAGCACGTCGCCGCGTCCCAATTCCAGCTTCACGCCGTTGTCCAGCTCGACGCGCCACGCGCGCCGCGCCGACAGCGTCAGCACCTCGGGCTTGAGGCCCGACGGCGCCAGCGCCGCGCGCAGTTGGCCGAGCATGGCGCCCATCTCCTTTTCGCTGCCGGGCGGCCCGTAGAACACCGGCAGCTTCGCGTCGCTGGCGGCGTCGAACCACACGCTCTGCGTGCTGATCAACCCGCTGCCGCCCCAGCGCGCCATCGCCTCGTGCTCGACGACGCTGATCTCCAGCGTGTCCGGCCAGCGCCGCCGCACCTGCGCCTCGCGCACCCACGGCAGCTTCTCGAACGCCGCGCGGGTCTTGTCGATGTCGAGCGTGAAGAAGGTGCCCGACAGCTCGTGCGCGGCGATGTACTTCAACTGCTCCGGCGTCACCTTCCTGAGCGCGCCGTCGATCTGGATCTTCTTCACCGGAAACCACGGCGAGTGCACCAGCCACACGCCGCCGGCGTACAGCAGCATGAACAGCGACGCCAGCAGCAGGAAATTCGCCAGGCTCCCGAGCGCGCGATGGTTATCCCACATGGGCCATGCCGAGAATGGTCAGGCACAGCTCCTCGTAGCTGAGGCCGGCGACGCGCGCCGCCATCGGCACCAGGCTGTGGCTGGTCATGCCCGGTGCGGTGTTCACCTCCAACAGGTAGATCTTGCCGGCTTCGTCCATCAGGAAGTCGACCCGGCCCCAGCCGCGACCGCCGAGCACCTTGAACGCGCTGCGCGCCAGCTCGCGCGCCTCTTGTTCGACCGCGTCGGGCAGGCCGCTCGGACAGCGGTAAACGGTGTCGTCGCGGAAGTATTTGGCCTCGTAATCGTAGAATTCGGTCGCCGGTTCGATCTTGATCGTCGGCAGCACCGTGTCGCCGACGATGGCGCAGGTGAACTCGCCGCCGCCAACGAAAGCTTCGGCGATCACGATCGGGTCGTAGCGCTTCGCCTCTTCGAACGCCGCGCGCAATTCGCCGTGCGACTTCACCTTGGTCACGCCGATGCTCGAACCCTCGGTGGCCGGTTTGACGAACAGCGGCAGGCCGAGTTCTTTTTCGACCGCGTCGAAGTCGGTCGCGTCGTCCAAGAGGCGGAAGGCCGGTACCGGCAGACCGGCGCCCTGCCACACCAGCTTGGTGCGCCACTTGTCCATGCCGATCGCCGACGCCATCACGCCGCAGCCGGTGTACGGGATGCCCATGGTCTCGAGCGCGCCCTGCAGCGTACCGTCCTCGCCGAACGGGCCGTGCAGCGCGATGAACACGCGCTCGAAGCCCTCGTCCTTCAGCGCCGACAGCGGTTTTTCCGCCGGGTCGAAGGCGTGCGCGTCGACGCCCTGCGCCTGCAGCGCGGCCAGCACGCCGCCGCCGCTCATCAGCGACACCTCGCGCTCCGCCGAGGTGCCGCCCATCATCACTGCCACTTTGCCAAACTGCTGCATCTTCTCTGTCTTTCTGCTCCGGGCCGGCCCTCGGCCAACCCTGAATCCTTACTTGCCCGCGACCAGCTTGCCCGGCACCGCGCCGATGCTGCCCGCGCCCATGGTGACCAGCACGTCGCCGTCGCGCAGCGCGGCCAGCGCCGTGGCCGGCAATTCGGCGATGTCCTCGACGAACACCGGCTCGACGCGGCCCACCACGCGCACCGCGCGCGCCAGCGAGCGGCCGTCGGCGGCGACGATCGGCGCCTCGCCGGCGGCGTACACCTCGGTCAGCAGCAACGCGTCGACGGTCGAGAGCACCCTGACGAAGTCCTCGAACAGGTCGCGGGTGCGGCTGTAGCGGTGCGGCTGGAAGGCCAGCACCAGGCGCTTTTCCGGGAAGGCGCCGCGCACCGCCTCGAGCGTCGCGGCCATCTCGACCGGGTGGTGGCCGTAGTCGTCGACCAGCGTGAAGCTGCCGCCCGACGCGAGTGCGACCTCGCCGTAGCGCTGGAAGCGGCGGCCGACGCCGGCGAACTCGGCCAGGCCCTGCTGGATCGCGGCGATGTCGGCGCCGCACTCGAGGCCGATCGCGATCGCCGACAAGGCGTTGAGCACGTTGTGGCGGCCCGGCAGGTTCAGCACCACCGGGAAGCGCGTGACCGTGCCGTTCCTGACCACGCAGTCGAAGTGCATCTGGCCGGCGGCGGCGACGACGTTCTCGGCGTAGATATCCGCGTCGTCGGTGAAGCCGTAGGTGGTCACCGGCTTCTTCACCTGCGGCAGGATCGCGCGCACGTGCGCATCGTCGACGCACAGCACCGCACGGCCGTAGAACGGCAGCCGGTGCAGGAAGTCGACGAAGGCCTGCTTGAGCTTGTCGAAGCTGTGCTCGTAGGTGTCCATGTGGTCGGCGTCGATATTGGTCACGACCGCCATCACCGGCGCCAGGTGCAGGAAGGACGCGTCCGACTCGTCGGCCTCAGCGACCAGGAACTCGCCCGAGCCGAGCCGGGCGTTGGCGCCGGCGGCGGTCAGCTTGCCGCCGATCACGAAGGTCGGGTCGAGGCCGGCGGCGGCCAGCACCGACGCGGTCAGGCTGGTGGTGGTGGTCTTGCCGTGCGTGCCGGCGATCGCGATGCCCTGCTTGAAGCGCATCAGCTCGGCCAACATCATCGCGCGCGGGATCACCGGGATGTGCTTGTCGCGCGCGGCGGCCACCTCGGGGTTGTCGGCCTTCACCGCGGTCGAGGTCACCACCACGTCGGCGCCCTCGATATAGGTCGCGTCGTGGCCGAAGAACACGCGCGCGCCCTGCTCGGCCAACCTTTTGGTCGCCGCGCCGTCGGCCATGTCGGAGCCGGACACGGTGTAGCCGAGGTTGAGCAGCACCTCGGCGATGCCGCACATGCCGACGCCGCCGATGCCGACAAAATGAATGTGTTTGACCTTGTGTTTCATCGTTTCCGTCTCCGCCGGCCAGCGCCGGCGCTTATTCCTGGGTCAGCGCCTCGCACACGTCGGCCACCCGGGCCGCCGCGTCGGTCAGCGCCAGCGCGCGGGCCTTTTCGGCCATCGCGAGGCAATCGTCGCGCGAGAGCGTCGCCAGCCACGCGGCCAGCCCCTCGGCGTTGAAATCGGTCTGCGGCAGCAGCGTCGCCGCGCCGGCGTCGGCGAGAAAGCGCGCGTTGCCGGTCTGGTGGTCGTCCACCGCGTGCGGGTAGGGCACCAAGAGGCTGCCGACGCCGGCGGCGGCCAACTCGGCCACCGTCAGCGCGCCGGCGCGGCAGATCACCACGTCGGCGGCGGCGTACTCGGCCGCCATGTCGGCGATGAAGGCGCGGCAGTCGGCCGTCACGCCGGCCTTGGCGTAGTTCGCCTGCAATTCGGCTATCGCCTTCGCGCCGGCCTGGTGGACGACGAGCGGGCGCTGGCCGGCCGGGATCCGCGCCAGCGCCGCCGGCACGGTGTCGTTGAACACCTTGGCGCCGAGGCTGCCGCCGACCACCAGCACGCGCAAAGGGCCGCTGCGGTTCGCGAAGCGCGCCGCCGGCGGCGCGATGCCGGCGATGTCGGCGCGCACCGGGTTGCCGACCAGGCCGTCGCGGCCCGGAAAGGCGCCCGGGAACGCGAACAGCGTGCGGCTGGCGACCCGCGACAGCAGCCGGTTGGTCAGGCCGGCGACCGAGTTCTGCTCGTGCACCACCAGCGGCTTCCAGAAGAAGCGCGTCATCAGACCGCCGGGAAAGCCGGTGTAGCCGCCGAAGCCGATCGCGATGTCGGGGCGGTGGCGGAAGATCACCGCCGCGCTCTTGACGAGCGCGCCGGCCATCACGAACGGCAGCGCGAGCTTGCGCGCGACGCCGTTGCCGCGCACGCCGCGGATCCTGACCGTCTCGATCGCGAAGCCGTGCTCGGGCACCAGACGCGTCTCCATGCCGCCCTCGGCGCCCAGCCAGACGACCTTCCAGCCGCGCGCGGTCAGCTCCTTCGCGACCGCGAGGCCGGGGAAGATATGCCCGCCGGTGCCGCCGGCCATGACCATGATGGTTCGCTTCGCCATTTTCCTTGCCTTCGGCCAACCCTGCCGGTCGACCGCGTTAATCTTTGTTACAGGACGGCAACAGGCCGCCGGATGACCCGGACCGTCGATTCTAGCGCCACCGCGGCCGTCTGCGCCTTGTCGCCGCGCGCAGCGCCCCGGGGGAGGGGCAAACCTTAGAAGCGCGCACGATCCGTCTGTTTTAGCTTCGCCCTTTTGCCCCTTCGGGACTTGTCATGCGTGGCTACACTTTGTAGCCACGCATGATCCGTCGATTTTCCCAGTCGACGCGGACCAGCACCGCGACGGCGACCAGGTTCATCAGCATCGCCGAGCCGCCGAAGGACATCAGCGGCAGCGTCAGGCCCTTGGTCGGCAACAGCCCCATGTTCACGCCGATGTTGAAGAAGCTCTGGATGCCGAGCCAGATGCCGACGCCCTGCGCGAGCAGCGCCGGGTAGTAGCGCTCGAGCTTCTTGGCCTCGACGCCGATGTGGAAGGCGCGCCGCACGATCCACACGTACAGGCCGATCACCACCAGGATGCCGACAAAGCCGAACTCTTCCGAGATCACCGCCATGATGAAGTCGGTATGCGCCTCGGGCAGGTAGAACAGCTTCTCGACGCTGCCGCCGAGGCCGACGCCGAACCATTCGCCGCGGCCGATCGCGATCAGCGAGTGCGATAGCTGATAACCCTTGCCGTACGGGTCCTCCCACGGATCCATGAAGCCGAGCACGCGCTTGAGGCGGTACGGCGAGGTGACGATCAACAGCACGATCGCCGCCGCCGCCATCACCGCGAGGCCGCCGAAGATGCGCAGATTGATGCCGCCGAGGAACAGGATGCCCATCGCGATCGCCATCACCACCATCAGCGCGCCGAAATCCGGCTCCATCAGCAAGAGGAAGGCGACCACCACGATGGCCGAGAGCATCGGCAAAAAGCCCTCGGTGACGCTGTGCATCTTGGCGCTCTTGCGCACCGTGTAGTCGGCGGCGTAGATCACCGTCGCGAACTTCATCAGCTCGGACGGCTGGAAGTTCAGCACCACCAGCGAGATCCAGCGCCGCGAACCGTTCACCACCTTGCCGATGCCCGGGATCAGCACCGCGACCAGCAGCACCAGTCCGATCAGGAACAGCCGCCCGGCGTGCTTCTGCCACCAGGCGGTCGGCCGCGTGAACACCGCGCCGGCGCCGACGAGGCCGATGCCGAGGAAGAGCAGGTGCCGCGTCAGGAAGAAGAAGCGGCTGTTGGTCGCCGGGTCGGCCTCGGCGTAGGCGATCGACGCCGAGTACACCATCACCAGGCTGATCGACAGCAAGAGCGCGAGCGCCCACAGCAGCGCTTCGTCGAAGGCCGTGACGGGCGAGAAGCGCCGCGCGCCGGAGACGATCATTTACGCGCGCTCCGCCTTGATCGCGGCGACGGTGTCGACGAACACCTCGGCGCGGTGCGCGTAGTTGCGGAACATGTCGAGGCTGGCGCACGCCGGCGACAGCAGCACCACGTCGCCCGGCTCGGCCAGCTTCGCCGCCGCGCGCGTCGCCTCTTCCAGCGTCGTGCAGTCGTGCAGCGGCAGCGCGAGACCTTCGAGCGCGGCGCGGATCTTGCCGGCGTCGCGGCCGATCAGCACCACCGCGCGGCCGATGCGCGCCAGCGCCGGCTTGAGCGGCGAAAAGTCCTGACCCTTGCCGTCGCCGCCGGCGATCAGCACCACGCGGCGCGTCATGCCGTCGAGCGCCGCCTCGGTCGCGCCGACGTTGGTGCCTTTCGAGTCGTCGATGTAGGCGACGCCGTCGAACTCGTCGACCAGCTCGACGCGGTGCGGCAGGCCGCGGAAGGTTTTCAGTCCGTCGAGCAGCGCGGCGCGCGGCAGGCCGACCGCCTCGGTCAGCGCCAGCGCGGCCAGCGCGTTGGCGGCGTTGTGCAGGCCCTGCAGACTCAGGTCGGCGATGTCGAACACCGCCTCGCCGGCGACGGTCAGCCAGTGGCCGCCGTCCTTTTCGACCAGGCCGTAGTCGGCCGGGCCCTTCAGCGAGAACCACTTGACCGTGCGGCCGGCGCGGCTCATCGCGCGCGTCAACGGATCGTCGCGGTTGAGCACCTGCACGCCCTCGCCGTTGAACACCGCGGTCTTGGCGTGCGCGTAGTCGAGGAGATCGGCGTAGCGGTCGAGGTGGTCCTCGGAAATGTTCAGCACCGTGGCCGCGTCCGGCTCGAGCGACCAGGTGGTCTCGAGCTGGAAGCTCGACAACTCGAGCACCCAGACGTCCGGCAGCTTGCCGCTCTGTTCGCGCTCCAGCAGCGCCGCCAGCACCGGCAGGCCGATGTTGCCGGCGACCACGGTATCGAGGCCGCCGACCGCGCACAGGTGGCCGACCAGGCTGGTGACGGTGCTCTTGCCGTTCGAGCCGGTGATCGCGATCACCTTGGCGCCCTGCCCCTCGATCGCGCGCGCGAACAGCTCGACGTCGCCGAGCACCTCGCCGCCGTCGACCTCGAAGGCGGCGATCGCCGGCGTCGACACCGGCACGCCGGGGCTGACGACCAGGAGGTCGGCGTCGGCAAAGGTCAGGCTGTCGAAGGGGCCGGCGCGCAGTTCGACCTTGGGCAGTTGCTCGGCCAAGGTCTGCGCGTTCGGCGGCGCCTTCCGGCTGTCGGCGACGGTGACGCGCGCGCCGTGGGCGACCAGCCAGCGCGCGGCGGCCAGGCCGGTGTCGCCGAGGCCGACGACGACGATATGTTGTCCCTTGAAGTTCACCGGCGGCTCCTTAGCGCAGCTTCAGCGTGGCGAGGCCGGCGAGCACCAGCATCATCGTGATGATCCAGAAACGGACCACGACCTGCGTCTCCTTCCAGCCCTTCAGTTCGTAATGGTGATGCAAGGGCGCCATGCGGAACACGCGCTTGCCGGTCAGCTTGAACGACGCGACCTGGATCATCACCGACAGCGCCTCCATCACGAACAGGCCGCCCATGATGAACAGCACGATCTCCTGGCGCACGATCACCGCGACGGTGCCGAGCGCGGCGCCGAGCGCCAGCGCGCCGACGTCGCCCATGAACACCTGCGCCGGGTAGGCGTTGAACCACAGGAAACCCAGGCAGGCGCCGGCCATCGCCGCGCAGAACACCACCACCTCGTGCGCGCCCGGGATGAAGGGCAGGCCGAGGTATTTGGCGAACACCGCGTTGCCGGCGACGTAGGCGAAGATCGCCAGCGCCGAGGCGACCAGCACCGTCGGCAGCGCCGCCAAGCCGTCGAGGCCGTCGGTCAGGTTCACCGCGTTCGAGGTGCCGACGATGACGAAGTAGGTCAGCACGCAGAAGCCGATCGCGCCCATCGGGTACACCACGTTCTTGAAGAAGGGCACGATGAACTCGGTCGACGCCGGCAGCTGGGCGGTGGTGATCAGGTAGACGCCGGCGGCGATCGCGATCGTCGACTGGCACACCATCTTGAAGCGCGCCGACACGCCCTTCGGGTCCTTGTAGACCACCTTGCGCCAGTCGTCGTAGAAACCGAGCGCGCCGGTGCCGAACATCACCACCAGCAGCAGCCACACGTAGACGTTGGCAAGGTCGGCCCACAACAGCGTGGTGATGCCGATCGCCAGCAGGATCAGCGAACCGCCCATGGTCGGCGTACCCGCCTTGACGAGGTGGGTCTGCGGGCCGTCGCTGCGCACCGCCTGACCGACCTTCAGCTCGGTGAGCTTCCGGATCACCCACGGCCCCATCAGCAGCGAGATGCCGAGCGCCGTCAGGCACGCCAGCACCGCGCGCAGCGTCACGTAGTTGAACACGCTGAACGCGCGGATGTATTCACTCAGCCATTCGGCCAACCAGACCAGCACTTACTTCTCCCCTGCGTTGTTCGTTGCGGCCGCGGTCAGATGCTCGACCACGGTTTCCATCTTCATGAAACGCGAGCCCTTGACCAGCACCGTCGCGCCGGCGGGCAAGGTCGCGTCCAGGTGCGCCAAGAGCGCCGCGCGCTCGTCGAAGGCGACCGCGCCGGCGCCGAAGGCGTCGGCAGCGTGGCGGCTCAGCGGGCCGAGCGTCACCAGCGCCTCGATGCCCTTTTCCTTCGCGTAGGCGCCGACCTCGGCGTGGAGCATGGGCGCGGTGTCGCCCAGCTCGCCGATGTCGCCCATCACGAACACGCGCGGCGCCGGCATCGCCGCCAGCACGTCGAGCCCGGCCTTCATCGAGTCAGGGTTCGCGTTGTAGCTGTCGTCGATGACGACGCGGCCGTCTCGGCCTGCCTTGCGCTGCAGCCGGCCCTTGACGCCGCCGAAGGCGGCGAGGCCGGCGGCGATGGTCGACAGCGGCACGGCCAGCGACAAGGCCAGCGCGGCGGCAGCCAGCGCGTTCTTGACGTTGTGCTCGCCCGGCGCCGGCAGCGCGACGGCGATATCGCCCTGGGGCGAAACCAGCGTGAAGCGGCTGCCGGCCGACTCGAGCGCGACGTCGCGCGCGAACACGTCGCCGGCCGCGAGGCCGAAGGCGAGCGTTTCGTGGCCGGCGGCGGCGGCGCGGAACAGCTCGACGTGCGCGTCCTCGGCCGGCACCACGGCGACGCCGTCCGCGACCAGACCCTCGTAGATCTCGGCCTTGGCGCGCGCGATGCCCTCGACGCCGCTAAAGCCGCCGAGGTGCGCGCGCAGCGCGTTGTTGACCAGCGCGACGTGCGGCCGCGCCAGCCGCGTCAGGTAGGCGATCTCGCCCGGGTGGTTCATGCCCATCTCGATCACCGCGTAGCGGTGCGCGGCGCTCAGCTTCAGCAGCGTCAGCGGCAGGCCGATGTCGTTGTTGAGGTTGCCGGCGGTGGCGAGCACCGCGTCCGCACCGGCGTGCGCGGCGAGGATCGCGGCCAGCATCTCCTTGACCGTGGTCTTGCCGTTCGAGCCGGTGATGCCGACCACGCGACCGCCGAAACGGTCGCGCCAGGCGGCGGCCAGACGGCCGAGCGCGAGGCGGGTGTCGTCGACCGCGATCAGGTTCGCGCCCTCGAGCGCGAAGCCGCGGTCGACCAGCGCGGCGGCGGCGCCGTCGGCCAGCGCCTGCGCGACGAAGTCGTGCGCGTCGAAGCGCTCGCCCTTCAGCGCGACGAACAGGTCACCGGGTTTCACCGCGCGGCTGTCGGTGGTGACGCGCGCGAACGCGACGTTCTCGCCGCGCGCTTCGGCGCCGATCAGGCTTGCGGCCTCATACGTCGTCAGCATGCTGCTCCCCCCAGGCGGTGAGCGCCGCCTCGGCGACGCGGAAGTCGGAAAACGGATGCTTGACCTTGTCGATTTCCTGGTACTCCTCGTGGCCCTTGCCGGCGACCAGCACGATGTCGCCCGGCCGCGCCGACTGCACCGCCCAGCCGATCGCCTGCGCGCGGTCCTGGTCGACGTGGCCGGCCTGCTCCATGCCGGCGAGGATGTCCTCGATGATGGCCTGCGGCTCCTCGGTGCGCGGGTTGTCGCTGGTGACGACGGCGACGTCGGCGTACTTTTCGGCGATCGCGCCCATCATCGGGCGCTTGCCCTTGTCGCGGTCGCCGCCGCAGCCGAACACGCAGTAGAGCTTGCTGCCGGCCGGCCGGATCTCGGCCAGCGTCGAGAGCGCCTTCTCGAGCGCGTCGGGCGTGTGCGCGTAGTCGATCACGACCAGCGGTTCGCGCGCGCCGCCGACGCGCTGCATGCGGCCGCGCGCCGGCTGGATGCGCGACAGCACCTTGGCCGCCTCGGCCAACGGCACGCCGTTCACGCACAGCGTCGCAAGACAAGCCAGCAGGTTGGACGCGTTGAAGCGGCCCAGGAGCGCGGTCTTGATCGTGGCCTCGCCCCACGGCGTGCCCACCACGAGCGCGAGACCGTCGAGGCTGGCGGCAAGCTTGAGCGGGCGCACGTCGCCTTGTTCGAGGCCGTAGCTGACCACCTGGGTCAGCGCCGGGTCGATCTGCGCGATCAGCTCGCGGCCGAAGGCGTCGTCGGCGTTGATCACCGCGTGCTTGAGACCTTCCCAGTGGAACAGCTTGGCCTTGGCCGCGCCGTATTCCGCCATGCTGCCGTGGTAGTCGAGGTGGTCGCGCGTCAGGTTGGTGAACACCGCGGTCGCGAAGCTGACGCCGTTGACGCGGCTCTGGTCGAGGCCGTGGCTGGATACCTCCATCGTGACGACGCGCGCGCCCTGGCGCTGGTACTCGGCCAACCTTTGCTGCACGGTGACCGGGTCGGGCGTGGTGTGGCTGGTCTCGGTCAGCTCGCCGTAGAAGCCGTTGCCGACGGTGCCGATCAGCGCCGCCTTGCGGCCCAGCAGCGAGAAGGCCTGCGCCAGCCAGTGCGAGATCGAGGTCTTGCCGTTGGTGCCGGTGATGCCGACCACCGTCATCTTCAGGCTGGGTTGGCCGAGCACGTGCGCGGCGACGATGCCGGCGCGTTCGCGCAGCTGCGGCACCGGCAGGTTCGGCACCTGCCAGTCGGGGTTCCAGGCGAAGCCGTCGGCGTCGTCCCACAGCACCGCCGCCGCCCCCTTGGCGAGCGCGGCCGGGATGAAGTCGCGGCCGTCGCTGTACTCGCCGCGACAGGCCAGAAAGAGGTCGCCCGGCAGCACGCGGCGGCTGTCGGACTCGATGCGGCGCGGGTTCACGCCGAGGGTGGTCAGTTGCGCCGGGTCCCAGTCGGACAGCGGCGTTACGCGGCTTTTCATGCGTCTTCTCGAATTTCCGGGATCTGGTCCAGCGGAATCAGGGTGTTGTTGGACGGCGCATCCGGCTTGACGCCGAGGATGCGCAGGCTGCCGGCGGTGATCGCCGAGAACGCCGGGCCGGCGACGGTGCCGCCGTAATAGCTGCCGCCCCTGGGCTCGTCGATCATCACCGCGACGATCAGGCGCGGCGCGGTCGCCGGCGCGAAACCGACGAACAGGCCGATGTGCTTGTTCGCCGCGTAGCGGCCGCCCTCGAGCTTGCGCGAGGTGCCGGTCTTGCCGGCGACGTGGTAGCCGAGCACCTGCGCGCGCACGGCGGTGCCGCCTTCCTGCGTCACCGACATCATCATCTCGCGCATTTTGCGCGCGGTGTCGGGCTTGAGCACCGGCCGGGCCGGCAACGGCGAGGCAAGGCGCGTGAACGACACCGGCAGCAGGCCGCCGTCGTTGGTGAAGATGGTGTAGGCGCGCGCGAGCTGGATCAGGCTGACCGACACGCCGTAGCCAAACGACATGGTCGCCTGCTCGATCGGGCGCCAGCCCTGCCAGTTGCGCAGGCGGCCGCTGGCCTCGCCCGGAAAGCCCGAGCGCGTCGAGCGGCCGAAGCCGAGCTGGTCGTAGAAGGTCCACATCTGTTCGGGCGCGAACATCAGCGCCATCTTCGACGAGCCGACGTTGCTCGACTTCTGGATCACCTCGGTCACCGTCATCGCCGGTTTCGGATGCGAGTCGCGCACCGTCGCCGGGCCGATCATGTACGGCTTGGTGTCCATCCAGGTGTCCGGCCTGACCTTGCCGGCCTCGATCGCCATCGACACCGGGAAGGGCTTCATCGTCGAGCCCGGCTCGAACAGGTCGACCACCGCGCGGTTGCGACGCATCTCCGGCTCGAGCGCGCTGCGGTTGTTCGGGTTGTACGACGGGTAGTTCGCCAGCGCGAGCACCTCGCCGGTCTTGCCGTCGAGCACCACCACGCCGCCGGCCCTGGCCTTGTTGAGCTCGACCGCGTTCCTGAGCTCGCGGAAGGCGAGGTACTGGATACGCTGGTCGATCGACAGGGTCAGCGTCTGGCCGTCGCGCGGCCGCTCGATCGCCGCGAGGTCCTCGATGATGTGACCGCGGCGGTCCTTGAGCACCACGCGGCTGCCGTTCTTGCCGGCGAGCATCTTCTCGCGCGCCAGCTCCAGACCCTCCTGGCCGCGGCCGTCGACGCCGGTGAAGCCGACCACGTGCGCCATCACCTCGCCGGCCGGGTAGTAGCGGCGGAACTCCTGCTGGCGCGCGACGCCCGGGATGCCGAGCGCCATCACCTCGGCGGCCAGTTCGGGGCTGATCTGGCGCTTCAAAAACACGAACTCGCGTTTCTTGTCCGCGAGCTTGGCGGCGACGTCGCCGACGGGCATTTCGAGCAGGCGCGCCAGCGCGGCGAGCTTGTCCGGCGGCACCGGCGGCATGTCCTCGGGGCTGGCCCAGATCGACTGCACCGGCGTGCTGATCGCCAGCGGCTGGCCGTTGCGGTCGGTGATCACGCCGCGGTTGGCCTCCAGCACCAGCGTGCGCCGGAAGCGCGCTTCGCCCTGGTTCTGCAGGAAGTCCTGCTGGACGGTCTGCAGGTAGAGCGCGCGGACGATCAGCAAGAAGAACAACGCCCCAAGGCTCCACAGGACGAAGCGGACGCGGCCCGGCGCCATGATGAGCCCCGGGCGCGGCGCGTTGCGACGAGCGAAGGACTGGGGCTGGCGCATCAGGCGTCCCCCTCGGGCTTGACGATCTGCACCTCGCGCGGGTCGGGCGTGTGCATCTGCAAGCGGCTGGCGACCGCCTTCTCGATGCGCGCGTGCGCGCCCCAGGTGCTCTGCTCGAGCAGCAGGCGGCCGTAGTCGACCTCGAGCGTGCGGGCGAGCTTCTGCGCCTTCTCCAGCTCGCTGTAGCGCTTGCGCGCCTCGTACTGGGCGGTGACCACCGACCAGGACGACAGCACGATCAGCGCGAGCAGGGTGGCGTTGAGCCGGTTCATGCGTCGCCCTCTCGCCACGGCGCGTCGGTGCGCGCGGCGACGCGCAGGATGGCGCTGCGCGAGCGCGGATTGGCGCGCACCTCCTCCTCGCCGGCCTTGACCGCCTTGCCGACCAGCTGCATCGGCGCCGCGGGGATGTCGGCCGCGCGCACCGCGACCCACGACGGCAGCTCGTCGGCGCTCGACACATCCTTCAGGTAGTGCTTGACGATGCGGTCCTCGAGCGAGTGGAAGGCGATCACCGCCAGCCGGCCGCCGGCCGCGAGACGGCGCGCCGCCTGCGGCAGCACCGCCTTCAGCTCGTCGAGTTCGCGGTTGATGTAGATGCGGATCGCCTGGAAGGTGCGCGTCGCGGGGTCCTGACCCGGTTCGCGAGTACGGACGTTTTTCGCGACGAGCCCGGCGAGCTCGCGCGTGGTCGTGATCGGGGATTCAGCCCTTGTCGCAACAATGGCTGCTGCAATCTGGCGAGCAAACCGCTCTTCACCATAGGTTTTGATCACCTCTCGGATATCGGCCTCGGACGCCTCGGCCAACCACTCGGCGGCGGTGAGGCCGCGCGTGGTGTCCATGCGCATGTCCAGCGGCGCGTCGAATCGGAAACTGAACCCGCGCGAGCCGTCGTCGATCTGCGGCGACGACACGCCCAGATCCATCAAGACGCCGTCGACCATCCCGACGCCAAGGCGGTCGAGTTGGCGCGCGAAGGTCTCGAAACCCTCGTGCACGATGGTGAAACGGGGCTCGGCGGCGGCGAGGCGCTCGGCCTCGGCGACCGCCTGCGGGTCCTTGTCGAAGGCGATCAGCCGGCCCGAAGGGCCCAGCTGCGCCAGGATGGCGCGGCTGTGGCCGCCGCGCCCGAAGGTGCAATCCACGTAAACGCCGTCCGGGCGGATCGCCAAGGCGGCGACCGCCTCGTTCAGAAGGACGGTGACGTGTTGAAAACCGGCGCTCACAGCGAGAAATCTCCAAGATGCTGCTCGAGGTCAGCCGGGTCGATGGAAAGGGCTTCGTCGGTCACGCGCTCCCAGTCGGCCGCGTTCCACAGCTCGAAACGGTTACCCATGCCGACCAGCGCGACCTCCTTGTCGAGCCGCGCGCGCTCGCGCAGGCGCGACGGCAGCAGCACGCGGCCGTTGCCGTCCATGTCGAGCGGCTCGGCGTGGCCGAGCACGACGCGCTGGTAGGCCTTCACCGCCGGGTTCGTCGTCGGCAGCTTCAGCAGGCGCGCCTCGACCTCGCGCCAGTTGGGCTCGGGGTAGATCAGCAGGTGGTCGGGGGCGTCGAGCGTGACGGTCAGCCGCCGGCCGAAAGCGGACAGCAGGCTCTCGCGGTGCCTGGCCGGAATGGCCAAACGCCCCTTGCTGTCGAGAGACACGATGCTGACGCCGCCGAACATTGTTTTGGATTGCCGACCGTTTGATTCGCCTGAACAAGGGGGGGCTTTTACCCCACTTTTCCCCACTTCCGCCCACGTGCCGCCACTATAGGGAAGAAGGCCAACAGGGTCAATCGTCGGTATGCCCTTATTCTTCTTTTCCGACAAAGACTTATCGGGGCAAAACATGGCGATAAGCGAGACAAATCAGAGCGTTAACCAAGCCATTAAAAGTACAATGTCAAGAAACCCGCACCACAACCGCACAATGCACAGCGATTCACGGCCTGAACGCGCAAAAAACACGGGGCGGCACCCGAAGGTGCCGCCCCATTTTCATGCAGATGTAATTACGCGAGCTTGGCGCGCAGGATCTCCTGCACCTGGGCCGGGTTGGCCTTGCCCCTGGACGCCTTCATCACCTGCCCGGCCAGCGCGTTGAGCGCCTTTTCCTTGCCGGCGCGGAACTCTTCGACCGCCTTCGGGTTGGCGGCGATCGCCTCCTCGACCATCTTCTCGATCGCGCCGACGTCCGACACCTGCTTGAGGCCGTCGCGCTCGATGATCGCGTCGGCCGACAGCTCGGACTCCCACAGCGCGTCGAACACCTGCTTGGCCAGCTTGCTCGACAGCGTATTGTCGGCGATGCGCGCGACCAGGCCGGCCAGACGCTCGGCCGAGATCGGGCAGGCGGCGATGTCGAGGCCGTCGCGGTTCAGCCGCGCGGCCAGTTCGCCGTTGACCCAGTTGGCGGCGAGCTTGCCCTGGCCGGTCGCCTTCGCGACCGCCTCGAAGTAGGCGGCGATCGCGCGGCCGGCGGTGAGCAAGCTCGCGTCGTAGGCGGACAGGCCGTAGTCGGCGATAAAGCGCGCCTTCATCTGACCCGGCAGCTCGGGCATGTCGGCCTTGATCGACTCGATCAGCGCCTCGGACACCACCAGCGGCAACAGATCCGGGTCGGGGAAGTAGCGGTAGTCGTGCGCGTCTTCCTTGCTGCGCATCGCGCGCGTTTCGCCCCGGTCAGGGTCGAACAGCACGGTAGCCTGCTGCACGCGGCCGCCGTCCTCGAGCGTCTCGATCTGCCACTGGATCTCGGCCTCGATCGCCTGCTGCAGGAAGCGGAAGGAGTTGAGGTTCTTGATCTCGCGGCGGGTGCCGAACTCGGTCTGGCCCTCGGGACGAACCGACACGTTGGCGTCGACGCGGAAGCTGCCTTCCTGCATGTTGCCGTCGCAGATGCCCAGCCAGGTCACCAGCGTGTAGAGCGCGCGGGCGTAGGCGACCGCCTCTTCCGGGCTGCGCATGTCGGGCTCGGAAACGACCTCCAGGAGCGGCGTGCCGGCGCGGTTCAGGTCGATGCCGGTGGCGCCGTGGAAGTCCTCGTGCAGGCTCTTGCCGGCGTCTTCCTCGAGGTGGGCGCGGGTGACGCGGATCACCTTCTCGGCGTCGCCGACCTGGATCGAGAGCTTGCCGTGCTCGACGATCGGCAGCTCGAACTGGCTGATCTGGTAGCCCTTAGGCAGGTCAGGGTAGAAGTAATTCTTGCGCGCGAAGATCGACTTGCGGTTGACGGTCGCGTCCAGCGCGAGACCGAGGCGCACCGCCTTGTCGACCGCCGCGCGGTTCATCACCGGCAGCGCGCCGGGCAAGGCGATGTCGACCACGGCGGTCTGCGTGTTCGGCGCCGCGCCGAAGGCGGTGCTGGCGCCGGAGAAGATTTTCGATTTAGTTGAAAGTTGCACGTGCACTTCCAGACCGATCACGACTTCCCATTTCATCGTCGGAAAATCCTTTTCATGCATTCGCGCTTGGCCGGGCCTCGGCCAAGCTGGTGACTGTCGATGAGCGTGCGCCCGGCTCAGAGCGCCGGCGCGCGGGTGTGCCAGTCGGTCGCCAGCTGGAACTGGTGCGCGACGTTGAGCATCTTCGCTTCGCTGAAATAGTTGCCGATGATCTGCAGGCCGACCGGGCGGCCGTTGGCGGCGAAGCCGGCCGGCACGCTCATCGCCGGCAGGCCGGCGAGGTTGACCGACAGCGTGTAGACGTCCGACAGGTACATCTGGACCGGGTCGCCCGACTTCTCGCCGAGGTTGAACGCCGCGGTCGGCGCCACCGGGCCGAGGATCACGTCGCAATCGCCGAAGGCGCGCTGGAAGTCGCCGGCGATCAGGCGGCGGATCTTCTGCGCCTTCAGGTAGTAGGCGTCGTAGTAGCCGTGGCTGAGCACGTAGGTGCCGACCAGGATGCGGCGCTTGACCTCGCTGCCGAAGCCCTCGGCGCGCGTCTTCTCGTACATCTCGGTCAGGTCGCCGTACTCGGCGGCGCGGTGGCCGTAGCGCACGCCGTCGTAGCGGGACAGGTTCGAGCTCGCCTCGGCCGGCGCGATCACGTAGTAGGCCGGGATGGAGAGCTCGGTATTCGGCAGGCTGACCTCGACCACCTCGGCGCCCAGCTTCTTGAGCTCATTGACCGCGTTCTCGATCACCGAGGCGACGTCGCCCGACAGGCCGTCGGCGAAGTACTCGCGCGGCAGGCCGACCTTCAGGCCGCCCAGGGGTTGGCCGAGCTCGCGGGTGTAGTCCTCGGCGGCGCGCTCGAGGCTGGTCGAGTCGCGCTCGTCGAAGCCGGCGATCACGTTCATCAGCTGCGCGCAGTCCTCGGCGGTCTGCGCCATCGGGCCGCCCTGATCCAGCGAGCTCGCGTAGGCGACCATGCCGAAGCGCGACACCACGCCGTAGGTCGGCTTGATGCCGGTGATGCCGCAGTGGCTGGCCGGCTGGCGGATCGAGCCGCCGGTGTCGGTACCCAGCGCGGCCGGCGCGAGGCGCGCGGCGACCGCGGCGGCCGAGCCGCCCGAGCTGCCGCCCGGGATCGCGGCCAGGTCCCACGGGTTCTTCACCGCGCCGTAGAAGCTGTTCTCGTTCGACGAGCCCATCGCGAACTCGTCCATATTGGTGCGGCCGAGCGACACCAGGCCGGCGGCGCGGCACTTTTCGACCACGTGCGCGTCGTACGGGGCGACGAAGTTGTCGAGCATCTTCGAGCCGCAGCTGGTCTTCCAGCCTTGCTGGCAGAAGATGTCCTTGTACGCCAAGGGCACGCCTGTCAGGAAGCCGGCGGCGCCGGCGGCGCGCGCCGCGTCGGCCGCGGCGGCCTCGGCCAAGGTTTTGGCCGCGTCGACGCTGACGTAGGCGTTGAGCGACGGGTTGAGCGCGGCTATGCGCGCGAGGTAGTCGGTGGCCAGTTCGACGGCCGACGCCTCGCCGGCGGCGAGCAGGCTCGCCAGCGAGGTCAGGGTGTGGTTCGTGCTGTTCATGATGGTGTCGGATCGGGGAGTTAGGCTGCGCGGGGCGACGTCGCTTCCGCGCGCGCTCATTCGATGACTTTGGGAACCAGGTAGAGACCGGCCTCGACCTGCGGGGCGACCGCCTGGAAGGCGTCGCGACGGTCGGCCGCGGTGACCTCGTCGTCCCTCAGGCGCAGCGAGACGTCCTGCGGGTGGGCCATCGGCTCGATACCGTCGGTATCGACCGCGTTCATCTTCTCGATCAGGCCGAAAATGCGGTTCAGATCGGCGCTCACCGCCTCGATTTCGGCACCGGAAACCTCGATCCGGGCGAGCCTGGCGATGCGGGCAACATCCTCGTGGGTCAACGACATGGCGTCCTCGTCAAAACCTTTAATAATTCAAGATTTGTAGGGTATCATAACCGGCTTTATCATCCCAAGATTGCCAGCGGTTCGCCGCCCGGAAAGACCCCGGCGCTGTCGTCCCATGCGGGCCGCCCGAAGTGCCGTTTTGGCTCATCACTAACGAATAACCAGGAACGCCCAATGCTTCGTTCGCTGACCGGCTACTTTTCCAACGATCTTGCCATCGACCTCGGCACGGCCAACACCCTGATCTACATGCGCGGCAAGGGCATCGTGCTGGACGAGCCGTCGGTGGTCGCCATCCATAACGACGCGGCGTCCAACAAGAAGTCCATCCTCGCCGTCGGTCTCGAAGCGAAGAAGATGCTCGGCCGCACGCCGGGCAGCATCCAGGCGATCCGCCCGATGAAGGACGGCGTGATCGCCGACTTCACCGTCACCGAGCAGATGCTCAAGCAGTTCATCAAGAAGGTGAACCCGAACCGCTTCTTCGCCGCCAGCCCGCGCATCGTGATCTGCGTGCCGTGCGGCTCGACCCAGGTCGAGCGCCGCGCGATCAAGGATTCGGCGCTGGCCGCCGGCGCGCGCCGCGTCGAGCTGATCGAGGAGCCGATGGCGGCGGCGATCGGCGCCGGCCTGCCGGTCGAGGAGCCGACCGGCTCGATGGTGGTCGACATCGGCGGCGGCACCACCGAGGTCGGCATCATCAGCCTGGGCGGCGTGGTGTACTCGAACTCGGTACGCGTCGGCGGCGACAAGTTCGACGAGGCGATCATCAACTACATCCGCCGCAACTACGGCATGTTGATCGGCGAGACCACCGCCGAGGACATCAAGAAGGAAATCGGCTCGGCCTTCCCGGGCGCCGAGGTGCGCGAGATGGAGGTCAAGGGCCGCAACCTGGCCGAGGGCATCCCGCGCGCCTTCACCGTGTCGAGCAACGAGATCCTCGAGGCGCTGACCGAACCGCTGAACCAGATTGTGTCGGCGGTGAAGATCGCGCTGGAACAGACGCCGCCGGAGCTGGGCGCCGACATCGCCGACAAGGGCATGGTGCTGACCGGCGGCGGCGCGCTGCTGAAGGACCTCGACCGCCTGCTGGCCGAGGAGACCGGCCTGCCGGTGTTCGTCGCCGAGGAGCCGCTGACCTGCGTGGTGCGCGGCTCGGGCAAGGCGCTCGACAAGATGGACAAGATCGGCACCATCTTCACCAACGTACCCTGACCGCTGAACGCTCGCGCCGCCCGACCGGGCGGCGTCTTCGTGTATGAACTTCTCCAATACGCCCAGTTTCATCAGCCACGGGCCGCGCCCCGGCCTGCGCCTGACGCTCGCGGTCGCGGCCTCGGTCGCGCTCCTGGTCGGCGACGCCCGCCTCGGCCTGATGGGCCCGGCGCGCGAGGCGCTGTCGGTCGCGCTCTACCCCTTGCAGTGGCTGGTCAACGCGCCGATCTCGGCCGCGCAGCACGCGAGTGAATTCTTCGTCGACCAGGCGCGTCTAAAGCAGGAAAACGCCGCGCTCAAGACGCGCGAGCTGCAACTGTCCGCCAAGCTGGCCGAGCTGACCACCGTGAAGAACGAGCTGGCCGAGCTGAAGGCGATGCACGCCTTACGCAGCCAGCGCGCCGAAAAGAGCGTGCTGGCCGAGGTGCTGTACACCGGCCGCGACCCGTTTTCGTACAAGCTGATCATCGACAAGGGCCAGAACGCCGGCCTGGTCGAGGGGCAGCCGGTGGTCGGCGACAGCGGGCTGATCGGCCAGGTCACCCGCGTGCAACCGCTGACCGCCGAGGTGACGCTGGTGATCAACAAGGGCCAGATGGTGCCGGTGATGGTCGAACGCACCGGCGTACGCGCGATCCTGTACGGCTACGGCGGCGGCGTCGAGCTGCGCTATCTGCCGGTGCACGCCGACCTGAAGGCCGGCGACACCCTCGTCACCTCGGGCATCGACGGCGTCTACCCGGCCGGGCTGCCGGTGTCGCGCGTCACCCACGTCGAGCGGCGCGCCGGCGCGGCCTTCCTGAGCGCGTCCAGCCTGCCGGTCGACGGCGTCTACCGCCAGCGCTTCGTGCTGGCGCTCGAGACCGGCGCGAATCGTCCGCCGGTCACGCAACCGCAACCGTAAAGACATGGATCGACCCCAGGAACTCCTGAAGCCGGTCAAGCGCCGCTTCATCTATTTCACCTTCGCGCTGGCGATCCTGGTCGAGCTGGTGCCGCTGCCGCAAGACTCGATGCGCTGGCTGCCGGACTTCGTCGGCCTGTTGATCCTCTACTGGGTGATCAACCTGCCCAGCCGCGTCAACGTCGGCACCGCGTTCGCGCTCGGCCTGATCGCCGACGTCGCCACCGCCGGCCTGTTCGGCCAGCACGCGCTCGCCTATTCGGTCACGGCCTATCTGGCGCTGTCGCGCCAGCGCCAGCTGGTGATGTTCAACCTCGGCCAGCAGGCGCTCGCGGTGCTCGGCCTGCTGCTGGCCAACCAGGCGATCATGGTCATGGTCCGCATGGTCACCGGCGCCGCCTTCGTCGGCTGGGGCTACTTCCTGCCGCCCTTGATCGGCGCGCTGCTGTGGCCGCTGCTGACCAAGCTGCTCGTGCTGCCGTACCGACGCCACTCGCTGCTGTAAGGCTTCGCCATGCGCCCCACCCGCTTCAAGAACGCCCAGGCCGAGGAGAGCCAGCTGCAATTGCGGCTGGTCGTCGCCTACGTCTTCATGATCCTGATGTTCCTCGTGCTCGCGGCGCGTTTCGTGTGGCTGCAGGTCATCCAGCACGAGCATTTCTCGACGCTGGCGCAAAACAACCGCATCACGCTGGTGCCCATCCTGCCCAACCGCGGCCTGATCCTCGACCGCAACGGCGTGGTGCTGGCGCAGAACTACTCGGCGTACACGCTCGAGGTCACGCCGTCCAAGACCGGCAACCTCGACCAGACGGTCGCGGCGCTGTCGCAACTGGTCGAGCTGACGCCGCGCGACCTGCGACGCTTCAAGAAATTCCTCGCCGAGAGCAAGGACTTCGAGCCGGTGCCGCTGAAGATGAAGCTCAGCGACGAGGAGGCGGCGCGCGTCGCCGCCCACGCCTGGCGCTTTCCCGGCATCGAGGTCAAGGCGCGGCTGTTCCGCGACTACCCGTTCCGCGAGATGACCAGCCACGTGGTCGGCTACATCGGCCGCATCAACCAGAAGGACAAGGAGCGGCTGGCCGAGGAGGGCAAGTCGTCCAACTACCGCGGCGCCGACTACATCGGCAAGCTCGGCCTCGAGAAGGTCTACGAGGACGACCTGCACGGCACGGCGGGCTTCGAGGAGGTCGAGACCGACGCCGGCGGGCGCGCGGTGCGCTCCTTGCGCCGCACGCCGCCGGTGCACGGCAACAATCTCCGGCTCGCGCTCGACATCCGGCTGCAGGAGCTGGCCGACAAGCTGTTCGGCCAGCGCCGCGGCGCGCTGGTCGCGATCGACCCGCGCGACGGCGGCGTGCTCGCCTTCGTCTCCAAACCCGGCTTCGACCCGTCGCTGTTCATCGACGGCATCGACAGCGCGACCTGGAAGGCGCTGAACGAGGACTGGGAAACGCCGCTGGTCAACCGCGCGCTGCGCGGCGTCTACCCGCCGGGCTCGACCTTCAAGCCCTTCATGGCGATGGCGGCGCTCGAGGCCGGCGCGATCAGCCAGACCGAGGTGCGCCCGGCGCCCGGCTTCTTCACGCTGCCCGGCTCCAGCCACCGCTTCCGCGACTCGAAACCGTCCGGCAACGGCTCGGCCAACCTCGCGCGCGCGGTGGTGGTTTCCAGCGACACCTTTTTCTACAAGCTCGCCTGGGAGATGGGCATAGACCGCATCCACCCCTACCTCGCGCAGTTCGGCCTCGGCCGCAAGACCGGCATCGACCTCGACGGCGAGGCCATCGGCGTGCTGCCGTCCAAGGAGTGGAAGGCGCGCCGCTTCGCCAAGTATCCGGAAAATGTGCGCCGCTGGTACCCGGCCGACGTGGTCAGCATCGGCATCGGCCAGGGCTACAACGCCTACACGCCGCTGCAGATGGCCAACGCCACCGCCATCCTCGCCAACAACGGCGTGGTGTTCAAGCCGCACTTGGTGCGCGAGGTCGTCGACGCCAGAAGCGGCAAGGCGCGCCTGATCGAGCCCGACCCGGTGCGCCGCCTGCCTTTTCGCGACGACAACTTCGCCTACGTGAAGCGCTCGATGGAAGGCGTGCTCAAGCCGGGCGGCACCGCGTGGCGCGTCGGCCAGAACCTGCCGTACACGATGGCCGGCAAGACCGGCACCGCGCAGGTGGTGCAGATCCGCCAGGGCGCCAAGTACAACGCCGCCGCGCTGGCCGAGCGCCACCGCGACCACTCGTGGTTCGTCGCCTTCGCGCCGGTGGAGAAACCGGTGATCGCCGTCGCGGTGATCGTCGAGAACGCCGGCTTCGGCGCCGCCGCCGCCGCGCCGATCACCCGCGCGCTGTTCGACTATCACCTGACCGGCAAGGTGCCGGCCGACCTCGCCGGCCAGCTCAGGACGATACGGACGGCGACCGTCAGCGCCAGCGAGGCGTCGCAGGCCCAGGCCGAGCGCGCCGCCGCCGAACAGGAGGGCAGCGATGCAACCCCATCCCCTTAAGCGGCTGTGGAGCTTCGTCAAGACGCCGCTCGACGGCCCGCTGATGCTGTTCCTCGCCATCATCTACGCGCTCAGCCTGGTGGTGCTGTACTCGGCGTCGAACCAGTCGTTCTACCGGCTCGACGACAAATTCGTCTACACCGCGATCGGCCTGGTCGTGATGTGGGGGCTGGCCTACCTGCGGCCGCAGACGCTGATGCACTTCGCGCCGCCGATCTACGCGGCCGGCGTGCTCTTGCTGCTGGGCGTCCACTTCTTCGGCATCACCGTCAACGGCTCGACACGCTGGCTGAACGTCGGCGTGACGCGCATCCAGCCGTCCGAGATCATGAAGATCGCGCTGCCGATGATGCTGGCCTGGTACTTCCAGAAGAACGAGCTGTCGCTGCGCTGGTGGCACTACATCGTCGCCGCGGCGCTGATCGCCGTGCCCGGCGCGCTGATCCTCAAGCAGCCCGACCTCGGCTCGGCGACGCTGGTGATGGCGTCCGGCTTCTTCGTGCTGTTCTTCGCCGGCCTGTCGTGGAAGGTGATCTTCGGCGGCCTCGCGCTGTTCGGCGCCAGCCTGCCGGTGGTGTGGAACCTGATGCACGACTACCAGCGCCGCCGCGTGCTGACGCTGCTCGACCCGACGCAGGACCCGCTCGGCGACGGCTATCACATCATCCAGTCGATGATCGCGATCGGCTCGGGCGGGCCGTGGGGCAAGGGCTGGCTGAACGGCACGCAGACCCACCTCGACTATATCCCCGAGCGCACCACCGACTTCATCTTCGCCGTCTACTCGGAGGAGTTCGGCCTGATCGGCAACCTCGTGCTGCTGGCGCTGTATCTGCTGGTGATCAGCCGCGGGCTGATGATCACGCTGCGCGCGCCGACGCTGTACGGCCGGCTGATGGCCGGCGCGCTGACGCTGACCTTCTTCACCTACGCCTTCGTCAACATGGGCATGGTCGCCGGCATCCTGCCGGTGGTCGGCGTACCGCTGCCGCTGGTCTCCTACGGCGGCACCGCGACGCTGACCATCCTGATCGCGATGGGCATGCTGATGAGCATCGCCAGCCAGCGGCGCTGACGGCACCGCCCCAGAAAAAAGCTCGGCCAACCTTGTCGAAGGTTGGCCGAGCTTTTTCATGGCGACGGCAGGCTCAGGCGAACAACAGCCGCCAGACGAGGTACACCACGAAGCTGAGCACGATCGCCAGCAGCGTCTTCTTCGTCCTGATCGCCACCGCCGCCGCGACGACGGTGCCGACCAGATAGGGGTTGGCCGGCGTCGGCGACCAGGCCCCGCCCGGCAGCAGCGCCATCGGCACCACCAGCGCCGGCAGCACCGCGACCGGCACGTAGCGCAGCGCGCGGCGTACCGCCGGCGGAAAGCGCAGCGTGCGCGCGAACACGAGGAAGCTGGCGCGCGTCAGGAAGGTCACCGCCGTCATGCCGGCGATCAGCCACAGCGCATCCTTCATGCCGCGCCCTCCTTGCGCGCGCTCGCCGCCTCGGCCGCGAGCCCGGCGGCGACGCCGGCGACCGCCGCCGCCATCAGGCCGAGCTTGTACGGCCAGCCGTGGCCGAGCAGGGCGACCGCGCTGGCCGCGACCGCCGCCGCCAGTGACGGCCGGTGTTTGAGCTGCGGCGCGACGATGGCGGCGAAGGTCGCCAGCATCGCGAAGTCCAGCCCCCAGTCGGCCAGCCCCGGCGCCTCGCGCCCGAGCAGCACGCCGACGGCGGTGAAGGCCAGCCAGTTCAGGTACATCGCCAGCGAGGAGCCGAAGGCGTAGGCGAGGCCGCCGTCGGCCAGGCCGGTGCGCAGCCGGTGCTCGACCACCGCGTAGCTCTCGTCGGTCAGCCAGAACGACAGCGGCAGGCGCGCCGCCAGCGGCCAGCCTTGCGCGTACGGCAGCAGCGACGCGCTGTAGAGCGCGTGGCGCAGGTTGACCACCAGCGTGGTCAGCCAGATCACCGGCAGCGCGGCGCCGGCGCCGATCAGCGATACGGCGACGAACTGCGACGAGCCGGCGAACACGCAGGCCGACATCGCCAGCGTCGCGACCGGCGACAGGCCGGCGCCGACCGCCAGCGCGCCGAAAATCACGCCGAACGGCGCGGCGCCGACCAGCATCGGCACCGTATCGCGCACGCCGGCCAGCCAGGGGGAAGCGGGTTTCATCGCCAAGGAACCTTCGGGAAAAGCGTCACGCCCTCCAGCCTAGCGGCCCGCGCGGCGCGCGGCTTGAACGATCTTGCGGCCCGGCACGCCGACCGGCGGCGGCCGCGCCTCAGCCGCGCAGCGCCTTCTGGTAGGCGGCCGGCGTGACGCCGAGCGCGCGGCCGAAGGCGCGCGTCAGGTGGCTCTGGTCGGCAAAGCCGAGCCGCTGCGCGACCTCGGCCGGCGCGACGCCCTGCGCGAGCAGGCCGCGCGCGCGCGCGATGCGCAGCTGCGTCCGCCACGCGGCCGGCGGCAGGCCGTAGGCGCGCCGGAACAGCCGCGACAGATGAAAGGGCGACAGCGCGACCTCGGCGGCGAGTTCGGACAGCGTCAGCTTCTCGTCGAGCGCCTCGGCCAACCTTTCCTTCGCGCGCGCCAGCGCAGCCGGATGGTCGGGCGCCGGCGCCGCGACGACGCGCATGTGGCGCAGCATCAACGCGGCAAAACCGTCGAGCAAGGCCGATTCGCGCACCAGCGCGTCGGTCTCGCGCTCGAGCAAACGGTGCAGCGCCGCCAAGCGCGCGGCGAGCGCCGCGTCGGCGAGCACGCTGGCGTCGAACACCGGCAGCGGCCCCGGGCGGCCGCCGACCTCGCCGGCGACGCGCGCGACGAAGTCGAGCGACGGGTAGAACACGCGGTAGGCCCAGCCGTCGGCCGCGCCGGCCTCGCCGGTGTGCACCTCCTGCGGGTTGATCACCGCGATCGTGCCGGGGCCGGCGCGGCACAGCTGGCCGCGGTAGCGGTAGGTCTCGACGCCGCCGGTCAGCACCGCGACGACGTACTCGTCGTGCAGGTGCGGCGCGAACGCGTGCTCGACGTAGCGCGCGTCGAGGCATTCGAGCGGCGCGACGTCGTCGGCGCGGAAGAAGCGGGCGTATTCGGTATCGTTCATCGGCAAAGCGCAGGGTGGCACGCCATTGTCGGCGCGCGCGGGCGCGCTGCCAAGCCGGGGTGCGACAAGACGCCGCACACCAAGCGCGCGGCGCGATGCTAAGCTCGTGATCCGACCCTCTACATCCGGAGCCTGCCCATGCCGCGCCGTATCGCCCTCGCCGCCCTCGCCCTGATCCTGCCCGTCGCCGCGCTCGCGCACGACTACGCGCTCAAGGACCTGCACATCGACCACCCGTGGAGCCGCAGCACCGCACCCGGCGCGCCCAGCGGCGCCGCCTACCTGGTGCTCGACAACCGCGGCGACAGCGCCGACACGCTGGTCGGCGCGAGCAGCCCGCGCGCCGGCCGCGTCGAGATCCACCGCCACGAGCACGACGGCGGCGTGATGCGGATGCGCCGCGTCGACGGCGGCGTGACGGTCGAGCCCGGCAAGACGGTGCGCTTCGAGCCGGGCGGCTACCACCTGATGCTGATGCGGCTGAAGGCGCCGCTCAAGGCCGGCGAGCGCTTCCCGCTGACGCTGCGCTTCGCCAGGGCCGGCGCGGTCGACGTCGAGGTCGCCGTCGACGACGGCAAGGGCCAGCCGGCCTCCCCCGCCCACCACGGCCACTGAGCCCCCCGCGCCCGGCCGACCCGATCTCGGGTCGGCCGGGCCGTTTCCGGCGCTAGCGGACGACGACGCCGGCCGCCATCGCGCGGCGCGCGGCCAGCGCGGTGCCGGCGAAGTCGCTGAACACGCCGTCGACGCCGAGCGAATAGAACAGCCGGTACTCGGCGGCCGGATCGCCCCGGTAGTCGGCGGCGAGCCAGCGCGGCTCGTCGCGGAAGGTGAAGGCGTGCACCGCGAGGCCGGCGGCGTGCGCGTCGCCGATCAGCGAGGTCGGCGCCAGGAGCCGCGCCGGGCCGCCGGCCGGGTCGGGAAACGCCGGCACGATGTAGGCCTTCCACGGCCCGATCGCGTCGGCGAAGCGCCGCACCTCGGCCAGGCCCTCGGGCGTGACGAGCTCGCCGTAGCGGCGCGGATCGCCGGCCAGCACGAAGTCGTACGGCGACCCGGCGTCGACGCCGCCGTCCGGCCGCACCGCGTCGCCGTCGATCAGCAGCACCTTCCGCACCGGAGTGCGCGCGGCGAGCGCCTTCAGATTGGCGGTCTCGAAGCTCTGGATGAACACCGGCGCGGCGCGCGCGTTCAGGCCGTGGCGCGCCAGCGCCGCCACCAGCGCGCCCTCGAGCGGCAGGCCGATGGCCGCGTGCCAGCTCGGGTGCTTGGTCTCGGGGTAGACGCCGATCGCGCGGCCGAGCCGGCGCGACAGCCGCGCGCGCAGCGCGAGCACGGCGTCGAAGGTCGGGATCGCGAAGCGGCCGTTGAAGCGCTGCGGCCGCTCCGGCCACGGCTGTACCGCGCACAGCGTGGCGACCTCGGCCAACGTGAAGTCGCAGGCGAACCAGCCCTCGCGCGCGCGCCCGTCGATGACGGCGGTGCGCCGGCGCGCGGCGAACTCCGGCCGCGACGCGACGTCGGTACTGTCGGTCAGGTCGGGCTCGTGGCGCGCGATCAGCGCGCCGTCGCGCGTCGCGACCAGGTCGGGCTCGAGATAGTCGGCGCCCAGCAAGGCCGCGCGCGCGTAGGCCTCGAGCGTGTGCTCGGGCAGCGCGCCCGAGGCGCCGCGGTGCGCGATCACCAGCGGCGGCGCGCCGTCCAGGGTCGGAAACATCGGCACCTCCTCGCCGGCCCGGCAGCGGCCGGCTCCCTGGCATTATGGACGGCGGGCGCACGCCCGCGCCGGCGCGCCGACAGGTTTTCCACATGGCACGCCGAACCGCTATCATGTTTGCATTCCGATTACCGCGCCGTCCCCCTAGATGAGCTCAAGCCCGCCCCTGTCGCCGCTGCGCCGGCTGACCCAGCCCGCCTGGCTGCTGGCGCTGCTCATGCTGACCGGCGTCGCCGGCTGCTGGCTGATGATCGAGTTCGCCAGCCGCGAGGCCGACGCCCGCCACCGCCGCTTCTCCGTCGCGCAGATGGCGCACGAGATCGACATGCAGCGCGACGCGCTGAACATGCGCCTGGCCGACTACACCGTCTGGGACGCGATGTACGACGCGACCGCGCAGCCGGCCGTCGACGCGGCCTGGCTGCGCGACAACCTGACCGGCTCGATCCAGCGCAACTTCGACATCGGCCTCGCCCAGTTGCTCGACGCCGACGGCACGCCGCTCTACACGGTGCGCGACGGCCGCATCGCGAGCGGGGCCGACCGGCGCGAGCTGTTCACCGCGGCGCAGTGGCAAAGCCTGCGCCGCAGCGTCGACCGCTACGACCCCTACGGCAGCCAGGGCTACCCGAGCACGCTGGTGCGCGTCGACGGCCCCGGCGGCCGGCCGCGCTTCTTGCTCACCGCGCTGCAGCGCGTGGTGCCGGAGAGCCGCACGCCGGAGCGCGCCGCGCCGCGCCGCTACCTGCTGTTCGCGCGCGAATTCGGCCCGGCGCTGCTCGAACAACTGGCCCGAAACCGCGCGGTCCACGCGATGCGTCTGGGCTTCGCTGCGCCCGAGCCGCCGCGCGTCGGCCTGCGGCTGAACGACGTCAACGGCGAGGCGATAGGCTGGCTGAGCTGGAGCGAGGCGACGCCCGGCGGCGGACTGCGCGCCGAACTGCTGCCGCGCTTTGCCGGCCTGTTCCTGCTGCTGGCGGCGCTCGCCGCCTTCATCCTGCGCCGCGCGCGCCGTAGCGAGCGCGCGCACCGCGCGGTCACCGAGCGACTGGCCCGCCAGGGCGCGACGCTGCGCGAGCTGGTGGTCGGCCGCCGCGAGGACGCCGACGCGCTACCCGACTACCTCGACGCGCTGGTGGCGGCGATCGCTAGCACCCTCGACGCGCCGCGCGTCAGCCTGTGGCGCTTCTCGGCCGACAAGCGCGAGCTCGAATGCCTGGCCGGCGTCGACCAGGGCCCGGCCCCGCTGCGCGGCGCGCGGCTGACGGTGGCCGAACACCCCGACTATTTCGCCGCGCTCGGCCGCTCGCGCGTGCTGGTCGCCTCGCAGGCGCGCCGCGACCCCCGGCTGGTCAGCCTGCGCGGCTACCTGTTCCCGCACCGCATCGAGTCGATGCTGGACGCCGCCATCGTGCTGGGCGGCCGCGAGTATGGCGTGATCTGCGTCGAAGACCGCCGCGCCGGGCGCGTCTGGCACCAGGACGAGGTCAACTTCGTCAGCTCGGCCGCCGACGTGGTCGCGCTGGTGCTCGAATCGGGCGCCCGCCTCGAGGCCGAGGGCGAGCTCTACCGCCAGTTCTACTACGACCGCTTCACCGGCCTGCCCAACCGCGCGCGGCTGATGATGCAGCTGGACGAGCAGATCGCGCAGGGCGAAGGTCGGCCGTTCGGCTGCTTCCTGATCGCGATCGAGGGGCTGGCCAGCATCAACGGCCTGTACGGCCGCGAGCACGGCGACCAGCTGATCGCGGCGCTCGGCGAGCGGCTCGAACGCTTCTTGCAGACCGGCGAGATGCTGGCGCGCTCGGCCGACAACCGCTTCTGCCTGACGCTGGCCGGCCGCGACGCGGCGGCGATCGAGCGGCGCGCCGACGAGCTGACGCGCGCCGCCACGCTGCCCGCGCGCGGCGAGGGGCCGGCGACGCCGCAGCCGGTGCTGCGCGGCGGCCTGGCGATCTACCCCTACGACCTGCACGACGCGCGCGCCGCGCGCAAGCTGGTCGACCACGCCGAACTGGCGCTGCAGACCGCACGCGCGCAGCCGGGCAACGGCTGGCGGCGCTTCGACCTGAGCATGAGCGACGAATGGCTGCGCCGCCAGCAGCTGGCGCACGACCTGCGCGGCGCGGCCGAGGCCGGCCAGCTCGCGCTCCACTACCAGCCCTACCTGACGCCGGACGGCCGCCGCGTCGCCGGCGCAGAGGCGCTGCTGCGCTGGCAGCACCCGGAGCGCGGCATGATCCCGCCGGCCGACTTCATCCCGTTGGCCGAGGAGACCGGGTTGATCGTCGACGTCGGCGAATGGGCGCTCGCGACCGCCTGCGCGCAGGCGGCACGCTGGCGCGCCGCCGGCCACGGCGGCTTCACCGTGTCGGTCAACGTCTCGCTGGTGCAACTGGAGAACGAATCGTTCGCCGCGCGCACCGCCGCGCTGCTCGACGCGCACCGGCTGCCGGCGGAGGCGCTCGAACTCGAGGTGACCGAAAGCCTCGCGCTCAGCCACTCGGCGACGATAGACCGCAACGTCGCCGCGCTGCGCGCGCAGGGCATACGCTTGGCGATCGACGACTTCGGCACCGGTTACGCCTCGTTCAGCTACCTGCGCCGCTTCCCGGCCGAAAAGCTGAAGATAGACCGCGACTTCCTGCTGCACGTGCCCGACAACGCGCAGGCCGCGAGCCTGGTGCGCATGATCGTCGCGATGGGCCACGCGCTGGGCGCCAAGGTGACCGGCGAGGGCGTCGAGAACGCGCGCCAGCTCGCCTTCCTCGCCGAGGTCGGCTGCGACTTCGCGCAGGGCTTTTTCCTGTCGCGCCCGCTGGACGCCGACGCGATGGACCGCTTCCTCGACGCGCCGTGGGCCGCGCGCGCCGGCGACGAGACGTTGCGGCAATGAAACACCGCGGCACCCGCATGCATCCCGTCCTTGTTCGCCTGGTGCGCTTGCGGCAGACTCTGGCGCGGGGATTGTTCAACAATCGGACGCCGTCCGGCCTTGTCCCCCGCCGCAGGCCCCATCAGACAGAGACGCCAAGTTCACGCCAAGATACGACTCGCGACGATGGAGGAGCGGACCGCCCACGGTCCCGAACGACAATAGCAACAGGGCGCCTGCGGCGCCTTCTTTTTTCCCGAGCCCGCCATGAACGACCCCGTCCGCCCCCGCCTCGCCATCCATTACTGCACCGGCTGCCGCTGGCTGATGCGCGCCGCCTGGACCGCGCAGGAGCTGCTGACCACCTTCGAGGCCGAGCTCGGCGAAGTGGCGCTGATCCCCGGCAGCGGCGGCGTGTTCCAGGTCTGGGCCGACGACGCGCTGCTGTGGGACCGCAAGCGCGACGGCGGCTTTCCTGAGCTGCGCGAGCTCAAGCAGCGCGTGCGCGACGCGGTCGCGCCCGACAAACCGCTCGGTCACAGCGAGCGCCCGCTCGCCTGAGCGGAAGCGCCGATGGCCTTCGACGACCGCTTCCGCCTCAGCGCGCACGCCGTCATCGTCGACGCCGCCGGCCGCGTGCTGCAGCTGAAAGCGAACTACGGCGACTTCGGCTGGGGCCTGCCCGGCGGCGCGCTCGAGCCGGGCGAGACCATCCACGAGGCGCTCGTGCGCGAGTGCCGCGAGGAGCTCGGCGTCGACGTCGTCGTGCACCGGCTGACCGGCGTCTACTACCACGCCGCCTACGCCTCGCAAGCCTTCATCTTCCACTGCGCGCTGCCCGAAGGCGCCGTCATCACGCTCGGCGACGAGCACAGCGCGTGGCGCTACTTCGCGTTGTCGGAGCTGTCGGCGGTGCAACGCCGCCGCGTCGACGACTGCCTGAACTACGACGGCGCGGTCCGGAGCGCGCGCTTCTGAGCCCGACGCAAACAGGCTCGGCCAACCGTCACGGTTGGCCGAGCCTGTTTCTTCTTCGTTTACAGCAGTTCGAGCCGCCCTTCGCGGATGTCGTCCAGCATCGCGTCGCGCGCGGCCCAGGTATCGGCGACGCTGGGCCGCACGGCGAGCCGGTCGAGGTAATCGACCAGGTCCGGCACCTCGGCGACCAGGTCGCGGCCGAGCACCGCCTGCGTCGAGCGCGCGACGACGGGCAGCACCGCCGCGGCGACCACGTCGGCCAGCGTGAACGCCTCCCCGGCCAGCCACGGCGCAAAGCGCGCGCGCAGCAGCACCGCGGCGAGACCGCGCTCGATGCGGTCGGTCGCGTGCGCGCGCTGCGCCTCGTTCTGGTGGTGGCCCCACAGCCACTCGCTCATCAAGGGCCGCGCCGCCTCCAAGAGGCCGTACTCGAGAAAGCCGGCCAGCTCGCGCACCTGCGCGCGCGCCAGGGGCGAGTCGGGCAGCAGCGCCGCGGTCGGGTAGGCGTCCTCGAGCCATTCGACGATGGCGCCCGACTCGGCCAGCGGCTGGCCGTTGATCTCGACGCACGGGATCTTGCCCAGCGGGCTTTTGGCGAGGAAGGCCTCGCTCTGGCTCGGCGAGGTGGGGACTTCGCGGTAATTCACCCCCTTCTCGATCAGCGCGATCCTGACCTTGGTGTAATGCGGCGACAGCGCAGCGCCGTACAGCGTGATCATGCGACTCTCCTTGCGGGCTGAAGTGGACGGCTTCCCCGCACGGTATAGCCCGGATTGTGCGCCGCGTCAGCTGCGTTTGGCGTCGATCAGCCCCGCCTTTTGCGCCAGCGCCTTCTTGATCACCGGCACCGCCAGCAGCGCGACGCGCTCGCCCTCGAGGATGGTCTGGTTGCGCGCCGCGAACGCGGTGCCGCCGAGCTTCTGCACCTGCGGGCGGATGATCACGTCGGCCTGCTTGAGCTCCTGCGCCAGCGCGACCTTGTTCATGATGTTGATGCTCTGGTCGAACATCGCGAGGAAGCCGCCGGCGCCGCCCTGCGGCCGCGCCGAGATGTCGACCGCGATCACGAAGTCGGCGCCCATCTCGCGCGCGGCGCTGACCGGCACCGGCGACACCAGCCCGCCGTCGACGTAGCGGCGGCCGCCGATCGCCACCGGCTGGAACACGTTCGGGATGCTGGCCGAGGCGCGCACCGCCTGGCCGGTGTTGCCGCTGCGGAACACCTTCTTCTCGCCGGAGTCGAGGTCGGTCGCGACCGCGCCGAACGGGCGCGCGAGCTTCTCGATCGGCCGGTTGCCGACCATCTGGTTGACGAAGCCGGCCAGCGCCTCGCCCTTGATGAAGCCGCTGGTCGACAGCGTCACGTCGGCCAGCTGCTTCTCGTCGAGCTCGATCGCCTTCTTCTGCAGTTCGATGCCGGAAAGCCCCGACGCGTACAGGCTGCCGACCACGCTGCCGGCGCTGGTGCCGGTGACGATGTCGACCGGGATGCCGGCCTGCTCGAGCACCTTGATCACGCCGATGTGGGCGAAGCCCTTGGCGGCGCCGCCGCCGAGCGCCAGCGCGACCTTGAGTTTCGGCGGCGGCTTGACTTCGGCGGGCTTGACCGGCGCGGTCGGGGTGGTGCAGGCGGCGACGAACACGAGGCCGGCGAGGGCAAGACTACGCTTGAGATTCAATCGGGAAAGCATGCGGTATCCATGAAAGACGTTGGCCGAGCGCACGTGTCGTCTCGGCCAACCTTGGGGATGCGGACTCAGCGCGAAGCGTCGCCGCGCCTGACGAACTCGATCACCTGGCGCCCGTCGGGCAGCGCGTTGCCCTTGGGTTTCGGGCTGCCCTTCCAGGCGTGGCCGTATACGACCTCGTAGGTGGCCGGGAGTTTCCCGTCGCGACGGTGCGCCTCGTAGCGCTCGACCACGCCCTGCCAGGCGTGCTTGCCCAACAGGCCGCGGCGGCGGCCGTCGGTGACGTTGTGCGCGCCGATCGCCTTGAGGTCCTGCATCACGCCGCGCGCGTCGTCGTAGGTCAGCACGATCTTCTCCATGTCCATCACCGGCGTCGCGAAGCCGCCCGAGAGCAGCGCGTCGCCGAGGTCGTGCATGTCGATGAACTGGTTGACGTGGGTCGCGCCGTCGACACCGGCGAAGGCGCCGCGCAGCTCGCACAGCGTGTCCGGGCCGAGCGTCGAGAACATCAACAGCCCGTCCGGCTTCAATACGCGGCGGAACTCGGCGAACACGCCGTCCGGCACGTTGACCCACTGGATCGCGAGGTTGGACCAGATCATGTCGACGCTCTCGTCGGCCAGCGGCAGCCGCTCGATGTCGGCGCACACCTGCCACGGCGCCTTCTTCAGCAAGCGCCCCAGAAAGCCGGCGCCGTCCTTCTGCTTCTCGCGGCTGGCGGCGAGCATCGCGTGCGCGAGGTCGAGCTCGACGACGCGCGCGTCCGGGTAGCGCGCCTTCAGCGCGGCGGCGCCGTAGCCGGTACCGCTGCCGGCGTCGAGGATCACCGGCGGCGCGACCTTGATGTAGTCGAGGCGCTCGGCCATGCGGTCGGACACCTCGCGCTGCAGCACGGCGGCGGAGTCGTAGCGGGTCGCGGCGCGCTCGAAGGCGGCGCGCACCTGCGCCTTGTCGGTGTAAAACGGTTCGCTCATGCGTGTTGTTCCAGGTGGCGCACCAGCGCCACGGCAAAGTCGGATTCGTGCGACAGGAAGGGCGCGTGCGAGGCCTGCTCGAACACCGTCAGCGTCGCGTCGGGCAGCGCCTCGGCCAACCAGCGGCCGGCGGACAGCGGCGTGATCATGTCGCGCGCGCCGTAAAAGAGTTCGACCGGGCAACCGATATCGCGCGCCAGCGGCCGCGCGTCGTCGTCGAGCAGCCACGACAGCGCCGCCGCAAGGCCGACCGGACGGCCGTGCGCGAACAGCGTGTCCTTCAAGGCCTTCAGCGTGTCGCGCGCGTCGGGCGCGCCCAGAAGCTGCAGGCCGAGGAAACGCTGCAGCGTCAGCTCGAACGCGCCGGCCAGGTTGGCGCCGACGGTCTCGATCGCCTCGCGGCTCTGCGCGTGCGGCCAGCCGTCGTCGCGCACGAAGCGCGGGCTGCTCGCCACCAGCGCGACGCTCTTGACGCGCTCGGGGTGCCGCGCGGCCCAGTGCTGCGCGATCAGGCCGCCGAGCGACCAGCCGACCAGCTGCACCGGCAACGGGAAGTGGCCGGCCAGACGGTCGGCGACGTCGGCCGGGCCGGCGGCCCCGTCCAAGGGGCTGTGGCCGTGGCCGGGCAGGTCGACCCGGTGGACGGTGAAGCGGTCGGCCAGCCGCTCGGCCTGGCGTTCGAACACGCCGCCGTGCAGGCCCCAGCCGTGCAGGAAGACCACGTCCGGCCCGCGGCCGGTGGTCTCGATGAAAACGCTCATGGGTGGGCAGGTGGGGGAAAAAGGCTATTTTCGCAAGAGCGCGATGCGAAAGAAACCGCCAAAGCCGGCGTCTTCGTCATGAATTTTCGTCAGACGCGTTGCCGCGAGAATATCGCCGAGCCGCCGGTTGATGTCGGTCGCGACGAGGCGGGCGATCAGGTTGAGCAGCCGGCGCGCGAGGCCCGGGCGCGCGCCGTCGGGCAGGAACTTGTCGAACACCACGACGCGGCCGCCGGGCTTGAGCACCCGCTCGACCTCGGACAGGCAGGCGACCGGGTCGGGCACCACGGCGAGGATCAGGTGCAGCACCACGGCGTCGAAGCTCTCGTCGGGGAAGGCCAGCGCCTCGGCGTCCATCACGCGCGCGTCGACGGCGAGGCCGAGGTGCGCGGCGCGCGCGGCCAGCGCGTCGACCATCGCCGGCGTCAGGTCGATCGCGGTCAGCGCGCGCTGCGCCAGCAGGTAGTCGAGGTCGAGCCCGGTGCCGGCGCCGACGATCAGCACGCGCTCGTCGGGCTGCGGCGCCAACAGCGCGATCGCGCGGCGCCGCTGGCGCGCGAACGCGCCGGCGACGCGGTCGTAGATCGGCGCGTACAGCGTGTAGCGCCAGCGGTTGAGGCGGGTCAGCAACGGGTGGAGCGGCGCCATCGTCCGCCCCTCAGGCGACGCCGAGCGCCGTTTCGGCCTCACCGCCGAGCCGCGCCCAGTCGATCGCCGCCGCCGGCGCCGGCGGTGCGAAGTGGAAGCCCTGCAGCCTGGCGCAGCCCATCTCGCAGAGCTTGTCGCGCTGCGACGCGGTCTCGACGCCTTCGGCGACCACGTCGAGGCCGAGCGCCGCCGCCAGCGCGAGGATGGCGCGCACGATGGCCTGCGATTCCTCCTTGCGGTCGACCTCGGCGACGAAGGCCTGGTCGATCTTCAGCAGGTCGAAGCGGTAGCGGTGCAGGTAGGACAGCGCCGAGTAGCCGGTGCCGAAGTCGTCGAGCGCGAAGCGCACGCCGAGCCGCGTCAGCGCCTGCATCACGGTGACCGCGATGTCGGGCACGTCGATCAGCGCGCTCTCGGTGACTTCGAGGTGCAGCGTGCCCGGCGGCAGCGCGTAGTCGTCGACCAGCGCGCCGAGCCAGTCGACCAGCCCGGGGTCGTGGAAGTTGGCCGAGGACAGGTTCAGGTGCAGCGACAGCCGCTCGACGGGCCGCCCCTCGGCGCGCCAGGCGGCGAACTGGCGGCAGGCCTGCGTGATCATGTAGCGGTCGAGCCGCGAGACCAGCCCGCTCTCCTCGGCCAACGGCAGGAACAGCGCCGGCGGGATCAGGCCGCGCACGGGGTGGCGCCAGCGCACCAGCGCCTCGAAGCCGACCAGCGCGCCGCTTTGCGCGTCGACGAAGGGCTGGAAATAGGGGACGAGCTGGCCGTCCTCGTCGAGCGCGCGACGCAGCTCCGACTCGAGCGCGAGCTGGTCGGCCTGGTTGCGGCGCAGCTCGTGGTTGAACAGCGTGTAGCCCTGGCGGCCCTGCTGCTTGGTGCGGTACATCGCGTGGTCGGCGTCGCGCAGCAGGTCCTCGGCGTGCAGGTAGTGCTCGGCGTCGGCCAGCACCACGCCGACGCTGGCCGAGGTGAACACCTCGCGACCGGACAGCATGATCGGCGTCTCGAACTCGGCGACGATGCGCCGCGCCATCGGCTCGCAGCCCTCGAAGCTGGCGGCGCCGAACAGCAGCACGGCGAACTCGTCGCCGCCGAGGCGGGCGAGGAAGTCGTAATGACGCAGGCAGCCGCGGATGCGCGAGCCGGCCTCGTACAGCATGTGGTCGCCGGCCAGGTGGCCGAGCGTGTCGTTGACCAGCTTGAAACGGTCCAGGTCGATGAACATCACCGCGAAGCGCTCGCCGCCGTTGCGGTAGTGATCCCAGGCGCGCTTGAGCGCCTTGCCGAAGTAGGTACGGTTGGGCAGCCGCGTCAGCGGGTCGTGCAGGCTGTCGAACTCGAGCTGGGCGTTGGCCGCGTCGAGCGCGCTGGTGCGCTCGCGCACGCGCTCCTCGAGCTCGCCGTACGCCAGTTGCAACGCCTCGAGCGCGCGGACACGCGAGAGCGCGGCGCCGATGTGGTTGGCGACGAACTCGAGTACCTCGCGGTCGCGCAGGGTATAGCGGGCGGTCTCGTCGTAGCTGTGCACCGACAGCACGCCCATCAGCCGGTGCTCGCAATAGAGCGGCACGCCGAGCCAGGCAGCCAGCCGCGGCGTAATCCCGGCCAGGTCGCCGTCCGGCTCGGCGTCGTGCTCGAGCACCGCGCGCCCGCTGTGCAGCACCTTCTCGATCAGGCCGCGCCCGGGACGGCGCGCGCGGCGCTGCGGCGCGTACTCGTCGGCGCAGTAGGGGAAGCTCAAGAGGTCGGCGTCCATGTCGTAGAGCGCGACTAGGCAGTTGGCCGCCGGCAACACCTCGGCCAACAGGCGGTGCAGGCCGGCGAGGAAGGCTTCGAGCGACAGGCTGGTATTCGACAGCTCGGCGATGCGGAACAGCATGCCCTGCAGGCGCTCGGCGCGCTGGCGCTCGGCGATCTCGGCGCGCAGACGCGCGTTGGCGCCCTCGAGCTCGCAGGTGCGCGCCCAGACCTGGCGCTCCAGGTGCGTGCGGTACAACAGCTTGCTGAGCGCGAAGCCGATGTGGCGGGCGACGAACAGGAACAGCGACTGCTCGGCGACGGAGAACGGGCGCTGCTCGTCGTAGCCTTGCGCCACCACCGCGCCGAGCACGCCGCCGCCGGCGTTGAACAGCGGCACGCCGAGCCAGAAACGCGGCAGGCGGCCGGCGTCGAAACCGGCCTGCTCGGCGAGTGCGCCAAGATTGTCGCGCGAGAGCACCAGCGGACGACCGTGGCGGATCAGGTGGGCGATCAGCGCGACGCGGCGCTCGCCGAGCGCAATGCCGGCGCTCGGCGCCGGCGCCGGCTCATGGCTGTCGCAGAAGAACGGAAAGCGCAGCGTGCCGGCGTCCTCGTCGTACAGCGCGAGCTGGAAGTTGCGCAGGTCGAGCAGGCGGGAAACGCGTCGGTGCAACTGCGGCAGGAAGGCGTCGAGCGAGGCCCCCTCGTCGGCGAGCTGGCTGATGTCGAGCAAGGTCGCGTGGGTCAGGCGGGAGACGGCCAGCTCGGCGCGCAGCCGCGCGCAGACGAGGTGACCGGTCAACAGCGACGCGAGCTCGCCGATGTCGCGGTCGGGCACGCCGCGCCAGATCAGCCAGCCGAGTTCGGCGTCGTCGGACACCAGCGCCAGCGCGCCGCCCTGCGGACCGGGCTGGCGGCCCTGCGCGAGCTCGTCCGGCCCGACCAGCGCGTCGGCGGCGCCGGTCTTTGCGATGCGCAGCCAGCGCCCGTCCTCGCGCGACCAGACGGCGGCGGCGGCGAGCCCGCCCCACTGCTCCAGGAGCGTCAGCGCGGTCCGTGCCGCCTGCTCAGGGGAAAACAGGTATTCAGCCGTGCTTTTCATAGCGTGATGGTAGCCGGCTTTCTCCGTCCTCCCTCGGGGGCGGCGCGGGCGCGCGGTCTACGGCTTCTCCTCCCAGTCGATGCTGTCCAAGGCATCGATCAGACGATCGATATCGGCCCCCTCGTGGGCCGCGGTCAACGACACCCGCAATCTGGCGCCGCCCTCGGGCACGGTAGGCGGCCGGATCGCCGGTACCCACAGCCCCGCCTCGCGCAGCCGGGCGGCACACTGTAGAACAGCTTCGTTACGACCAATGATAATGGGCTGAATCGGCGTTCGGGAAGCAGTCAAAGGCCATACTTTTGCATCGGCCGCCCGCCGCAGGCGCACAATGTGCGCCGCCAGCCTCGCCCGGCGCGCCGGCTCGGCGGCCATCACCCGCAGCGCCGCACGGCAGGCCTCGGCCACCGCCGGCGGCTGCGCCGTGGTGTAGATATAGGGTCGCGCGCGGTTGACCAGCCAGTCGACCAGCTCGCGCGAACCGGCGACGCAGGCGCCGGCGACGCCCGCCGCCTTGCCCAGCGTCGCCATGTAGACCACCAGCGGATGGCCCAGCAGGCGCGGATGCTCGTGAAGGCTGCCGCGCCCGTCGCCGAGCACACCGAAACCGTGCGCGTCGTCCAGGTACAGCCAGGCGTCGTAGCGCTCGGCCAAGGTCAGCAACCCGTCGAGCGGCGCCTCGTCGCCGTCCATGCTGTAGACCGCGTCGACCGCGATGAGCCGGGTCGCCGCCGGCGTCGTCGCCAGCAGGCGTTCCAGATGGTCGAGGTCGTTGTGGACAAAGCGCCTGAACGTCGCGCGCGACAGCTGGCAGGCGTCGTTCAACGACGCGTGGTTCAGCCGGTCGGCGAACACCGCGTCGCCGCGACCGACCAGGCTGGTCACCACCGCGAGGTTGGCCGAGTAGCCCGAACCGAAGGTCAGCGCCGCCGGCAGCCCCAGCCAGACGGCCAGTTCGTCCTCCAGCGCCTCGTGCGCCGCGTGATGGCCGGCGACCAGATGCGACGCGCCCGAACCCGTACCCCAGCGCGCCACGCCGTCGGCCATCGCCTCGGCCAAGGCCGGGTGATTGGCCAGCCCCAGATAGTCGTTGCTGGCGAACGCGAGGTAGCGCACGCCGTCGACGACGACGTGCGGACCCTGCGGCGTGTCGACGACGGGACGACGACGCAAGCGGTGCTGGTCGGCCAACGCGGCCAACGCCGCGGCGATCTGTCTCGAATTCATTTCATCAGGATCAAAATGAAAGGCGATTTATCAAGACAGCATATTAGGAGATGCTATCAGATAAATCGCCTGGTATATAAGAACAACTAAATAAGTGTCGCGCCGGCGCCTACAGCGGCGTGATGTCGAGCTTGGCCAGCAGCGCGCGGTCGAAGTTCTCTTCCGGGTTCTCGGTGGTCAGCAGCTTGTCGCCGTAGAAGATCGAGTTCGCGCCGGCGAGGAAGCACAGCGCCTGCATCGCCTCCGGCATCGCACGGCGGCCGGCCGACAGGCGCACGAAGCTTTGCGGCATCGTCAGCCGCGCGACCGCGATGGTACGCACGAACTCGGTCCAGTCGAGCGCCTCGGCGTCCTCGAGCGGCGTGCCGTCGACCTTGACGAGGTTGTTGATCGGCACCGACTCCGGCTGCGGGTCGAGGTTGGCCAGCTGCGCGATCAGGCCGGCGCGGTCGTTCTGCGTCTCGTCCATGCCGACGATGCCGCCGCAGCAGACGTTCAGGCCGGCGCGGCGCACCTTGCCCAGCGTATCGAGGCGGTCCTCGTAGTCGCGCGTGTGGATGATGTCGCCGTACTTGTCGGGCGCGGTGTCGAGGTTGTGGTTGTAGTAGTCGAGGCCGGCTTCCTTGAGCCGCTCCGCCTGGCCGTCCTTCAACAGGCCGAAGGTGCCGCAGGTCTCCAGACCGAGCGCCTTGACCGCCTCGACCATCTCGATCGCCTTGGACAGGTCCTCGTCCTTCGGGCCGCGCCAGGCGGCCCCCATGCAGAAGCGGCTGGCGCCGTTCTCCTTGGCCGCGCGCGCGGCGGCGACCACCTGCTCGACGCTCAGCATCGGCTCGTTCTCGACCGGCGTGTCGTGATGCACCGACTGCGGGCAGTAGCCGCAGTCCTCCGGACAGCCGCCGGTCTTGATCGACAGCAGCGTCGACAGCTGGACGCGGGTCGGGTCGAAGTGCATGCGGTGCACCTCGGCGGCGCGGTAGACGAGCTCCATGAAAGGCAGCGCAAACAGCGCCTCGACTTCCTCGACGCTCCAGCGCGGGGTTTCCGGGTGCAGCGTCGGCGGACGGTAAAACTGGACGGTAGCCTGTTCCATGATGTTCACATAACCTGAAGGACGAACGCGAGTGCGGCCAATGCTGAGCGATGCCTGCCGCGCTGTCAAATTGGGAGGGCCAGTTGCTGAACAAGCGCCCGTTTTTTCAACAGGACTGCCGCCTGTGCGGCCGCTACCGTGGCCGGGACGGCCTGTGCGACGGCTGCCGCGCGATGCTGCCGGCGCTCGCCGGCCCCTTGTGCCCGGTATGCGCCGAACCGCAGGCCGTCGCGCTGCCCGACGGCGCGCCCTGCGGCCGCTGCCAGCGGCAGCGGCCGGCCTTCGACGCGCTGTTCGCGCCCTACCGCTACGACTATCCGCTCGCCGAGCTCATCCATCATTACAAGTACGGCAGGGCGCTCGGCGACGGCGCCTTGCTGGCCTCGCTGCTGGCCGAATTCGCCGGCCGGACCGGCGGCTCGGCCGACCTCGTGATCCCGGTTCCGCTGGCAAAAGAACGGCTTGCCGAACGCGGCTTCAACCAGAGCGACGCGCTGGCCCGCACGCTGGCTGCTATAATCGGCGGCACTTTTTCGCCACGACTGTGTTGGCGAAAACGCAACACCGCCCGCCAGGCCTCGCTCGACCTTGCCGCAAGACGCCGCAATCTCGCCGATGCTTTTGGCGTAGAGCCCGGACTCCACGGGCTTTGTGTCGCCATCGTCGACGACGTCGCCAGCAGCGGCTCGACCCTCTCGGCGCTCGCCTCGGCCCTCAAAAAAAGGGGGGCGAAACGGGTCGACGCCTGGGTGCTCGCGAGGGCGATTTTCCCTAAAACTTGACCAAGTTTTTGATTACTTGGAACAATCCATCCCGCCAACGATGTTCACAGTTGTTCTTTTTCAGCCGGAAATACCGCCCAACACGGGCAATGTGATTCGTTTATGCGCCAACACCGGCTGTGAACTGCACCTGGTCAAACCACTCGGTTTCCCGCTCGACGACGCCAAGTTGAGACGCGCCGGACTCGACTACCACGAGTACGCCACGCTCACGGTGCACGAAGACTGGGACGCCTGTTTGACCGCCTTGGCGGGGCGACGGATTTTCGCCGCCACCACCAAGGGGGCCACCCGGTACGACCAGGTCGCCTTCCACCCCGGCGATGTGCTGCTTTTCGGTCCGGAATCGCGCGGACTGCCGGACGACGTGCTCGCACGTTTTCCCGCCGAGCGCCGGATCAGGCTGCCGATGCAGCCGAGCTCACGGAGCATGAACCTGTCCAATGCCGTCGCGGTGACGGTGTTCGAGGCATGGCGTCAGCAGGGGTTCGCCAACGGGAGGTGAGACAGTTCGCAGGTTGAGCGCAACAGCATAAGGGAGGTCTCATGCAACCTGTTTTCCGATGGCTGTGGCTTGTGCTCGTCAGTATTGTGCTGGTGGCCTGTTCCACCGTGAAACCCGCCAGCGCTAGCAATCAATCTTCGACCAAGTCGCCGAAGAAAGTCGCCGTCAAGAAGTCCAAGGGCGGTGCTTACTTCCAAAACGACGGCCCCGCCGACCATATCCCCGTCAATCTGGATCTGGTCCCGGACGCCATTCCGCAAAACGAGCCGCTGATCAAGGCGGCCAATCGCCCCTACTCCGCACTGGGCATGAGCTTTACCCCGGTCACCGACGCGAGGCCCTACAAGGCCCACGGCCGCGTGTCCTGGTACGGCAAGCAGTTCCACGGTCGCAAGACCACGTCGGGCGAACGCTACGACATGTTCGCGATGACCGCCGCCCACCCGACGCTGCCGATTCCGAGCTACGCCCGGGTCACCAACCCGAAGAACGGCAAATCGGTCGTCGTGCGCATCAACGACCGCGGCCCCTTCCACAAGGGCCGGCTGATGGACCTGTCGTACGCCGCCGCGCATCGTCTCGGCTTTATCAACGCCGGCAGCGCCGACATGATCGTCGAGCGCGTCTGGCCGGGCAGCAACGGCGACGACGTCGTCACCCAGCCGAACCGCATCCAGGAAGCCAAGGCGCAGCCGGTCTTCCTGCAACTGGGCAGCTACACCAAGCTCTCCAGCGCCGAGGCCAAGCTGTCGCAGATGCAGGACAAGCTCGACGACAGGCTCGAGCGCAAGCTGCGCATCGTCAACCAGGAAGGCGCCTACCGCGTCCGCCTCGGCCCGTTCGACAGCAAGTCGGCCGCCAACGAAGCGGCGCAGGCGATCAAGGTCAACCCGGTGCTGGCGCTGTAAGCGACCCGCCACCTTTGAACCGCAGGCCAGGGCATGTCCCTGGCCTTTTTCATGCCTTTACCACCGCAACGGTGCGCCGGATGCCGCAGCGCACCAGAACGGCCGCCGCCGCGCCCCGTCGTGGTGCGCGCGGCCGGCAAAACCGGGCAGCGAACGCGGTTTTGCCCACCAATACGCTGGCATGGACCTTGCTGCGTCCCCCGTCGAGCGCCGGCAACGACGCCGGCTTCAGGAGGACCGTCCCATGCATGCCCTGACCCTGCCCGAGCGCGGCCACTTCGACGAGATGCTGCTGCAAAGCGGCGCCGTCCGATCCCAGTACCAGGGCTTCTCCGAATGGCTGCAGGCGCAGTCGCCCGAGGTGCTGCACCGCAAGCGCGAGGAAGCCAACCAGCTGTTCCACCGCGTCGGCATCACCTTTTCCGTCTACGGCGACGATGCCGGCGCCGAGCGGCTGATCCCGTTCGACACCATCCCGCGCATCGTACCGGCCGCCGAATGGCAAACGCTCGAGGTCGGTCTCAAGCAGCGCGTGCGCGCGCTCAACGCCTTCCTGCACGACATCTACCACGACCACGAGATCGTCAAGGCCGGCGTGATCCCGGCCGGGCCGGTGTTCGGCAACGCGCAGTACCAGCCGATGATGCAGGACGTCGACCTGCCGGACCGCATCTACGCCCACATCGCCGGCGTCGACATCATCCGCCACGCCGACGGCGGCTGCTACGTGCTCGAGGACAACCTTCGGGTGCCGTCCGGCGTGTCCTACATGCTGGAAAACCGCAAGATGATGATGCGGCTGTTCCCCGAGCTGTTCGCGCGCCACGCGGTCGCGCCGGTCGACCACTACCCGGCGCTGCTCCTGGACACGCTGCGCAAGGCCAGCCGCGTCGCCAACCCGACCGTCGTCGTGCTGACCCCCGGCCACTTCAACAGCGCCTACTTCGAGCACGCCTTCCTCGCGCAGCAGATGGGCGTCGAGCTGGTCGAAGGCCGCGACCTGTTCGTGCGCGACGACCACGTCTACATGCGCACCACCGCCGGTCACAAGCGGGTCGACGTGATCTACCGCCGCATCGACGACACCTTCCTCGACCCGCTGGCGTTCCGGCCCGATTCGCTGCTGGGGGTGCCCGGCCTGATGTCGGTCTACCGCCAGGGCAAGGTGGTGCTGACCAACGCGATCGGCACCGGCGTCGCCGACGACAAGTCGATCTACCCCTACGTGCCGGCGATGATCCGCTTCTACCTCGACGAGGAACCGATCCTGTCCAACGTCGAGACCTGGCTGTGCCGCGAACCCGAGCAGCTCGACTACGTGCTGCGGCACCTTCCCGAGCTGGTGGTCAAGGAAGTCCACGGCGCCGGCGGCTACGGCATGCTGATCGGCCCGGCGGCGACGCGTGCCGAGATCGACGCCTTCCGCGCGCGGCTGATCGCCGACCCGGCCGGCTACATCGCGCAGCCGACGCTGTGCCTGTCGTCGTGCCCGACCTTCGTCGAGGGCGGCATCGCGCCGCGCCACATCGACCTGCGCCCCTTCGTGCTGTCGAGCGGGCAGGACATCAAGCTGGTCGCCGGCGGGCTCACGCGCGTCGCGCTCAAGGCCGGCTCGCTGGTGGTCAACTCGTCGCAGGGCGGCGGCACCAAGGACACCTGGGTTCTGGAGGACTGAATCATGATGCTATCGCGCACCGCCGATCACCTGTTCTGGATGGCCCGGCAGATGGAACGGGCCGAGAACCTCGCCCGGCTGCTCGACGTGAGCCTCGCCGTGTCGATGCTGCCGCAGTCGCGCGGCGGCTCGGCCGACATCGCCGCGCCCTTGGCGCTCACCGGCATGCTCGAGACCTATCTCGACCGCCACGACGCGATCGACGCCCGCCGCGTGCTGCACTTCATGGCCTACGACTCGGCCAACCCGGCCTCCATCCTGTCCAGCCTGAAGGCCGCCCGCGACAACGCGCACGCCGTGCGCGGCAAGATCACCGCCGAGATGTGGATGTCGATCAACGCCACCTGGCTGGAGGCGCGCGAGCTGGCGGCCGCCGGCGGCGACTTCCAGGGCTTCTTCGACTGGGTGAAGGAACGCTCGCACCTGTTTCGCGGCGCCACCCACGGCACTTGCCAGCGCACCGACGCGTTCTCCTTCATCCGGCTCGGCACCTACCTCGAGCGCGCCGACAACACCGCGCGGCTTCTGGACGTGAAAAGCCAGCTGCTCGGCCGCGAGGACGACGACAGCCCCGACTACCACGCGTGGAGCGCGCTGCTGCGCGCGGTCGGCGCCTTCGAGGCCTACCACGCGCTCTACCGCGACGCGCTGTCCGGCCGCCGCGTCGCCGAGCTCTTGCTGCTGCGCCCGGACATGCCCAGAAGCCTCAGGGCCTGCTTCGACGAGATCCGCAAGTGGCTCGAACGGCTCGAGAGCGACAACGGCCGCCCGGCCAAGCGGCTGGCGACCGAGCTGCAGGCGGCGCTCGCCTACAGCACCGTCGACGAAATCTTCGCCGAGGGCCTGCACCCCTACCTGACGCGCATGCTCGGCGACATCGACCGGCTCGGCGGCACGGTGCAGCGCGCCTATCTGGAGGCCGCCTGATGAAGCTCGCCATCCGCCACGAAACGGTGTACCGCTACGACAGCCCAGCGCGGCGCAGCACGCAGACGCTGCGCATGACGCCGCGCGACAGCGCCCACCAGCGCATCGCGTCGTGGCGGCTGACGCTGCCCGGCCCGGCGTCGGCCCACGTCGACGGCTTCGGCAACGCGGTGCACCTGATGACGCTGGACGCGCCGCACGAGGAGATCCGCCTGTTGGCCGAGGGGGTGGTCGAAACGCAGGGCGGCGGCTGGCACGACGACGCCGGCCGGCTCGACCCGCGCGTGTTCTGCCGCGCGACCGCGCTGACCCGTCCCGACGACGCGATCCGCGCGCTCGCGCGCGCCGCCGCGGACGCGCACCCGGCCGCGCCGCTCGACGCGCTCGCCGCGCTGTCGGCCGCCGTGCTGGCCGCGATGCCGTACACCCCGGGCCGCACCGACGCCGCCACCGGCGCCGCCGCCGCGCTCGCGCTCGGCGCTGGCGTCTGCCAGGACCACACCCAGGTCTTTCTCGCCGCCTGCCGCGCGCTCGGCCACCCGGCGCGCTACGTCAGCGGCTACCTGCTCAACGACGACGCCGACCACGCCGCCAGCCACGCCTGGGCCGAAGTCTGGCAGGACGGCGCCTGGCACGGCTTCGACATCAGCAACCAGCGTGCGCCGGACGCACACCACCTGAAGCTGGCCGTCGGCCTCGACTACCTCGACGCCTGCCCGGTGCGCGGCGTGCGCCTCGGCGGCGACGGCGAACGGCTCGCCGCGCGCGCCGACGTGCGCCCGCTGGAACAATGAAGAAAGCGAGCCCGCGATGACCTATTGCGTCGCCATCAAGCTGCGCGACGGCCTGCTGTTCGCGTCCGACACCCGCACCAACGCCGGCGTCGACCACGTCGCCACCTTCGGCAAGATGCGCCAGTTGGCCGAGCCCGGCCGCATCCGGCTGGTGCTCTTGAGTTCCGGCAACCTCGCCACCAGCCAGAGCGTCGCCAGCCTCTTGGAGCTCGGCGTCCGCGGCGGCGACCCGGCGACGAACATCCTCGCCGTCGACTCGCTATACGACGCGGCGGTTCGCCTCGGCGCGACGCTGCGCGAGGTGATCGCGCGCGACGCCCGCCCGGACGAGGGCACCGACTTCTCCTCGCACTTTCTGCTCGGCGGCCAGGTCGCCGGCGAGCCGCCGCGGCTGTTCCACGTCTACCCGCAGGGCAACTTCATCGAGGCGACGCGCGACACGCCCTACTTCCAGATCGGCGAGGCCAAGTACGGCAAGCCCATCCTCGACCGCGTGCTCGACTACGACACCCCGCGCGACGAGGCGATCAAGTGCACGCTGATCTCTTTCGACTCGACCATGCGCTCCAACCTGTCGGTCGGCGCGCCGCTCGACCTGTTCTGGCATCCGCGCGACGACTTCGCCGCGCGCGAACCGACCCGGCTGGCCGAGCACGACCCCTACCTGGCCGGCCTGCGCGAACAGTGGGGACGGGGGCTGCGGCAGGCGTTCGCGACGTTGCCGGAACCGGACTGGCTGGCGGACTGAGGGATATTTATGGATAGGGAGAGGAAAGCGCGCGGCGCGCGCGATAAAAAGCCCCGGCTCAAGGAGGATGCGCCGGGGCGAAAGGCCTCGATGGTCAGCACCAAGGCACCCGCTCAGGGAGGGAAAGCGGGAGGTGCGTAACACCTGTGGGTTTTGTCGGCGCACCCCGCGCAAAGTTCCCACGCCGGTCAGGCCAGCAACGACGAGGGCTCGGCCAAGCTAACCGGGTTGGCCGAGCCCTCGCCGCGCACCGACGCGATCAGGCCCCGTCGTCGTCGAGACCCTCGAGCAGGTCCGGCGCCGCCGCGGTGTAGGGCGCGAGCCATGCGCCGACCACGCCCTCCACCGTCTCGACGCCCTGCTTCTTCAGGCTGGAGAACAGCTGCACCGACACGCCGGGGTAGTCGGCCAGCGCCTGCTTCACCGCCGCCAGCGACTTGTTCTGCTCCTGGCGCGACAGCTTGTCGGCCTTCGACAACAGGATGTGCACCGGCTTGCCGGTGTCGCGGAAGAAGTCGAGCATCTGGCGGTCCAGATCCTTGAGCGGATGGCGCACGTCCATGATCATCAACAGCCCGATCAGGCTCTGGCGCGTCTGCAGGTAGCGACCCAGAAGCTGCACCCAGTGCGCGCGCACCGCCTCGGGCACCTCGGCGTAGCCGTAGCCGGGCAGGTCGACCAGATAGCACTCCTCGGTCTTGTCGAGCGTGAAGAAGTTGATGTGCTGCGTGCGGCCCGGCGTCTTCGACACGTAGGCGAGCCGGACATGGTTGGCCAGCGTGTTGATCGCGCTCGATTTGCCGGCATTCGAGCGGCCGACGAAGGCGATTTCGGCGCGCGTCGGCGGCAGGTCTTTCAGGTGGTTGACGGTGGTGAAAAACCTGGCGTTCTGGAAAATCGACATAAGTAGTAAGGGTACAAACGGTTGGTATAGAATAGCAGGTTTGAAATTGCCACCTATACAGATAGTTACGCATTCTTTCTCGAGGAGCGACCATGAAAGGTAAGATGCTGTTGGCGATCGCGGCTGCGGCCCTCGCCGGGGGCGCGTTTGCGGCCAGCCCGGTCTACAAGGGCGACCCGGCCAAAGGCAAGCTGATCGTCGACCAGGTATGTGCCGCCTGCCACGGCGCGGACGGCAACAGCGCGGCCTCGGCCAACCCGACGCTGGCCGGCCAGCACCAGAAGTACCTGTACGAACAGCTCAAGGCGTTCAAGGCCGGCACGCGCAAGAACCCGACCATGATGGGCATGGCCTCCCCGCTGTCGGACGACGACATGTGGAACGTCGCCGCCTACTTCAGCCAGCAGAAGGTCAAGCCGCGCGAAGCCGCCGACAAGACGCAGATGCCGCTGGGCAAGAAGGTCTACACCGCCGGCAACTTCGGCACCAAGGTGCCCGCCTGTATGGCCTGCCACGGCCCGGCCGGCGCCGGCATGCCGGACCGCTACCCGCGCCTGACCGCACAGCACGCGCCCTACATCGTCAAGCAGCTGAACGACTTCAAGGCCGGCGCCGACCGCCAGAACCAGACCATGGCCGACATCGCGTCGCGCATGAGCGACGCCGAGATGAAGGCGGTGGCCGAGTACATCTCGGGCCTGCGTTAAGCCGCCCGCGCGTGCGGCAACTTTCCGGCACGACCGGGTTCAAAGGGGAAGCCTCGAATCGGGCTTCCCTTTTTCGCATTCCAATAATATGACCGTTCGCCAGACATCCTTCCGCCACGCCCTGTACGAGCTATTGAGCTCGATGCGCTTCGCCATCGGGCTTCTGACCATCCTCGCGATCGCCTCGGTGGTCGGCACCGTTCTCAAGCAGAACGAGCCCTACCCCAACTACGCCTTCGAATTCGGCCCGTTCTGGTTCGAGGTGTTCGAGACGCTGGGGCTGTACGACGTCTACCACTCGGGCTGGTTCCTGACCATCCTCGCCTTCCTGGTGATCTCGACCACGCTGTGCATCGTGCGCAACGGCCCGGGCTTCATCAAGGACATGAAGGCCTTCCGCGAGAAGGCCGGCGACAACTCGCTGGCCGCGATGAAGCACAGCGCCGAGCTGTCCGGCTCGCCCGACGCGGCGACGCTGTCGGCCTACCTCGCGCGCCACGGCTTCCGCCACAAGCGCCACGAGCGCGACGACGGCAGCGTCGTGATCGCCGCCAAGAAGGGCTCGGCCAACAAGCTCGGCTACTTCTTCGCCCACATCGCGCTGGTGGTGATCTGCATCGGCGGCCTGCTCGACGGCAACCTGCCGCTGAAGATCGGCGAGCTGCTCGGCCGCATCGTGCCCGAAACGCGCGACGTGCCGCAGTCGCAGGTGCCCGACGAAAGCCGGCTGTCGCCGGCCAACCTCTCCTACCGCGGCAACGTGACCATCGCCGAGAACAAGAGCGCCGACGTGATCTTCCTCAACGCCGGCAAGGGTTACCTGGTACAGGAGCTGCCGTTCATCGTCACGCTGAAGAAGTTCCACGTCGACTACTACAGCAACGGCATGCCCAAGCTGTTCGCCAGCGACATCGTCGTCACCGACAAGGCCAGCGGCCGCGAGACGCCGGCCACGGTCAAGGTCAACCACCCGCTGATCGTCGACGGCGTCGCCATCTACCAGGCCAGCTTCGGCGACGGCGGCTCGCCGGTCACCTTCAAGGCGTGGAACCTCGGCCAACCGTCGCAGCCCCCTGCCACCGTCAAGGGCGTGTCGCTGGCCAGCCAGCCGCTGGAGGCGGGCGGCGCGCGCTACACGCTCGAACTCGGCGAGTTCCGCCTGTTCAACATCGAGGACACCCGCAGCGGCGAGGAGCTGGCGGCCAAGGACTTCGAAGCGCGCATGAAGGACGCGCGCGAGGTCAGGCAGGACGCCAAATTCATGAAGAACCTCGGCCCGAGCATTGCCTTCAAGCTGCGCGACGCGCAGGGCCAGGCGCGCGAGTACATGCACTACATGAGCCCGATCGAGCAGGACGGCGCGCGCTACCTGATCGCCGGCGTCAGAAGCCAGGTGTCCGAGCCGTTCGCCTACCTGCGCCTGCCGCTCGACGATGACGACAAGATCGACAGCTTCATGCGCCTATACGCTACGCTGAAGAATCCGGCGCTGTACGACGAGATCGCCCGGCGCACCGCGCAAAAGGCCGCCGCCGGCGGCGTGATCAGCGCGGACATGCAGCAGCAGTTCGAGAACAGCGTGAAGTGGATCCTCGCGCGCTTCGGCGAAGGCGGCTTCAAGGGGCTGGAAAGCTTCCTCGACGAACGCGTGCCCGCGGACAAGCGCGCCGCGGTCGCGCAGACCTACGTGAAGATCCTGCAGGGTGCGGTGATCGACGTGATGGACGTCGCGCAGGAAAAGGCCGGCCTCGCGCCGTGGCCGAAGGACGGCGCGCACTACCGCATGCTGCTGGACGGCCTGGTCGCCACCAGCGCGATGGCCGACTACCGCGCGCCGGTCTTTTTGCAGCTGACCGACTTCACGCAGGTGCAGGCGTCCGGCCTGCAGCTGACGCGCTCGCCGGGCAAGAACCTGGTCTACCTCGGTTCGCTGCTGCTGGTGATCGGCATCATCCTGATGTTCTACGTGCGCGAGCTGCGGATGTGGTTCCTGCTGCGCGACGGCAAAGTGCGTGTCGCGATGGCCTCGAACAGGCATAATCGCGAACTGGATCAAGAGTTTGCGCGTCACCGCGACGCGCTCGAGCAAGTATCGAGGGGTTGACGATGGAACTGTCGGATTCGCTGGGCACGACCCATCCGCTGAAAAAACTGACGCCGGGCGACTGGCTGTACGCACTCGTCGTGCTGGCCGCCGCCGGCGTCGCCTTCGCGCGCTACGGCGACGCGATGGACGTCTACGAGGACGCGATCCTCGCCGGCTCGACGCTGGGCCTGATCGCGCAGGGCTGGTTCTGGAAGGCCTTCCGCTGGTATTTCCCGCTCAGCGGCGCGCTGGCGCTGGCCGGCATCGGCCTGTACGAGCAGGACCTGGCGCGCGCGCAAAGCGCCTTCGGGCTCAAGTACCTGCTGTCGAGCCAGTCGGCGATCATGTGGATGTGCACGCTGTTCTTCCTCGCCACCGCCGTGTACTGGCTGGGCCTGTTGAAGCGCTCGGACCTGCTGACCCGCATCGCCTCGGGCCTGACCTGGTCGGCCGCGGTGATGGGCCTGACCGGCCTGTTCGTGCGCTGGTACGAGAGCTACCTGATCGCCCCCGACGTCGGCCACATCCCGGTGTCGAACCTTTACGAAGTGTTCGTGCTGTTCTGCCTGATCACCGCGCTGATGTACCTGTACTACGAGGCCAAGTTCGCCGCACGCCAGATGGGCGCCTTCGTGCTCTTGGTGATCTCGGCCGCGGTCGGCTTCATCCTGTGGTACACCTTCGACCGCCAGGCGCACGAGATCCAGCCGCTGATCCCGGCGCTGCAGTCGTGGTGGATGAAGATCCACGTGCCGGCCAACTTCGTCGGCTACGGCGCCTTCGCGCTGGCGGCGATGCTCGGCGTCGCCGAGCTGATGGCGCTCAAGGGCTGGCTGGCGGGCAAGCTGCCGGCGCCCGAGGTGCTCGACGAGGTGATGTACAAGGCGATCGCGGTCGGCTTTTTGTTCTTCACCATCGCGACCATCCTCGGCGCGATGTGGGCGGCCGACGCCTGGGGCGGCTACTGGAGCTGGGACCCGAAGGAAACCTGGGCGCTGATCGTCTGGCTGAACTACGCCGCCTGGCTGCACATCCGCCTCGTCAAGGGCTGGCGCGGCGCGCCCTTGGCGTGGTGGGCGGTGATCGGCCTGTTCGTCACCACCTTCGCCTTCATCGGCGTCAACATGTTCCTGTCGGGCCTGCACTCCTACGGCAGCCTGTAAACCCCGCCCCCGTCAAAAGGTTGGCCGAGCCCGCGCGCAACGCCGCGAGGGCGACCGAGCGAGGCCGCGTCGCGAGCGAAGACTCGGCCAACCTTTTCTTGCGCGCCCGCCACCGCGATCGCCCCGTCGCCATCATGCCCTGGTATCTCTACGTGCTCGAATGCGCCGGCGGCCGGCTCTACACCGGCGTCAGCACCGACGTCGCGCGCCGCTACCGGCAGCACGCGAGCGGCCGCGGCGCGCGCTTCACGCGCGCCCATCCGCCCGAGCGGCTGGTGCTGACGGTGGAGTTTCCCGACAAGTCGGCGGCGCTGAAGGCCGAATGGGCGCTCAAGCAGATGACGGCGGCGGCCAAGCGCGCGTGGTGCGCGCGCTACGCCGCCGCGGAAGGCGGGGAAGGCTAGTCGGCGACGACCAGACGGTCGCGCCCGCCGCGCTTAGCGACGTAGAGCGCCTCGTCGGCGCGGCTGAGCAGCGCCGACAGCGCGTCGTCGTCGCCGCGCCACGCGGTCAGGCCGCAGGACAGCGTCAGCGTCGGCACGCCGTCGGGCCACAAGGGCGCCATCGCGCCCGGCAGGGCGGCGCGCAGCGCGTCCAGCCGGCGCCGCGCGGCCGCGAGGTCGTGCGCGGGAAACAGCAGCAGGAACTCCTCGCCGCCCCAGCGCGCCGCGTCGCCGTCGGGCAGCAGGCCGCACAGCGCGTGGCCGAGCGCGGCCAGCGCCTTGTCGCCGGTGTCGTGGCCGAAGCCGTCGTTGATGCGCTTGAAGTGGTCGACGTCGGCGATCGCCAGCGCCAGCGGCGCGCCGCCCTCCTTCGCGTCGGCCACGGCGTCGTCCAGCCGCCCCAGCATGTGGCGGCGGTTGGGCAGGCCGGTGACGACGTCGCGCAGCGACAGCCAGTGCAAGCGGTCGTTGAGGTCGCGCAGCATGCTCTGGTAGCGGTCGCTGATGCGCATGATCTTCTCGATCTGCCGCAACTGCTTCTCGTAGCGCACCGCGTAGCTGCGGCCGCGCTCGCGCTCGGCGCCCTGGTAGCGGTCGGCGATGCGCGTCACCCGCTCGATCTGCGCCGCGAGGTCGCGGTAGCGCGCGTACAGCGCCGCCAGCGCCACGTGCAGCGCCGCCGCGTCGTGCGCCGGCGCGGCCAGCAGCGCCTCGACGCGCGTCTCGAGTCCGTCGTCGCCGTTCATGGTCGCCTCCCTCAGGCGCGCGCCAGGATGTCGAAGGGGAAGCTGTAGTCCTCGCGGAACTCGGCGGCCAGCTCGGCGACGCGCTCGTTGTCCGGGTCGTACAGCCACTCGACGCGCACGCGACGGCCGGCGTCGTGCGCGCCCTGCAGCAGGTCGAGGATGTCCATCATCGCGCGGATGCTGCTGGTATTGAGGTAGAGCAGCGACAGCGACAGCGTCAGCGGACGGTCGCTGTCGCCGAGGTAGGCGTCGACCCAGTCGATCACCGGCTGGAACAGCTCGAAGGAATTTTCCGGGTAGGAGTCGCCGCTCATGGTCAGCAGACCGGCGGCCCAGTCGGCCGCGATCGCGGGCGTGGAAGCGGTGGCGGGAATCGCAAGCGTCAGCATGTCAGTCTCGTTCAGATCACGACCCGCAGACTGAAGAAGGCCAGTCCGTCGGGCAGGGGCTTGAGGGTGGCGGTCAGCGGCGCGCTGGCCTTGCGCGCGAGGTCGATCAGGCCGAGGCCGGCGCCGGTCTTGGCGCCCGGCTCGCGCGGCGCGCGCAGCTGCGTCTTGTAGGCGGCCTTCAGCGCGGCCTTGTCGAGGCCGGACAGCGCGTCGACGCGCGCCATCAACGCGTCGCCGTCGGCCTGACGTACCGCGTTGCCGGCGCTGACGATGTAACGGCCGTCGCGGTGCGACACCACCACCGTCCCCTCGGCGTTTGCCCCTTCGAAGCCCTGTTCGCGCACGTAGTGACGAATGTTCTGCGTCAGCTCGATATAGGCGGCGAACACGTCGGTGACCGACGACGGCGACTCCTTCATCCCTTCCAGATAGTGGCGCAGCGCCTTGCCGATCTCCTCGATCAGCTCGGCCGAGAACGGCCCGTTGAAGCACAGCATGATGCCCTGACGGGTGAAGGCATCGCGCAGGAACAGCACATCCGCTTCTTCTGTCATGAAGTCTCCTCAGTGTGTCGGAGGGAGGGCGTGCCGGAAACCGAGCACGGTGATGTCGTCGCGCAGCGGCGCGTCGCCGCGGTGCGCGTCGAGGGCGGCCAGCAGCGCGACGCGCTGCTCGGCCAACGGCCGCGGCGCGAGCTCGGCCAACAGCGCGATGAAGCGCTGACGGCCGAAGCCGAAGCCCTTGTCGCCGCCGGCCTGGTCGAAGAAGCCGTCGGTCGCCAGCGTGCAGACGGCGTCCGGCGCGAGCTCGACCGCCAGGTTGCGGTGCGCGTCGGTCCGCCGCTCGGCCAGGCCGTGCGGACTGCCCGGGTATTCGACGCAGCGGCCGCCGGCGGCGACGAACAGCGACAGGTGGGCGCCGGCGAACAGCATCGGCGAGCCGTCGGCCGGCAGGTAGCAGAAGGCGGCGTCGACGCTGGTCGCCAGGCGGGACGGCGCGCGCGCGAACTCGGCGCGCAGGATCGCGTCGATGCGGGCCAGCAGCGCCGCCGGGTCGGCCAGGCCGAGCTCGGCGACCGCGAGGTCGAAGGCGGCGCGCGCGACCAGCGTCATGAAGGCGCCGGGCACGCCGTGGCCGGCGCAGTCGATCAGGCCGATCAGCCGGCCCGTCTCGTCCGCGCGGTACAGGCAGGCGTCGCCGCCGACGGTGTCGCGCGGCAGCCACATCAGGTAGTGCGCGTCGCCGAAGGCCTCGGCCAACGGCGCGGTCGGCAGCATCGCCGACTGGATCATCGCCGCGTAGCGCAGACTCTCCTCGATCGAGCGCTGCGCGCCGGCCAGCCGCGCGTTCGTCTCGGCCAGCTCACGCGTGCGCTCGGCGACGCGCGTCTCCAGCGCGCCGGTATGGCGGCGCACCTCGGCCGCCATCGCCGCGAAGGCGCGCGTCAGCGCGCCCAGCTCGTCGCGGCGCGCCGACGCCAGTTCGATTTGATAGTCACCGGCCGCCATTTTCTCGACCGAGCGGCTCAGCCGGCCCAGCGGCCGGAGCACCAGCCGGTCGAGGCCGAACGAGGCGGCCAGCGCGAACAGCGCGAGCACCGCCAGCCCGACCATCGCCAGCCGGCCGAAGAAGGCCTCGTCGAGCACGCGCGCGGCGACCGGGTCGACCGCGCTCAACACGTACCAGTCGAGCGACGGCAGGTAGGCGACGCCGACCTCGCGCGGCGCGCCGGACAGCGTCAACGGCAGCGTCGCCACCGGCGCGCCGGCCTTCAGCCGCGCCATCGCCGCCGCCAGCGCCGCGCGCTCGGCCGGCTCGGCCAACAGGCGGTCGAGCGTCTTGTCGGACCGGCTCTTGGCGAAGCTCGCGTACTCGATCTGTTTCGGGTCGGGGTGGGCCTGGATCGCGCGCCGGCCGTCGACGATCAGGTTGCCGACACCGACGCGGCCGGCGGACACGAACTCGTTCAGAAAGCGCGTCAGGTCGAGGCCGGAGCCGACCAGGCCGAGCGGCCGGCCGGCGTCGTCGCGCACGACGACGTTGAACCACACCTTGGTCTGGCCGAGCGTCGCGTCGCGGTTCACGTTCAGCGCGGCGTCGCGCACGGTGGCGAGCGTCGCGTAGTACCAGCCGTCGTCGCGCTTGCCGCGCGACAGCGTGTAGCGCGGCTGTGCGGCCGACGTCCGGTCGTCGGCAAAATAGTAGTGGCCGCTGGCGTCGACGGCGACGAAGTAGGCGCGGTCGGCGAAGGCGCGGCGGAAGCCCTCGGCCTCGGCGGCGAAGCGCGCGCGCGCGACGGGATCGGCCTCGGCGGCCAGCCAGGCGCGCGTCGTTTGCAGCTGCGCGAAGCGCTGAGCCAGCGCCAGCTCGCGCTCGATCAGCGTCAGCAGCTTCTGGCGCTGGAACAGCGCGTGCTCGCGCGCCAGCGCGGCGGCGTCGTTGCGGCGGATGGTGTCGACGGCGGCGCCGCCCAGCCACACGGCGACGGCGAGCAGCAGCGCGCACAGCGCGGCGAGCACGAGCATTGCCCTGAACCTGAGACTCACCGCCACCCCCATCGCGCCGGAATGCGCCGCCGTTTTCGTTAAACCATGCCGAATGCTGTCGAAAGCCAAAAGGGCCCCGTCGGGCAGCATAACGAGCTCATGTCAAAGGCGTCAACGTAGCAACGACCCGATGACAACAGGCCGAAAACGGGCAGCGAATCCGGCCCCGAAACGTTTATGCTTCTATCAGTTGGCGCACCGCCATCTTCACACGAGGCGACGACACGACCATGGAACACCTGAATGCCCTCGGCCAACCTCTGGGCGCGCCGATGCCCGACTGGACCCCACCGCCGCGCCCGTCGCGCGCGCCGCTCGAAGGCCGCACCGTGCGGCTCGAGCCGGTCGAGATCGCGCGCCACGCCGAAAGCCTGTTCGCCGCGAACACGCTCGACCGCGACGGCGCGATGTGGACCTACCTGCCCTACGGCCCGTTCGCGCACTACGCCGACTACCGCGACTGGCTGACCGCCTACGTCGGCAACGACGACCCGCTGTTCTTCGCCGTCGTCGACAGCCGGAGCCACGAGGCGCTCGGCCTGGCCGCCTACCTGCGCGTCGACCCCGACGCCGGCTCGATCGAGATCGGCCACCTCGCGTTCTCGCCGCGGCTGCAGAAGAGCACGCCGGCGACCGAGGCGGTCTACCTGCTGCTGAAGGAGGCGTTCGCGCTCGGCTACCGCCGCGTCGAATGGAAGTGCGACGCGCTGAACGCCGCGTCGCGCCGCGCCGCCGAACGCTTCGGCTTCACCTTCGAGGGCGTGTTCCGCCAGCACCGCGTCGACAAGGGACGCAACCGCGATACCGCGTGGTTCGCGATGCTCGACGGCGAATGGCCGGCGCTGCGCCACGCCTACCAGGCCTGGCTGGACCCGGCCAACTTCGACGAGGCCGGCCGGCAACGCCAGTCGCTCGGGGCGATGATCGCCGCTTCGCGCGGCTAGCCGCGCCGTTCGCGCAGGATACGCCACCGACATGACGCGGCGACGACAGCCCGCGACCCACCCCCGGCTGCGGCGCGGCGCGACGCAAAAAAGGCTCGGCCAACGTTGGCCGAGCCTTGTGTTTGCAAGCCAAACGACGAACGGGCCGTCGCGCGCTCGGCGCCTTAGCGCGCCAGCACGTCCGCCATCGCCGCGGCGACGTAGTCGACGTTGCGATTGTTCAGGCCGGCGACGCACATGCGGCCCGAGCGCACGAGGTAGATCGCGTATTCCTCGCGCAGCGTATCGACCTGCTCGGGCGAAAGGCCGGTGTAGCTGAACATGCCGCGCTGGCTCAGGAAGTAGGAGAAGTCGCGGCCCGGCACCTTGGCGCTCAGCACGTCGTAGAGCTTTTGGCGCATCGCCTTGATGCGCTCGCGCATTGCCGTCACCTCGCCTTCCCACTCGGCGCGCAGCGCCGGATCGAGCATCACGGTCGCCGCGACCTGGCCGCCGAAGGTCGGCGGGCTCGAGTAGATGCGGCGCACGGTGGCCTTCAGTTGGCCGAGCACGCGCCCGGCCTCTTCCTGGTCGCCGCACACCACCGACAGGCCGCCGCAGCGTTCGCCGTAGTACGACAGGTTCTTCGAGAAGGAATTGCTGACGAAGCAGGCGACGCCGGCGTCGGCCATCGCGCGGATCGCGTGCGCGTCTTCCTCGATGCCGTCGCCGAAGCCCTGGTAGGCGATGTCCAGATACGGGATCAGGCGGCGCGCCTTGACCACCGGGATCACCTCGGCCCACTGCGCCGGGGTCAGGTCGACGCCGGTCGGGTTATGGCAGCACGGGTGCAAGAGCACGATGCTCTGCTCCGGCAGCGCTTTCAGCGCGGCCAGCATGTCGGCGAAGCGCACGCCGCCGGTCGCCGCGTCGTAGTAGGGATAGTCGTGGACGGTGAAGCCGGCGCCCTCGAACATCGCGCGGTGGTTGTCCCAGGTCGGATCGCTGACCCACACCTCGCTATCCGGGAAGTAGCGCTTGAGAAAGTCGGCGCCGACCTTGAGCGCGCCCGAGCCGCCGATGGTCTGGATGGTGGCGATGCGGCCGGCCTTGACCGCCTCGTGATCGGCGCCGAACACCAGTTCCTGTACCGCCTGGCGGTAGTTGGCGGCGCCTTCCATCGGCAGGTAGGAGCGCGGCGCGGCCAGCTTGGCGCGCGCGGCCTCGGCCTTCTGCACCGACGGCAGCAGCGGGATGCGGCCTTCCTCGTCGTAGTAGAGACCGATGCCGAGGTTGACCTTGTTCGGGTTGCCGTCCTTCATATAGGTTTCGACGAGGGACAGGATGGGGTCGCCCGGGTAGGCGTCGACGTGCGAGAACATCATGATGGGGAACCGTTCTTGGGGGAAATGCGACCCCCTATGTTGACACGGGCGGCGCGGTCAGCGAAACCGCCGCGCGCTGGCCGCGCCGCGGCGCGCGTGCCACAATGCGCGCATCCCGATTCCGCGCTTTTCCGTACCGCCATGGCCCTCCGCTATCAGATCGTCCCGGTCACCCCCTTCCAGCAGAACTGTTCCATCCTGTGGTGCGACGTCACCCGCCGCGCCGCGGTCGTCGACGCCGGCGGCGATCTCGCCCGCATCGAGGCGGCCGTCGCGCGCCTGGGCGTCACGGTCGAGAAACTGCTCCTGACCCACGGCCACATCGACCACGCCGGCGGCGCGGCGGCGCTGGCCACCCAACTCGGCGTACCGATCGAGGGCCCGCAGAAGGCCGAATCGTTCTGGCTCGACCAGCTGCCGCAGCAGGGCAGCATGTTCGGCTTCCCGCCAAGCCCGGCGCTGACGCCGGACCGCTGGCTCGAGGACGGCGATACCGTCGCCGTCGGCGACGAGACGCTGCGCGTGATCCACTGCCCGGGCCACACGCCGGGCCACGTGGTGTTCTACAGCGAGTCGGCCGGCTTGCTCGTCGCCGGCGACGTGCTGTTCGCCGGCTCGATCGGCCGCACCGACTTCCCGATGAGCCGCCACGAGGACCTGATCGCCGCGATCCGCGACAAGCTGTTCAAGCTGCCCGACGACACCGAGGTGATCCCCGGCCACGGCCCGAACACCACCATCGGCGCCGAGCGCGCGAGCAACCCCTTCGTCGCCGACGCGCGTTACCGTTAAAAAACTTTCCCTCGCCGCGCCTTGCCGTTACCTTTCGTTGAAGACAATCAGCGGAGACGGTCATGTGGCGCCAGCGAGCCATCCTGTGTGCAAGCCTGTGCGTCGCGGCGTGGACGACGCCCGCCGCCGCGACGCCGCTGCGGATAGCCGTGTTCGACCCCGGCCCGCAGGACCTCGCCGTCGAGACGCGGCTGTCCGCCGCCTACGCGAAGCTCGGGCGCCGGGTCGAGTTCGTCGTGCTGCCCGGCGAACGCGCGCTGCGCGCGACGCTGGCCGGCGCGACCGACGGCGAGCTGATGCGCGTCGCCGGGCTGGAGCGCGAGCACCCGCAACTGGTGCGCGTGCCGGTAGCGCTGGCCGCCATGCAGGCGCGAATCTACGCGCGGCGCGGCTCGACCTTCCGGGCCGATGCGGGCTGGGAGGCGCTGCGCCCCTACGCGTTCGCCTACGCGCGCGGCACGCGGCTGATCGCCGAGCGCGTCGCCGGCATGCACGGCGCCTCGCCGGTCGACAGCGTCGACCAGGCCTTCGCGATGCTGGCGGCGCACCGCGTCGACCTGGTCGTCGCCGAGCGCGGCGACGGGGAGGCGAAGCTGCGCCGGCTGGGGCTCGCGCAGCGCGTCGTCGTCGTCGCACCCGCGCTCGAGACCGTCCCGCTCTACCACTACCTCAACCGCCGCCACGCCGCGCTCGTGCCCGCGCTGACCGACGCGCTGCGCCGGCCCTGACCCCGCCATGCCCCTGCCCGACGACTTCGCCGCCCAGCTCGCCGCCCAGCTCGCCGCCGTCCCCGAAGGCCGCGTCGTCAGCTACGGCCAGTTGGCCGAGCTCGCCGGCCAGCCGCGCCACGCGCGCCACGTCGGCCGCTGGCTCAAGCTGCTGCCCGACGGCAGCGGCCTGCCTTGGCAACGCGTAATCGCCGCCGACGGCGCCATCCCCGAACGCGGCGAAGGCCGCGCCGACTGGCAGCGCCTGCTGCTCGAGGAGGAAGGCGTGCCGTTCCGGGCCGACGGCCGCGTCGACATCGCGCGGGCGCGCTGGCGGCCGGAGCGCTGAGCCCGCCGACGACAAAGGCCCGCATTCGCGGGCCTTTGTCGTGCCGATGCGGCGGGAGCCGATCGGGATGCGTTCAGCCGCGCAGCCGCTGCGTCAGCCCCTTCAGGAAGTAGCGCAGCAACTGGTCGCCGCAGCGGCGGTAGTTCGCGTGCCCGGGCTTGCGGAACAGCGCGCTCAGCTCCGGCTTGCCGACCTTGAAACCGGTCGACTCGAGCAGCGCGAGGATGTCGTCCTCCCTCAGCTCGAAGGCGACGCGCAGCTTTTTCAGGATGACGTTGTTGCTCACGACCGTCTCCGGCGGCGGCGCCGGCCGGCTCTCGTCGCGGCCGCGCCGGTAGACGATCAGCCCGTCGAGAAACGCCGCCATCACCGCGTCGGGGCAGTCGCGGTAGCCCTCCTCGTCGTCCTTCTTCAGGAAGGCGGCGACGTCCTCGCGGCTCACCGCGCCGCCGACCAGGGCGACGATCTCGGCCAACCTGACCTCGCTCAGGTCGAGCATGTAGCGCACGCTGCGCAGCACATCGTTGTTCATCATCGTTGTCGTTCCAGGTCGTTGCGCCGGCGCGCCACGAGCGGCGGCCGGGGCCGCCATTGTAGCGGCTCAGCCGCCGCGCCCGCCGTTGACCTTCTGGTACAGCGCGATCAGCCTTGATGTCGAGCTGTCGTGCTCGGCGGCGCCGAGCTGGCCGGTCAGCTCGCCGTGGATGGTCTTGGCCAGCTGCTTGCCCAGCTCCACCCCCCACTGGTCGAACGAGTTGATCTGCCACACCGCGCCCTGCACGAAAATCTTGTGCTCGTACAGCGCGATCAGCGCGCCGAGGTGGCGCGGGTCCAGACGCGTCAGCAGCAGCGTGTTGGAGGGCCGGTTGCCGCCGAACACCCGGTGCGGCACCAGCGCCTCGAGCTCGGCACCGCTCAAGCCCCTGGCCGC
>NZ_SLXG01000001.1 GCF_004345725.1 Crenobacter luteus | reverse complement strand
GCGGCCGCCCCGGCGTGAACGGGGCGGCGTTGGCAACAGCGGTTGCAACGATTTCCAGAGCTTCTGGCTGACGACACTTCGCTTCATGCCGGCCAGATGGGGCTTCACACTGCCGGCATCAAGTAGGTTTTGTTAGCGACTCTCAGTGGCGAATCAGCAGCTCGTCGAGCTGGTGACCCTGGTCAAGCAGCGCCTGAACCCAGGACGGCTTGCGGCCGCGGCCGGTCCAGGTCAGCGACGCATCCTGTGGGTGGACATACTTGGCTTCGACCGGTTTGCGCACCACGGCGGTCGTTTTGCTCAATACCTCTTCCAGATTCAGACCGTAGGTTTTGGCGATTTCCTGGATCTGCTTGCGGGCCTTGGCCTTTTCTTCCGATTCACGACGCTTGAGCTCGCTTTCCACTTCATTGCGCAGCTTGATCAAATCGGCGTATTCGAGGGATGGCAGTTGCTGGACGAGTTCCATTCCGGTGGCTTCCTAGAGTTTGTTTTCACTTGCTGAATCAGATTGATTCAATTTAACGACCCCGGAAATGATTCGTCAAGAAAAACCACGCGAAAATCAATTACTCGCGGGCAAGTCATAAGGCAAAGTCAAAGGGCTCAATCTGACTCCCTCGGGCGAGCCGACGAAAATACCTGACTCCCAAGCGGCCGCCTGGACCACGACCAGCAGCTCCATTTGCGCCTCGCCGGTACGCACGATATTCGCCACCATTCCGATCGTCTGCCCGGGAACAGAAGGAGAATACAGCGCATCGCCGACGGCCACCTCCGCCGCAACGGTGGCACGGAACAAACGGCGCTTCAGCTTGCCCAGATACTGCGTGCGCGCGACGATTTCCTGTCCCGGATAGCAACCCTTTTTGAAACTGACCGCGCCGATCAGATCCATATTCGCCATTTGCGGAACGAATTGCTCCTGGGTCGGACGCGTGACCCAGGCGATACCCGCCGCAATATCGAAGGCATCCCACGCCTGATTGCCGATCGGGCGCACCGCCTTATCAAGCAACGCGGATACGCTCTTAAGTGCCGTCATTTCCGGCAAGGCCAGCAGATAGCTTCCCGCCCTTTGCCGTATCGCCACGCCCCCGGCGGTCTCGCTCAGGAGCATCGCCTCCGAGGGCACGATCAGACCGATCGCAGCCAGCACATCGATCGCGGCCTCTCCGGCCACACCGAGCAAACGGTATTCACGATCGACACGCTCGATTTTGACCTTGGAGCGCAACACGAACATCGACAGACGTTTCTGGATCGCGTCCGCAATATCGGCCGACAACATCAGATAGAAATCATCCCCTTGCCGCCATACGAGGAAACTCGCCAGCATCCTGCCCTTCGCGCTGGAATAGCTGCTGTATTGCGCATTCGTCCCGTTCAATTCGCGCAGATCGCTGGAAAGCTGGCCCTGGAGAAAATCCAGCGCGTCTGCGCCTGACACGCGCAATAACGCGAACTGGGTCAGGGGCGAGAACACGGTTTGCCCGTCACGCGCCGCCTGCAGTTCCCGTGCATGCCCTTCGAAAACCAGACGACCTACCGCATCGAAATGCCCGCCATGCGCCGAACACCACGCCTGCCATTCATCCATCATGATTTCCTTCCCTATCTATCCTTAAAGCCGTAGCGAAACAGTCTACCAACATGAGGGCGACAAAGCGCGAATCAAGCACAAAACCATTTCTTTTTACATTCAACGACTTGGCGTTATCAACGCAGAAACCGGCAATTTTCCGCACGAAAATGGTTGACAAGCCAAAACGGCACCGGTATAGTTCTCCTCCATCGATTCCCTGATAGCTCAGTTGGTAGAGCGACGGACTGTTAATCCGCAGGTCGCAGGTTCGAGCCCTGCTCGGGGAGCCAAATTCCAAAACGTCACAGCCTTGCTGTGGCGTTTTTCCATTTGTTCGACACTCGTCGATGGCTCACCTCGACACGGGCAGGCGGCCCGGTTGGCCGAGCCTGTTTCTTCGCCGCCGCACATTCTCGGCCACGCAGCATGCCCGCGACCGCACACGGTTGATGACGGTGCGTTGCCATCGGGATTGCGCTTAGAATGACCTTTTGCGTTCAATCCACCCATGCTGCGCAATCCCATCCATGCGGCCGCCGGAGCGATCCTCCTGTGGGCTTCGCTCGCCACCCTCGGCGCCCTCACCAAGACCCTACCGCCCTTTTTCGTGGTCGGCGTCAGCCTCTGCATCGGCAGCCTGCTCGCCCTGCCCCGGCTCAAGGAATGGAAAGTCCCGGCCGGCACGCTGGCGGTCGGCCTTTACGGCCTGTTCGGCTACCATTTCCTGCTGTTTTTCGCCTTCCGCCACGCGCCGGCGATGGAGGCGAACCTGCTCAACTATCTGTGGCCGCTGCTGATCGTGCTGCTGGCCCCGCTGCTCGTCCCCGGCACGATGCTGACGCGGCGCCACATCGTCGGCGGCCTGCTCGGCTTCGTCGGCGCGGGGCTGATCGTCAGCGGCGGCCGTCTGGCTTTCGACAGCGCATCGGCCTTCGGCTACGGCCTCGCGATCGCCGCCGCCTTCGTCTGGTCGACCTACAGCCTGCTGACCAAGCGCCTGCCGCCGTTCCCGACCGGCGCGGTCGGCGGCTTCTGCCTGCTCTCCGGCCTGCTGTCGCTCGCCTGCCACGCCCTGTTCGAACCGGCGGTCGCGCCGAGCGCCGGCCAGTGGGCCAGCCTGGTCGGCCTTGGCGTCGGCCCGATGGGCGGCGCCTTCTTCCTGTGGGACCGCGCGATGAAGGACGGCGATCCGCGCCAGATCGGCGCGCTGTCCTACACCACACCGATGCTGTCGACGCTGCTTCTGGTCGCCAGCGGCGAGGGGCGGCTGACGCCGCTGACCGGCGTCGCGATCTGCCTCATCCTCGGCGGCGCGCTGCTGGGCACCGTCGACCGCCGGCTACTCAAGACGCTGCGCCGGCACCGCGCATGAGCGCACGACAGCCCTTGCCCGGACGCCCGGCGCGCCGTATGGTGAACAAGGAATGCAAATTCGATAAGGAAAAGACGATGGTTATTTTGAAGGAATTCAAGGAATTCGCGATGCGCGGCAACGTGATCGACCTCGCGATCGGCGTGGTGATCGGCGGCGCATTCGGCGCCATCGTCAAGTCGCTGGTCGACGACATGATCATGCCGCCGATCGGCCTTTTGATCGGCAACGTCGACTTTTCGAACCTGTTCTGGGTGCTCAAGGACGGTGCCAAGACGGCCGGCCCCTACGTATCGGTCGCGGCAGCCAGGGAAGCCGGCGCGGTGACCTTGAACATCGGCCTGTTCATCAACGCCGTCATCAGCTTTACCATCGTCGCGTTCGCGATCTTCATGCTGGTCAAGACCATCAACCGTCTCAAGCGCGAGGAAAAGGCCGAGGAAGCCCCGACGCCCGCGAGCAAGGAATGCCGCTACTGCCTGTCGAGCATTCCCGAAAAGGCGACGCGCTGCCCGCACTGCACCTCGCAGCTGGACTGACCCCCCTCGGCCAACGGTCCGCGCGCGGGCCGTTTCGCCCGCGGCGCGCCCTGGCGGGCTTGCCTGCGCGGCCGGCTTTGGCTTATCATCCGCGCTGTCTTGGGGGAGTAGCCGCCGCGCTTGATTGACGCGGGCCCGCCGTCAACAGACTTGGCCAGCCGTCGCTGCGACGGCATCCACGGCCATGGCGCGGGCAACCTATACGGTCTGGCAAGACTCATGACTCTTCACCCTGTAGCGGGCCGCGCGGGGTGGACGAGTCATGAACGTCGCGCGGCCCCCGGAAATCCCACCCTGATGGAAGCCCTGCTCGTCTCCACCGGCATCGTCGCCCTCGCCGAAATCGGCGACAAAACCCAGCTGCTCGCGCTCTTGCTGGCCGCCCGCTACCGCAAGCCCGCGCCCATCGTCGCCGGCATCTTCGTCGCCACCCTGGCCAACCATTTCTTCGCCGCGCTGCTCGGGCAATGGATCACCTCGCTGCTCGGCCCCGACGTGCTGCGCTGGATCCTCGGCGTTTCCTTCATCGCGATGGCGGCGTGGATGCTGATCCCCGACAAGCTCGACGACGACGCCCGCGTGTTCGACCGCTTCGGCGTGTTCGGCGCGACCACGCTCGCCTTCTTCCTCGCCGAGATGGGCGACAAGACGCAGATCGCCACCGTCGCGTTGTCGGCGCGCTTCGACACGCTGACCGCGGTGGTCGCCGGCACTACGCTGGGCATGATGATCGCCAACGTGCCGGCGGTCTTCCTCGGCGACGCCGCCGCCAAGAAGCTGCCGGTCCGGCTGGTGCACGGCATCGCCGCCGCGATCTTCGCCGCGCTCGGCGTCGCGACCCTGCTCTACCCGCTCGCCTGAGCGCTCGGCCAAGCCTCAAGCCTGGCCGAGCCAGCAGGCAAAACGGCCACCGCGCAAAGCGGTGGCCGTTTTTTCATCGACGCCGGTAAGCGCTTACTCGGCGAGCAGGCGCTGCACCACGTCGATATAGGACTGCATCGCCTGATCCGGCGCGGTGCCCTTGAGCTTGTCCCAGGCGTCGTACTTGGCGCGGTTGACGAAATCCATCATGCCCGGGCGCTCGCCGCTGACGTCGCCGTCGGTGGCTTGCTTGTAGAGGGCGTACAGCTGCAGCAGCGTCTGGTTGTCGGGACGCTCGGCCAGGGTCTTGACGTCGGCTTGCGCTTTTTCGAATGCGGCTTTGAGGTCGGACATGCGGTTTCCCTTCGTGTTGGCGACCGGCCTCCCCGGCGGGGCGGCCCGGCCAAATTAAAACAAACGTTCGAATTTATTATCCTGCGACGGGAACTGTAGCACGAAATCCGTCTTTGGAAAGCACCGCCATTTCCGGCCCGGGACCGCGCGTCCGCCTAGTCGGCGGCCTTCTCGGCGAGCCAGCGCTCGACCTGTTCGAGCGGCTGCGCGCCGGCGACCAGCCGGCCGCTCGCGAACACCAGCGCCGGCGTGCCGTTGACGCCCAGCGAGTCGCCTAGCTTCTGCAGCCGCGCCAGCGGCGTCGCGCAGTCGTCGCGACCGGACAGCGGCCGGCCGTCGCGCATCAGCCCGGTCCACGCGGCGGCGCGGTCGGCGCTGCACCAGATCTGGCGCGACTTGCGCTCGGCGTCCGGATGTAGCTGCGCGATCGGGTAGAGGAAGGTGTAGACGGTCACGTTGTCGAGGCGGGCGATCGTCTCGCGCTCGAGCTTCTTGCAGAACGGGCAGTCCGGATCGGAGAACACGACGAGCTTGCGCGCGCCGTTGCCGCGCACCTCCTTGACCGCGTCGGCCAGCGGCAGGCTCTTCCAGTCGACGCGCGACAGCGCTTCCATGCGCGCCTCGGTCAGGCTCTCGCGCTTTTGCACGTCGATCAGGTTGGCGTCGAGGAACAGATAGTTGACCTTGGCGTCGGTGTACATGATCTGCCGGCCGGGCAGCACCACCTCGTAGATGCCGGGCAGCGGCGTCGCCGACACGCTCTGGACCGGGCGGTTGGGAAAACGCGCGGCGAAGGCTTTCTTGACCGCGTCGGGCGACGGCGACGCCGGCCTGGCGTCGGACGGGGAGCCGGCCGAACAGGCGGTGAGCGGCACGAAGGCGGCGATAAAGGCGGCGGTCAGCAAACGTTTGTTCATGCGAAATCCAGATTCAGAAGCCGATGGCGTGGCGCACCAGCTCGCGTTTGAGCGGGGTGAGCCGGTTGGTGAGGTTGAGGCCGGTATTGCGCAGCCACGGCAGCCCGGGCAACCCCTTGCCGTGGAACAGCTTGAACAGGCCGTCGCAGGTCAGCTGCATCGCCGTCACCGCCTCGCGGCGCGCGCGCTGGTAGCGGCGCAACAGCAGCCAGTCGCCGGCGTCGCGCGCCGAGGCGATCAGGCCGGCGAGCGTCGCCGCGTCCTGAAAGCCGAGGTTGACGCCCTGCCCGGCCAGCGGGTGCACGGTGTGCGCGGCGTCGCCGACCAGCGCGACGCGCTCGGCGACCACCGCCTCGGGCCGGATCAGCCGCAAGGGAAAGGCGGCCGGCCGGCTGACGAGCGAAAGTTGGCCGAGCTCGAAGCCGCCGGCTTCGGCAACCTTGGCGCAGAAGGCGTCGTCGCCCTGCGCGAGCAAGGCGTCGGGCTCGAAGGTGGACCACACCATCGACACGTGCTTGCCGGCCATCGGCAGCCACGCAAGGATGGAATCGCCGGTGAACCACTGGCGCGCGACGTCGCCGTGCGGCTTTTCGCAGGCGAAGTTGGCGACCACGCCGCTCTGGCCGTAGGGGTCGACGCGCGCGGTCAGGCCAGCCTGCTCGCGCACCCACGAGTTGGCGCCGTCGGCGCCGACCGCCAGCCGCGCGACGAGGCGCCGGCCGTCGGACAGCGTCAGCTCGGCCGCGTCGGCGCGCGTGGCGAGCGACACCGGCTTGGAGCCGGACAGCACGTCGACGCCGGCCCCGGCCAGGCTCGCCCACAGCGCGGCGAGCAGCCAGCGGTTCTCGGCGATCCACGCCAGCGCCTCGCCGCCGGCCTCGCGCGCGTCGAAGTCGATCTCGCCGCCGGCGTCGCCGTGCACCTCCATGCGCGCGATAGTGCCCAAGCGCGACGCGTCGGGCCAGGCGCCCAGGCCCTCGAGAAAGCGCCGGTTGGCCGGGCTGACCGCGTAGATGCGCGCGTCCCAGCCTTCGGTGATGCGCGAAAAATCGGGCACCTGCCCTTCCACCAGCGTCACCCGCCGCCCGGCGCGCGCCAGCGCGAGCGCGAGGCTCGCGCCGACCAGCCCGCCGCCGACGATGACGACATCCGCGTCGAATCCCTTCATACCATCCCGTCCAAAGAGGCGCCGCCGACGCCGAACACCAGGTGGCCGGCGAAGCGGCGGCGCAGCGCCGGCGCGGCGTCCAAGAGGTTCATGCCAAGGCCGCGCGCGGCAGAAAGCAGCGGGCCATGGCCGTCGAAGAAGCGCACCAGCTGGTGCGTGAAACCGACCACCGCGCCGCTGTCGAGCGCGCGCGCGCGCTCGTAGGCCGACAGCGCCGCCGCGTCTCCCGCATCGGCCGCGCCGGCCAGCGCGGCGGCGAGCGCCAGCGCGTCGCGGATGCCGAGGTTCAGCCCTTGCGCCGCGACCGGGTGCAGCGTCTGCGCGGCGTTGCCGATCAGCGCGACGCGGCGCGCGACGCGGCGGCTCGCCTGTTTGAGCGTCAGCGGGAAGAGCGCGCGCGAACCGGCGACGCGGAAGGCGCCGAGCCGCTCGCCCATCGCCTCGGCCAACTGTCTTTCCAGCTCGGCCGGGTCGCCGTCGCGCAGTTCGCGCGCGTCCTCGGGCGTGCGCGTCCACACCAGCATGAAGCCGTCGCCGCGCGGCAGCAGCGCCAGCGGGCCGCGCTTCGAGAAGCGCTCGTAGGCGACGCCGCGGTGCGGCAGCTCGCTCGCCACCTCGGCCAACAGCGCCGCCTGGCCGTAGTCGTGCACGCGGCGCGTCAGGCCCGGCAAGCCGTCGACCAGCTCGCCGCCCTCGGCCAGCACCACCAGCCGCGCGGTCACGACGCGCTCGCCGGCCTCGCCTTGCAGCGTGACGCGCGCGTAGGCCGACAGCGGGTCGACCGCGGCGACGCGCGTGCCCCACGCGATCGGCAGCGCGGCCTCGGCCAACCTTGCCGCGAGCGCGGCAAAGAGCGACGGGTAGTCGACCACCACGCCCAGGTGCGGCAGGCCGAGGTCGTCGCGCGACAGCACGGTGCGGCCCCAGCCGCCCTGCTGCGACACGTGCACGGTGTCGATCGCGGTGGCGCCAAGATCGTCGCGCCAGACACCGGCATCGGCCAGCGCCGCGCGGCTCGCCCACGACAGCGCCAGCGCGCGCGCGTCGCGCACCGGCGCGCCTTCGGGGCGCGCCTCGATGAGCGCGACCTGGCGACCGGCCTCGGCCAACTTCAGCGCGGCCAGCGCGCCGACCGGGCCGGCGCCGACCACCAGCACGTCGACGTGCTCCGGAAGCGGAAGCGCCATGTTCACTCCTTGGCGGCGCGCATCAGCGCCTCGATGTCGTCGACCGCCTTGGGCGCGCCGGCGGTATAGACCTCGTGGCCGGTCGCGGTGACCAGCACGTCGTCCTCGATGCGGATGCCGATGTTGTGGAACTCGGCCGGCACCTTGTCGGCCGGACGGATGTAGAGCCCCGGCTCGACCGTGGTGCACATGCCCGGCACGAAGCGGATCCAGTCGCCGCTGGCGTCCTTGCGGCCGCCGACGTCGTGCACGTCCATGCCGATCCAGTGGCCGAGACCGTGCATGTAGAACTGGCGGTAGGCGCCCGATTCGATATTGCCGTCGACGCTGCCGGTCAAGAGCTTCAGGTCGACCAGGCCCTCGACCAGCACCCTGAGCGCCGCGTCGGCGAAGTCGTTCCACGCGACACCCGGGCGCACCGCTTCGATGCCGGCCGCCTGCGCGGCGAGCACGATCTCGTACACCGCGCGCTGCGGGCCGGAAAAGCGGCCGTTGACCGGGAAGGTGCGCGTGATGTCGCCGGCGTAGCCCATGAACTCGCAGCCGGCGTCGATCAACAGCAGCTCGCCGTCGGCGAGCCTGTCGCGATTGCCGACGTAGTGCAGCGTGCAGGCGTTGGCGCCGCCGGCGACGATGCTCTCGTAGGCCGGATGGCGCGCGCCGTGGCGCACGAAGGTATGCAGGATCTCGGCCTCGATCTCGTATTCGTAGCGGCCGGCGGCACACGCCTGCATCGCGCGCACGTGCGCCTCGGCCGAGATCGCGCCGGCGCGGCGCAGCGTGGCGATCTCGGCCTCGTCCTTGATGAGGCGCTGCGCGTCGATCAGCGGCATCAGGTCGGCGAAGCGCGCCGGCGCCGGGCCGAGGTTGCGCGCGCCGCGCGCGGCCTCCAGCCAGCGGCCGACGCGCGCGTCCCAGTCGGCGCGGCGGCCGACGCCCCAGTACAGCGTGTCGGCCTCGGCCAACATCGGCACGATGCGCTCGTCGAGCTCGTCGATCGGGTAGGCCTCGTCGAAGCCGAAGGCCTCGCGGGCGCCGTCGGGCCCGTGGCGGAAGCCGTCCCAGATCTCCATGTCGGGATTCTTGGCGCGGCAGAACAGCACGCTCTTGCCGGCGCGCGCGTCGAGCACCAGCACCGCCTCGGGCTCGGTGAAGCCGCTCAGGTAGCAGAAGTGGCTGTCGGCGCGGTAGGGATAGTGGGTGTCGGCGTTGCGGCGGGCCTCGGGCGCGGTCGGCAGGATCGCGAGACCCGAGCCCATCGCGCGCATCAATTGCTGTCGTCGTGCGGCGTACTGCATGCGTCACCTCGGAAGGGTTGGTGGGGGATAGACCGCGGCGCGGTCGGGGCGTTCAGCGTTGGCCGAGCCGGCGCGACGCCCACCACAGCGCGAGGCCGGCGCCGGCGAGGTCGGCCAGCGCGTCGAGCGCCTCGGGGCTGCGGTCGCTCGTCAGCCAGCCCTGCAAGGCCTCGGAACCGAGCGCCCACGCGGCGAGCGCGAGCCAGACGCGCGCGCGGCGCCAGCCGGTCGCGCCGGCCAGGAGCCACGCCTGCACGGCGAACAACGCGGCGTGGCCGAGCTTGTCCAGGTACGGGATGGCACCCGGCGGCGAAGCCGGCTTCAGCAACAGCCAGACCGTCAGCGCCCACCAGGCAAGCGCCGCGGCAGCATACCCCGTTCTATGCGAAAAAGGCTTGCGCGAAGGCAAGCCTGGGGCCGGATGCGGCAACGCTCAGTCCTCGAGCACCGCCGAGGTATAGACCTCCTGCACGTCGTCGAGGTCCTCGAGCGCGTCGAGCAGCTTCTGCATGCGCACGGCGTCGTCGCCGCTCAGCACGGTATCGTTGAGCGCGCGCATCGTCACCTCGCCGTCCTCGGCCTTGAAGCCGGCGGCCTCCAGCGCGGCCTTCACGTCGGAGAAGGCGTACGGGTCGGTGATCACCTCGATCGAGCCGTCGTCGTTGGTCACGACGTCGTCGGCACCGGCTTCCAGCGCCGCTTCCATCAGCGCGTCCTCGTCGACGCCCGGCGCGAACAGCAGGTAGCCGCAGTGCTTGAACTGGAACGCGACGCAGCCGTCGGTGCCGAGGTTGCCGCCGTACTTGGAGAAGGCGTGGCGCACGTCGGCGACGGTGCGCGTCTTGTTGTCGGTCATGCAGTCGACCATCACCGCCGCGCCGCCGATGCCGTAGCCCTCGTAGCGCAGTTCCTCGTAGTTGACGCCCTCGAGGTTGCCGGCGCCGCGGTCGACCGCACGCTGGATGTTGTCCTTCGGCATGTTGGCGTCGAGCGCCTTGTCGATCGCCAGGCGCAGGCGCGGGTTGGCCGAGGCGTCGCCGCCGCCGAGGCGCGCGGCCACGGTGATTTCCTTGATCAGACGGGTAAAGACCTTGCCGCGCTTGGCGTCGGCGCGTTCCTTCTTATGCTTGATGTTCGCCCATTTGCTGTGGCCAGCCATGGTTACCTCGATTGTTGCCTTGGGCGGCGCGACGCCGCCGGTTGGGGGGATAGACCGGGCAATTCTATCAAAAAGCGGCGCGCACGGCCCGCCCGCCGGCGGGTTTTCGCCCTAGCTTGCGGGCGTTCTGAGCCAGGCGAGCGCGAATTCGAAGGCCGCGCGGTACATGGTCTCGACCGCCGGCAGCAACAGCGGCAGCGAGAAGTACAGCGCGACGAAGCCGACCATCAGCGTCAGCGGAAAGCCGAACGAGAACACGTTGAACTGCGGCGAGGCGCGGGTCATCACGCCGATCGCGAGGTTGGTCACCAATAGCGCGGCGACCACCGGCAGCGACAGCCACACGCCCCAGGCGAACAGGTGGCCACCCCACTCGGCCAACGTGCGCCAGCCCTCGACCGGCAGGCTGCGGCCGATCGGCAGCACGGTGAAGCTGTCGACCAGCGTGCCGATCAGCACCTGCATGCCGCCCATCACGAGAAACAGCAGGAAGACGAAGATGGACAGCAGCCGCGCGACGCCCGGCACCTGCGCCGACGACATCGGGTCGAAGAACAGCGCGAAGCCGAGGCCCATCTGCGTACCGATCACGAAGCCGGCCAGTTCGACCGCCGCCATCACCAGCCGCATCGCGAAGCCGATGCCGACGCCGATCAGCACCTGCTGCACCAGGATGGCGACCCCCTCGGCCGACACCAGCGGCACCGCCGGCAAGGGCGGCAGCACCGGCACGACGAGCACGGTCAGGAACAGCGCGAAACCGGCCTTGAAGCGGCGCGGTACGCCGCGCGTGGCCAGCAGCGGGTCGGCGAGGATCAGGCCGACGATGCGCGCGAACGGCCAGACGAAGGCGCCGACCAGCGCGTTGATCTGTGCGTCGGTGATCGTCAGCATGCGCGGACGGACGGACGGGACGAAGCGGCGCGGGCCGCGGCGGGCGGGGTCGGCGCCACGGCGGCTACCCGATCGCCGTCGGGATGCTCTGGAACAGGCGCACCGTGTAGTCGATCAGCGTGCCCATCATCCACGGTCCGGCCAGCACCAGCACCAGGAACATCGCCAAGAGCTTGGGGATGAAGGTCAGCGTCATCTCGTTGATCTGCGTCGCCGCCTGCAGGATGCTGACCAAGAGGCCGACCAGCAGCGACACCGCCAGCACCGGCGCGGCGACCAGGATCAGGATGTAGAGCGCGTTCTGCACCAGGTTGATCGCGTATTCGGGACTCACCGCGCGCACCTCCCCGGCTCGGCCAGGCTGGCGCGCATGATCCAGTTCTCGAGCGCGACACCGTCGCGCCACGCGAGGTGGTCGCGCTCGACGACGAAGCCGGCGCGCTCGAACAGCGGCCGCGCGCCGTGGCTGGCGTAGACGGTCAGCGCAGCCAGCCCCGCGCGACGGCCCTCGTAGAGCAACGCGCCGACCAGCCGCGAACCGACACCGCGGCCCGCCGCCCACGGCGCGACGTAGAGCATGTCGAATTCGCCGTCGAACAGCAGCCACGCGAAGCCGACCAGCCGGCCATCGTCGGCGAGCGCCTTCACGCCCCAGGCACGAGCGAGCCTCCTGGCCCAGCCGTCGCGCCAGGCGTCCGGCATCGCGCCGGGCGGCGCCCACGCGGCGCATTGCTCGGGACGGTAATGACGCCGGCCGAGCGCGTGCACCGCGTCGACGAACAGCGCGTGACAGTCGGCCAGATCGGCCTCGGCCAAGGTATCGAGCAGTATTTTCATCCGGTGTAGAAACTCTGGACCAGCGAGCCCATCAACAATGTCCAACCGTCGACCAGCACGAACAGCATCATCTTGAACGGCAGCGAGATGATCACCGGCGACACCATCATCATACCCATCGCCATCAGGATGCTGGCGACGACCAGGTCGATGATCAGGAAGGGGATGAAGATCATGAAGCCGATCTGGAACGCGGTCTTCAGTTCGCTGACGGCGAAGGCCGGGATCAGCGTCTTCATCGACACCTCGGCCGGCGTCGCCGGCTTGGGCGAGCGGGAGATCTCGATGAAGAAGGCCAGGTCCTTCTCGCGCGTCTGCCTGAGCATGAAGGCCTTCATCGGCTTGGACGCCTCGTCGATCGCGACGTCGAAGCCGATCTTCTCCTCGGAGAACGGCACCCAGGCCTTGTTATAGACCTCGTCGAGCGTCGGTCCCATGACGAAAATGGTCAGGAACAGCGACAGCCCGATCAGCACCTGGTTGGGTGGCGCCTGCATGGTGCCGAGCGCCTGCCGCAGCAGCGACAGCACGATCACGATACGAGTGAAGGCGGTCATCATCAACAGCATGGCCGGGATGAAGGTCAGCCCGGTCATGAACAGCAGCATCTGCAGACTGAGCGAATAGCTCTGCCCGCCGCCGGCGGCCGGCGAGCTGGTCATCAGCGGCAGCCCGGCGGCGAGCGCGATGCCGGGCAAGAACAGCGCCGCCGCCCAGGCGAGCTTGCGTTTCGGGGACATCTTCATTCCGGGTCGCGCGGATCGCGGGAAAAGGGGTTGGGGCCGGCCTTCTTGCCGAGCGCCGCCTTGAGCCACTGCGCGAACGGCGGCTCGCCGGGGCCGACGCCCGGCACCGGAGCGCCCTCGGGGCGCGGCCGGCGCGCCAGCAGGTTGACCTGCTGGCCGGTCACGCCGAGCACCAGCCATTCGCCGTCCAGCTCGACGACGACGACGCGCTCGCGCGGGCCGACCATCACGCCGCCGATCACCTTCAGGTACTGCGGCAGGCCGCCGAACTTGCCCTGCATGCGCCGGAAGGCCCAGCCGCAGGCGACGATGGCGCCGACCACCAGCGCCAGCGCGACGATGACCTGCAGCAGGCCGGCCAGCGGCGAGGCCGGCGCCGCCGCCTCGGCCCAGGCCGGCAGGGAGAGCGCCGCGACCGCGGCGCACGCGATGCGGCGGCTCATTTCTGCAGGCGGCGGATGCGCTCGGCCGGCGTGATGATGTCGGTCAGGCGGATGCCGAACTTGTCGTTGACGACCACCACCTCGCCCTGCGCGATCAGGCAGCCGTTGACCAGCACGTCCATCGGTTCGCCCGCCAGGCCGTCGAGCTCGACCACCGAGCCTTGCGCCAGTTGCAGCAGGTTGCGGATCGCGATCTTGGTGCGCCCGAGCTCCACGGTCATGTTGACCGGGATGTCGAGGATCATGTCGAGGTTGTGCGGCATGGCGGCCGCGGCGCCGGCGGTGCCCTGGCCGAAGTCCTGGAACAGGCCGGTGGCCGGCTTGGCCGGCTCGGGCGCCGCGTCGGCGCTTTCCTGCTCGGCCATCGCCGCGGCCCAGTCGTCCATGCTGACTTCGTCGCCGCCCGTCGCGGCGGTATCGCCGGCCATCGCCGCGGCGAAATCGGGGTCGAGTTGCTGTTCGTCAGCCATCGTTGTCGTCTCCGCTGGCCGGCTCGCCCAGTTCGTGGGCGCCGGCGAGAATTTTGTCCACCCTGAGCGCGTAGCGACCGTTCAGGGTTCCGTACTTGCACTCGAGCACCGGGATGCCGGACACGTCGGCGACGATGTGCTCGGGAATGTCCAGCATCACCACGTCGCCTGCCTTGAGGTTCAGCACCTGGCCGAGCGTGACGCGCGCCTCGGCCAACGTCGCGACCATCTCGACCTCGGCGGCCTGCACCTGGCTCGACATCAGCTTGATCCAGCGGTTGTCGACCTCGGTGCGGTCGGCCTGCATCGTACTGGACAGGATGTCGCGGATCGGCTCGACCATCGCGTACGGCAGGCAGATGTGGAAGTCGCCGCCGCCGGCGCCCAGCTCGATGTGGAAGGTCATCGCGACCACCACCTCGGTCGGCGTCGCGATGTTGGCGAACTGGGTGTTCATTTCCGAGCGCAGGTAGGTGAATTCGATCGGGTAGACCGGCTCCCACGCCTTCTGGCACTCGGTGAACACCACGTCGAGCAGGCGGTGGATGATGCGCTGCTCGGTCGGCGTGAAGTCGCGCCCCTCGACGCGCACGTGGTAGCGGCCGTCGGAGCCGAACAGGTTGTCGACGACCAGAAATACCAGGTCCGGGTCGAAGATGAACAGGCCGGTGCCGCGCAGCGGCTTCATGTGCACCAGGTTGAGGTTGGTCGGCACCACCAGGTTGCGGATGAATTCGCTGTATTTCTGCACCCGTACCGGGCCGACCGAGATCTCGGCGTTGCGGCGGATGAAGTTGAACAGCGCGATGCGCAGGTTGCGGGCGAAGCGCTCGTTGATAATTTCGAGCGTCGGCATCCGGCCGCGCACGATGCGCTCCTGGCGGCCGATCTCGTAGCTGCGCACGCCCTGGGCGTCGTGGGCCTCGCTGCCCTCGTCTTCTTCGCCGGTGACGCCGCGCAGCAGCGCGTCGACCTCTTCCTGCGAGAGGATCTCGTCGGCCATGCTAGCCTCCGCCGCCGCGACGGCGGATAAGGGATGCGCCGCGCGCGCGCGCGCGGCGGGACGCTGCCGCCGCGGCGGCCATGGTCACACGCATGAGGGCCCTACTGCTCCTGGATGATGAAGGACGTGAACAGCACCGAGTCCACCGGCTCCTCGTCGCCGGCGTCCATCGATTCGTTGATGATCTTCTTGACCTGCGCCTTGAGCTTGACCTTGCCGTCCGGCGTCGCCAGCTCCTCGGCCGACTTCGACGACAACAGCAGGATCAGCGCGCTGCGCACCTTGGGCATATAGTCGGTGAAGCGCTTTTTGGCGTCCTCGTCGACCAGTTCGGCCTGCATCTCGATCTGCAGCATCGCACCGGTGTTGCCGGCGAGGTTCACGACGAAGGTGTCGAGCTTCTGGAAGATCGGCGGACCGTCCTTTTTCTTCTTCTTGACGGGCGCCTCGACCGTTTCGGCGTGCGCCGCGCCCCCCTTCTGCATGCTCGAGAAGACATAGGCCGTCAGCGCGCCGACCGCCGCCAGGACCAGCACCAGAAGTACGATGACGATCACCAGCAGCTTGTTGGCGCCGCCGCCGGCCTTTTTGTCCTTTTTCTGCTCTTCTGCCATGAAGCGAATCCGTGCGGGTTGAACCTTGGGGATGATAAGCGATTTTCAATCGGTCGCCCGCAAGTGTACCGCACGGATCGCAGGGAAAGACAGCCTGCCGCTTTACGCGAAGATGCTCAGCACGCCGCGCGCGGCGCGGATGGCGGCGAGGGTGTCCGGCTCCTCGTCGGCCGCCCCCGCCTCGCCGCGGCCGCGCGCCTGCGCGAAGGCCTGCTGCTGCGCCTGCCCCTGCCCGCTGGACACCTGCGCGTCGGTCAGCTGGATGCCGCTCTCGGCCAACATCGACGACAGCCGCGACAGGTTCTGCTCGACCGCGTCGCGCGCGCTCGGGTTGAAGGCGACGAACTGCACCTGCGCCTGGTTGTTGGCGTCGAGCTTGAGCGACACCTCGATCGGCCCCAGGTGCGCCGGGTTGAGCTGGATGTGGGCCGTCTCGGCCTTCAGGTTGACGAGGCCGAGCAGTTGCTCGCCCAGCGCGCGGCCCCATCCGGGGTCGCTCAACGGCAGCGGCACCGCGGCCGCGACCGGCGCGGCGGCCTTGTGCGCGGACTCGAAGGCGCGCACGCCCGTCTCCTGGCCGGGAACGGAGAAGGCGGCAGGAGCTTCCACCTCGGGCGGCAATTTTTGCTGGCCGGCACGCCGGCCGCCCAGCGCGGACAGCAGGAAGCCCGACTCGGCGGACGCGGTGTCGGACGCGGCGGACGCGACGCCGTCCGGCGGGGCCGGCGGCGCCTGCGGCACGACCGGCACCATCTGGAAATAGGCGAGCGCGGCGGCAGGGTCGCCGCCGTCGGCGACCTTGACGCGCTTGGCGGCGCCCGGCGGCTCTTCCGCGCCGGGCGCGGCGGACGGCGAAACGCCGCCCCCCAGTTCGCCGAGCTCGGCGCCGAGCAGGGCCGCGAACAGCATGCCGTCCTGCGGCAGGGCAAGGTCGGCGCCGGCGGCGTTGAACCCCTTGGGCAGGGCGGAGGTTGCGCTTACGGTCAGGCTCATGATGGCTCCCGAATGATCGGTCGTGACGGTCGAAGCAAAGTATTAGCAAGAGTCGTGCCAATTTCCGGCAGCAGCGCTCGCGCTAGTCGGTCTTGCCGCGGCTGGCGTTCCAGAACTGGCGCGACGCGAACTCGTCCATCGCCTTCTGCTCGCGACGTCCTTCCCTGAGCAGCGCACGCTCGGCCTCGCGCTCCATCAGCTTGTCGAAGGCCATCACGCGCTTGCGCTCGTTCTGCCAGCCCTGCCGCTCCATCAGCAGCCGCTGCAGGCAACGCTCGACCTCGCCGTTCTGCAGCGCGACCGCCTCGTCGAGCTTGCCGAGGAAGAGCCGGAAATCCTGCCACTGCGCGACGCCGACGCCGGCCTGGCCACGCGCGGTGAAACGGGCGCGGTATTCGTCGCGGTAGGCCTCGAGCTGTTCGAGCCGCTGGCGCGCGTCGGCGAGCCGCCCCTGCGCGCGCTGCATGCGCTCGGCGGCGGCGGCCTCGCGCTCGTGCGCGAGTTGCTTGAGCAGCTGGTACTTGCCGCCGGCCATGCCTCAGTCCTCAGGCCAGCGTCGCATCCAGCTGCTGCACGGTCGACGCGTAGTCGTGCGACTCGTGTTGCGGCTGGGTCAGGAAGCTCGTCATCGGCAGCTGGCGGCGCATCGCCTCGTCGAGCACCGGGTCGGAACCGGGCACGTAGGCGCCGACGCTGATCAGGTCGCGGTTGCGCTGGTAACGCGAATAGAGCTGCTTGAAGCGGCGCGCCTGCTCCATCTGGCGGCGCGGCACGACGTCGACCATCACGCGGCTGATCGACTGCTCGATGTCGATCGCCGGGTAGTGACCGGACTCGGCCAACTCGCGCGACAGCACGAAGTGGCCGTCGAGGATGGCGCGCGCCGAGTCGGCGATCGGGTCCTGCTGGTCGTCACCCTCGGACAGCACGGTGTAGAAGGCGGTGATCGAGCCGCCACCCTCGGCGCCGTTGCCGGCGCGCTCGATCAATTGCGGCAGCCGCGCGAACACCGACGGCGGATAACCCTTGGTCACCGGCGGCTCGCCGATCGCCAGCGCGATCTCGCGCTGCGCCATCGCGTAGCGGGTCACCGAATCCATCAACAGCAGCACGTCCAGCCCTTGGTCGCGGAAGTACTCGGCCAGCGCGGTCGCGTAGGCCGAGCCGTGCAGCCGCATCAGGGGCGGCAGGTCGGCCGGCGCGGCGACGACGACGGCGCGCGCGCGCCCTTCCTCGCCGAGGATGTTCTCGATGAAGTCCTTGACCTCGCGGCCGCGCTCGCCGATCAGGCCGACGACGACGACGTCGGCGCGGGTGAAGCGCGCCATCATGCCGAGCAGCACCGACTTGCCGACGCCGGAGCCGGCGAACAGGCCGAGGCGCTGCCCCCGGCCGACCGTCAGCAGGCCGTTGATCGCGCGCACGCCGACGTCGAGCACGTCGTGCACCGGCGTGCGCCCGAGCGGGTTGATCGGCTGGCTGTAGAGCGGGTAGTAAGCGTCGGGGTGGATCGGCCCCTTGTCGTCGAGCGGCCGGCCGAGCGAATCGAGCACGCGGCCGAGCAGGCTCAGGCCGACCGGCACCTGACGGCCGACGGCCGGCGGCGCGGCGGTGTCGCCGGCTGCCCGGCCGTAACGCGGCGGCGCCGGGCTGGCGAGCGGGGTGACCGGCGTGCCCGGCAACAGGCCGTGCACATTGGAAACCGGCATCAGGTACAGCTTGTCGCCGGCGAAGCCGACCACCTCGGCCTCGACCGAGTGGTGGTCGGACAGCTCGACGCGGCAGGCGCTGCCGACCGGCAGCTTGAGGCCGACCGCCTCCATCACCATGCCGGTGACCTGGGTCAGCCGGCCGGCCGCCCGCCACAGCGGCTGGGCGGCGGCGGCGCGCGCCGCGTCTTCGAGGAAGGCACGCTGACGCTCAAGCATCGCCGCCCCCGTCCAGCCCCAGCGCGGCGGCGAGCGCGGCGCGGCGCGCTTCGAGCGACAGGTCGAGCGACACCGAACGGGTGTCGATCACGCAGCCGCCGCGCTCGAGCGTCGCGTCCTCCTGCCACTGCCAGACGGTGGCCGGCGCCTCGGTTTCGAGAAAGTCGCGCACCGTGGCCAGATCGTCAGGGTGCACGCGCACACGCGCGCGGCCGAGGTCCTCGCGCCAGTCGGCCAGCGCCTCGGCCAACAGCGCGCGCAGCGCGTCGGGGCGGGACGCCACCGTCACGCGCGTCAGTTCGGCGGCCAGCTCGAAGGCGAGCTTCAGCAACGACGGCGCCAGTTCGGCCTCGAGACGGGCGAGTTCGGATTCGAAACGTTGGCCGAGCTCGGCCAGCGGCGCGAAGCGCTCGGCGAAGGCCGCGGCGGCCTCGTCGCGCGCGGCGGCGAAACCGGCCTCGCGCCCTTCGGCCAAGCCTTGCGCGTGGCCGGCGGCGAGCCCCTCGGCGTACCCGGCCTCGTGGCCGGCCTGCCAGGCTTCCTGGTGGATGGCCTCGAGCTCGGCGGCAGTCGGATAGGCCGGCGGCGGCTCGACCGGCTCTTCGGGGTGCGGCTCGGGTGCCGCCGGCTCGACGGCGGCCGGCCCGGGCTCGGGCGTCGCGGGAGCGGCGACCGCATCGGCCGGCGCCGCGCGCTCGGGGAGCAGCTCGCCCGGATGCCAGCGCGACCAGGCGTCGAGCGCCTCGCCCGGGATGATGCCGGCCTTATTCGACAAGGCCTTCGTCCCCGCCCTTGCCGCCTAGCACGATCTGGCCTTCGTCGGCGAGCTTGCGCACGATCTTGAGGATTTCCTTCTGCTCGGCCTCGACCTCGGACAGCTTGACCGGGCCGCGCGACTCGAGGTCGTCGCGCAGCATCTCGGCGGCGCGCTGCGACATGTTGCGGAAGATCTTGTCGCGCAGCTCGTTGCTGGTGCCCTTGAGCGCGATCACCAGCGAGTCGGTCTGCACCTCGCGCAGGATGGTCTGGATCGAGCGGTCGTCGATGTCCATCAGGTTCTCGAACACGAACATCTTGTCCTGGATGCGCTGCGCCAGCTCCGGATCGTATTCGCGAATGTAGTTCAGCGCCGACGCCTCGACGTTGCCGCCCATGAAGTTGAGGATCTCGGCGGTCATCGACACGCCGCCGGCGGCGCTCTTCTTGATGCGGTCCGAGCCGGACAGCAGCTGGGTCAGCACCTCGTTCAGCTCCTTGAGCGCGGTCGGCTGCACGCCCTCGAGCGTCGCGGTGCGGATCAGCACCTCGTTGCGCAGGCGCTCGGGGAAGTACTGCAGGATCGCGCTCGACAGGTCGGGCTCGAGGTGGACCAGGATGGTCGAGATGATCTGCGGGTGCTCGTTGCGGATCAGGTCGGCGGCCGAGTTCGGGTCCATCCACTTCAGGCTCTCGATGCCGCTGTGGTCGTTGCCCTGCATGATCTTGTCGAGCAGGTTGGCCGCCTTGTCGGCGCCGAGCGCCTCGGTCAGCACGTTGCGCAGATACTCGTCGGACGCGCCGATGCTGGCGCGCGCCGCGCACTCCTCGCGGAACTGCCTGACGGCCGTGTCGATTTCCTCGTGGCTGAGGTTGCTGATCGCCGCCATTTCCAGCGACAGCTTCTGCACCTCCTTCGGACCGAGGTATTTGAACACCTCGATCGCCTCGCTCTGGCCGAGGCTGAACAGGAGCACCGCGCTCCTGCGGATACCGGCTTCACTCATCGCTGCTGATCCATTCCTTGATGATCTGGGCGGCCATGCGCGGGTCGGACTTCACCAGCTCGCGCGCGGCCTCCAGGTTGCTCAGGTACTGACGGCGCTGCGCCTCGCGCGGGTCGAGCGGCTCGCCCGGCTCCAGTTCCTCCTCGTCGCCGGCCACCGCCAGCAGCGTGCCGCCCTGGGCCTCGGCGGCGCCGGCGGCCTCCGGCTCGGCCGGCTTCTCCTTCTTGAGCACGTCGCGCACGATGGGCCGCACGACGCCAAACAGCAGGTAGAGCACCACCAGCGCCAGGAGCGCGTACTTGACGAGGTCGGTCGCGTTCTGGCTGGCGAATTCGAGCGCGCGCTCCTGCAGCGAGGGCTTGGGCAGCGAGTCGGCGAAGGCGGCGTTGACCACGTTCAGCGTATCGCCGCGATCCTGGCTGAAGCCCATCGCCTCGCGCACCAGATTGTTGATCTGGTTGACCTCCTGCGCGGTCAGCGGCGTCGGTTTGAGTTCGCCGTTGCGGTCCGGCAGGTTGCGGTAGTTGACCACCACCGCCGCCGACAGCCGCTTGACCATGCCCTTGGGCAGCTTGGTGTGCTGGATGGTCTTGTCGACCTCGAAATTGGTGGTGATCTCGCGGTGCAGCGTGCCGCTGGCGCCCATGGGCTGGCCGGACAGCGTCGCGGTGCCGGGCGCGGCGCCCGGCGGCAGCGTGATCGGCGCCGACGCGGCGGACGGAGGCTGGTTCGACAGCGCGCCGGGCACGCCGCCCGGCAGCGGCGAGCCCTGCCCGAGGCTTTCGACGATCTGCTGGCTGCGCGTCGCCGACGGGTTGGGCGAGGAGTTCGGCCGGTAGGTTTCCGAGGTCTGCTCGACCTCGGAGAAGTCGAGCTGGGCGGTCACCTGCGCGCGCACGTTGCCCTTGCCGAAGATGGGTTCGAGGATGGCCTCGATGCGCTTGACGAAGTCGTGCTCGATCTGGCGCACGTAGTTGAGCTGGCGCTGGTCGAGGCCGGAGGCGTTGTTGACGTCGGGCAGGTTGGACAAGAGGTTGCCGTCCTGGTCGACGACGGTGACGTTCTTGGCCGGCAGGCCGGGGACCGAGCTGGACACGAGATGCAGGATGCCGGCGATCTGGCCGGCGTCGAGGATGCGCCCGGGGTTGAGCTCGAGCATCACCGACGCGGTCGGCTGCTGCTGCTCGCGCACGAAGACGCTCTGCTTGGGTACGGCGAGGTGGACGCGCGCGCTGTTGACCGAAGCGACCGCCTCGATGGTGCGAGCCAGTTCGCCCTCGATCGCGCGCTGGTAGTTGACCTGCTCGGCGAACTGGCTGATGCCGAACTTCTGGTTGTCCATCAGCTCGAAGCCGACGCCGCCGGCCTTGGGCAGGCCCTGCGCGGCGAGCTTGAGGCGGGTCTCGTAGACCTTGTCGGCCGGCACCGAGATCACGCCGCCCTCGCCCAGCTGGTAGGGGACGTTCATCTGCTGCAGCGCAGCGGCGACCTGGCCGCCGTCGCGGTCGGACAGATTGGCGAAGAGGATTTTCTGCGCGGGCTGGCGGTTCAGCAGCACCAGACCGACAATGACCGAGAAGAGCGCCGCGATCGCGACGAACAGCAGCACCTTCCGGTTGGTGGGCAGCGCCTTGAACCGTTCGACCGATTCGTTGACGCGGGATTTCCAGGCAGGCGTAGCGTTGTCTACCAGTTCAGCCATACAGGGGTTCGCGCGTTAGCGATCCGCCGCCGCCGGCCGGAAGCGACCCGCAGCGTCAGACCTGGGTATTCATGATTTCCTGGTAGGCGGTCACCAGCTTGTTGCGGGCCTGCACCATGGTCTGGAAGCTGAGGCTCGCCTTTTGCAGCGAAACCATCACGTCCTGCAGGTTGACCCCTTCCTCGCCGAGCTCGAAGCGCTTTTGCAGGTCCTGCGACGCCGCCTGCGCGGCGTTGACCTGGTCGAGCGTCGCCTTGAGCACGTCGCCGAACTCGACCTGCGGTGTTTCGGCCGTCGCCGCGCCCGACTTGCCGGCCGCCATGGCCTGGCTCGCGCGCAGCTCGGCCAACATGTGGTCGATGCCTTGCAGGGACATAGTCACTCCATCTTGCCTTATGACGGACCAGCTTTCCCGGCGCCCAGCGATTCTTCGCGGTAGCGCTGCAGCTTGTAGCGCAAGGTGCGCTCGCTGATGCCGAGCTTCTCGGCGGCGAGTTTCTTCACGCCGCCGACGGTCGCCAGTGTATCCAGAATATGACGCTTCTCCAGCGCCCTCATGTCGTGGACGGGAGTCGCCTCGGGTTCGAGATCGGGCAAGGAGGACCGCGCGGTTTCCGCGGCGCCGGAGCACGGCGGCAACATCAGGTCGGCGGCAAGAATTTCCGCCCCGGCGGCAAGAATCACCGCCCGCTGCATGACATTTTCCAGCTCGCGGATGTTACCGTCCCAACTATGAGCAGTCAATCGACGCTCCGCCTCGCCCGAGAGGACCATGCCGGCTCTGCCGGCGGCCTCGCAATACTTGTCAAGCAAGCGCCGTGCCAGCGGCAGAATATCCTCGCGGCGCTCGGCCAGCGACGGCAAGCGCAAGGGGAAGACGTTGAGCCGGAAATAGAGGTCCTCGCGGAAGCGGCCGGCGTCGACCTCGGCCGACATGTCGCGGTTGGTGGTCGCCAGCACGCGGATGTCGAGCCGGATCGCGCGGCTGCCGCCGACGCGCTCGACCTCGCGCTCCTGCAGCACGCGCAGCAGCTTGGCCTGCAGCGGCAGCGGCATTTCGGAAATCTCGTCGAGCAGCAGCGTGCCGCCTTGCGCCTGCTCGAACTTGCCGGGCATGGCCGCGGTCGCGCCGGTGAAGGCGCCCTTTTCGTGGCCGAACAGCGTCGACTCGAGCAACGACTCGGGGATCGCCGCGCAATTGACCGCAACGAAGGGGCCGTCGGCTCGGCGCGAGTGGCGATGGATGAAGCGCGCCAGCACCTCCTTGCCGGCGCCCGACGGACCGGACAACAGCACGGTCGCGTCGCTGACGGCGACGCGGCGCGCGAGCGACAGCACCTCCCGCATGCGCGGCGAGGCGGTCAGCGCCTCGCCGTCGCCGCCGTCGGCGGGCAGCTTCAGCAGGTGCTTCTCGACCTCGGCGATCAGCGTCTGCGGCTCGAAAGGCTTGAGCAGGTAGTGGCTGGCGCCGGCGCGCAACAGGTCGATCGCGCGCTCGATCACGCCGTAGGCGGTCATCAGGATGAAGGGCACGCCCGGGTAGCGGCGCTTGACCTCGTCGAACAGCGCGTAGCCGTCCATCGGCGCCATCTGCGCGTCGGAGACGATCAGGCCGACCGGTTCGCGGCGCAGCACCTCGAGCGCGGCGCCGCCGTCGACGGCGGACAGCACCGGGTAGCCGGCCAGTTCGAGGGTGTCGGTCAGCGCTTCGCGCAGGTCGGCGTCGTCCTCGACGACCAGGATGGGCAGCGATTTCATGCGGCGGTCTTCGTCTTCTCAAGAATGGGCGGCGCGCTGCGCGGCGAGCGCGACGAGCTTGCCGGCGATCGCGCCGATCGGCAGCACCTCGTGGGCGGCGTTCAGCGCGATCGCCTCCTTGGGCATACCGAACACCACGCAGCTGGCCTCGTCCTGCGCGAGATTGTACGCGCCGGCCTCCTTGAGCTCCAACAGGCCCTGCGCGCCGTCGCGCCCCATGCCGGTCAGGATCACACCGAGCGCGTTGCGGCCGGCGACGTTGGCGGCCGAGCGGAACAGCACGTCGACCGACGGCCGGTGCCGGTTGACCGGCGAGCCCTGGCTCAGCGACACCGCGTAGCCGACGCTGTGGCACGGCTTGACGACCAGATGCGAATGACCGGGCGCGATGTAGACGGTGTCAGCCATCACCCGCTCGCCATCCTCGGCCTCCTTGACCCGGAGCTTGCACAGCGAGTCGAGCCGCGCGGCGAAGGTCTTGGTGAACATTTCCGGCATGTGCTGCGCGATCAGGATGGCCGGCATGCGCTCGGGCAGCGCGGTCAGCAGCACGCGCAGCGCCTCGGTGCCGCCGGTCGATGCGCCGATCACGATCAAGGGCTGTCGGCCGATCGCCAGCCGTCCCGGCTGGCGCGGCAGGATCACGTCGGCGCTCAGGCAGGGCGCCACTGCGAGCGGGCCCTTGCCGTCGCCGATCTGGAACTGTCCCATCTTCCCTCTTTCGCACGCTCAAGATTGTCGACCCGCGGAAGGCGGGCATAGTCAAGAAATACTATCGTCATTCCCTGCCGCCGGCCACGGGCGCGGCCGGGCCCGTCCGCTTCAACCTTGTCGCAGACGCGCCAGCCAGCCGTCGCAGGCCGCCTCGACCAGGTCGAGCACGGTGTCGAAGCCCTGCGCGCCGCCGTAGTAGGGGTCGGGCACCTCGTCGACGCCGCCGTCGAGCACGTCGAGCAGCAGCGCGAGCTTGTGGCGGTGTTCGGCCGGGCAGCGCGCCGTCAGCTCGGCGAGGTTGCGCCGGTCGGCGGCGAGGATCAGATCGAAGCGCTCGAAGTCGTCGGCCTCGACCCGGCGCGCACGCAAGCCGTCGAGCGCGTAGCCGCGCCGCGCCGCCGCGGCGCAGGTGCGCGGGTCCGGCGCCTCGCCGACGTGGTAGCCGTGGGTGCCGGCCGAATCGACCCGCCAGCCGTCGAGCCCGGCAGCCTCGAGCCGCGCGCGCATCACGCCCTCGGCGGTCGGCGAGCGGCAGATATTGCCCATGCAGACGAACAGGATGTGCATACCGTCTCCCGAAACAGTGCTTGGCGCCCGCCTGAAAACGGGCCGCGGAGCGCGGATTCTAGGAGCCGCACGCCGGAAAAGACAAGACGGGATATCGGCCGCGCAAAGCGCCGTAGCCGGTCGGATAATGGAAGCGATCGGACATTTTCCCGCGCGGGCCCGTCTCGCGCCGTTTGGACGACGACCATGTGCGGACGCTACGCGATCTTCCCGCCCTTCGCCGGCCTCGAGCGCCGGCTCGGACTCGGCCTCGACCTGCCGCCGCGCTACAACGTCGCGCCCGGCCAGACCGTGCCCATCGTCCGCGCCGGCGGTGACGGCTACGCGCTCGCCGACGCGCACTGGGGGCTGATCCCGTTCTGGGCCAGGGAGCGCAAGATCGGCTACAGCACCTTCAACGCGCGCGTCGAGACGGTGGCCGAGAAGCCGGCCTTCCGCGCCGCCTTCCGCCATCGGCGCTGCCTGATCCCGGCCGGCGGCTTCTACGAATGGCAGGACCTCGGCGCCGGTCGGCGCAAGCAGCCGTGGTTCATCGCCGACGCCGGCGGCGACGGCCTGGCCTTCGCCGGGCTGTGGGAACGCTGGCGCGACCCGGACAGCGGCGAGACGGTCGACAGCTGCAGCATCCTCGTCGGGCCGGCCGACCCGGCCTTGCTGCCGATCCACGCGCGGCTCGCCTGCATCGTCCCGCCGGAACACTACCGCGACTGGCTCGCGCCCGACGCGCCGCCGCCCTTCCTCTTCGCGCTGCTCGCGCCGTACCCGGCCGCGCGGCTGCGCACCTGGCGGGTGTCGGCGGCGGTCGGCAACGTGCGCAACGACGGGCCGGAACTGGTCGCGCCGCGGCCGGAACCGCATTAGAATCGGGCCGGCACGCATCGTGCGCGGGGACGGCCCCGCGTGCGCCCTCCACCCCGGGGACGGCCCCGACTCTTGTTACAGGACCGTCCGATGGCCTGGTTCTATCTCGTGATCGCCGGCGCGCTCGAAGTCGCGTGGGCGATCGGCCTGAAGCAATCCGAAGGATTTTCCAAACCCGTTCCGACCGCGTTCACGCTGGCGACGATGGCGGCGAGCTTCTACCTGCTCGCGCTGGCGATGCGCAGCCTGCCCGCCGGCACCGCCTACGCGGTCTGGACCGGCATCGGCGCGGTCGGCACCGTGCTGCTCGGCATCGTTTGGCTCGGCGAGCCGGTCAACCCCGGCCGCGTGCTGAGCCTGAGCCTGCTGGTCGCCGGGCTGATCGGGCTCAAGATCAGCAGCGCCTAGCCCTGCCCCGACCCGAAAAAAAACGGGCTCGGCCAACCTTGTGGGGTTGGCCGAGCCCGTCTGGCGCCTCGTCCGCGGCGCCGAGCAGCCGGGGATCAGCGCGCGCAGGATGCGGCGGAGCGTGCCAGGGCGGCCGCGCCTTACAGCGGGTTGGCCCAGGCATGCTCCTTGAGCGCCTTCAGTTCGTCGCGGAGCTTGGCGGCCTTCTCGAACTCGAGGTTCTTCGCCGCCTCCATCATTTCCTTCTCGAGGCGCTTGATCTCCTTGGCGAGCGACTTCTCGTCGAGCATCGCGACGCGCGCCGCCTCCTTGAGCGCGGCCTTGTCGTCGGCGGTGGTGTAGACGCCATCGATGATGTCCTTGATCTTCTTGGTCACGCTCCTGGGCGTGATGCCGTGCTCGACGTTGAACGCGATCTGCTTGGCGCGGCGGCGCTCGGTCTCGTCGATCGCCCGCTTCATCGAGTCGGTGACCTTGTCGGCGTACAACAGCGCCACGCCGTTGACGTTGCGCGCCGCGCGGCCGATGGTCTGGATCAAGGAGCGCTCGCTGCGCAGGAAGCCCTCCTTGTCGGCGTCGAGGATGGCGACCAGGCCGACCTCGGGAATGTCGAGGCCCTCGCGCAGCAGGTTGATGCCGATCAGCACGTCGAACAGGCCGAGGCGCAGGTCGCGGATGATCTCGACCCGCTCGACGGTGTCGATATCGCTGTGCAGGTAGCGCACCTTGACGCCGTGCTCGGTGTAGTAGTCGGCCAACTGCTCGGCCATGCGCTTGGTCAGCGTCGTCACCAGCACGCGCTCGTTCTTGTCGATGCGCAGCCGGATCTCCGACAACAGGTCGTCGACCTGGGTCGCCACCGGGCGGATCTCGATCACCGGGTCGACGAGGCCGGTCGGGCGCACCACCTGCTCGACCACCTGGCCGGCCTTCCCGTTCTCGTAGGCGGCCGGCGTCGCCGACACGAACACCGTCTGCGGCATCATCCGCTCGAACTCGTGGAACTTCAGCGGCCGGTTGTCGGCCGCCGACGGCAGGCGGAAGCCGTACTCGACCAGGTTCTGCTTGCGGGCCGCGTCGCCCTTGTACATCGCGCCGATCTGGCCGATGGTCACGTGCGATTCGTCGATGAACATCAGCGCGTTCTTCGGCAGGTAGTCGATCAGCGTCGGCGGCGGCTCGCCCGGGCCGCGCCCGGAGAAGTGGCGCGAGTAGTTCTCGATGCCCTTGCAAAAACCCATCTCGTACAGCATCTCGAGGTCGAAACGGGTGCGCTGCTCGATGCGCTGCGCCTCGACCAGCTTGCCCTCCTTCTGGAACCACGCGACGCGCTCGGCCAACTCGAGCTTGATCTTCTCGCAGGCCTTGAGCACGGTGTCGCGCGGCGTCACGTAGTGACTGGACGGGAACACCGTGTAGCGGCCGACGCGCTGGCGCGTCGCGCCGGTCAGCGGGTCGAACAGGGTCAGCGTCTCGATCTCGTCGTCGAACAGGCTGATCCGGAGCGCGGTCTCGGCGCTTTCGGCCGGAAACACGTCGATCACGTCGCCGCGCACGCGGAAGGTGCCGCGCGCGAAGTCGGTCTCGTTGCGGTCGTACTGCATGCCGGTCAGCCGCTTGATGATGTCGCGCTGCGCGAGCGTCTCGCCCTCTTTCAGGTGCAGGATCATCTGGTGGTATTCGGACGGGTCGCCGATACCGTAGATCGCCGACACGGTGGCGACGATCACGCAGTCGGGACGCTCCAGCAGGTGCTTGGTCGCCGACAGCCGCATCTGCTCGATATGCTCGTTGATGCTCGAATCCTTCTCGATGAACAGGTCGCGGCTGGGGACGTAGGCCTCGGGCTGGTAGTAGTCGTAGTAGGAGACGAAGTACTCGACCGCGTTCTCGGGAAAGAACTCGCGCATCTCGGCGTAAAGCTGCGCGGCCAGCGTCTTGTTGTGCGCCATGATGATCGCCGGACGGCCGGTTTGCGCGATCACGTTGGCCATGGTGTAGGTCTTGCCGGAACCGGTGACGCCGAGCAGGGTCTGGTACGACAGCCCGTCGGACAGGCCCTCGACCAGCTGCGCGATCGCGCTCGGCTGGTCGCCCGCCGGCGGGAACGGCTGGTGCAGTTTGAACGGACTGTCGGGATAGCTGATGACCATGGCGATGCCTTGCGAAAAGGGGCGGCGCCGGCGGCGGCCCGACCCTTATTGTACTGCACGGAAAGCCCGCTCCGACGGCCAGGTAACGACAGGTAAAAACCTCGCCGCCGCGGTCTATCCTTTGAGTAAAATGCTGGGCGATCGATCGCTGCACGCAGGAGAAATACGCAATGCTCAAGTTTTTTGCCGGCTGGCTGTTGTCCGCCGCCGTGGCCACCGCTTTTGCCGCGCCCGCCCTCACCGAAGTCCACGGCGTGAAGGTCGCGACGCAGATGGCGAGCCAGGCCCCGCTGTTGAGCTCGCACTCGGTACTGGTGATGAACAGCCAGACCGGCGAGCCCCTCTACGAAAAGAACGCCCACCAGCGGCTGCCGATCGCGTCGATCACCAAGCTGATGACGGCGATGGTGGTGCTCGACGCCGACCTCGACCTGAACGAGGCGGTGACGATTTCCGACGCCGAGATCGACCGGCTGAAGAATACCCACTCGCGGCTGGCGATCGGCACCACGCTGACGCGCCGCGAGCTCTTGCTGCTGGCGCTGATGTCGTCGGAGAACCGCGCCGCCGCGGCGCTGGCGCGCAGCTACCCGGGCGGCACCGACGCCTTCGTCGCGCGCATGAACCGCAAGGCGCGCGCGCTCGGCATGCGCGACACGGTGTTCTACGACGCCACCGGCCTGAACGTGCGCAACAGCGCGACCGCCGCCGACCTCGCGCTGATGGTCAAGGCCGCCAACGGCTACCCGCTGATCCGCCAGTACAGCACCGCGCAGCACCACGCCGTCTACAGCGGCGCCAACCGCCTGCTGCAGTACAAGAACAGCAACGCGCTGGTGCGCGAGGGCGAGTGGGACATCGGCCTGCAAAAGACCGGCTACATCCAGGAGGCCGGCCGCTGCCTGGTGATGCACGCGACCGTCGGCGCGCAACCGCTGGTGATCGTGCTGCTGGCCGCCGGCAACCCGGCCGCGCGGATCAACGACGCCAAGGCCATCCGCCACTGGCTCGAATCGCAGCCGGGCCACTGGCTGGCCGCCGGCTGAGCCGTCCGCCTGCGCCACCCTCCTCCGCCCCGGCCGGGCCCCGTCGCTCGGCCAAGCGCTTTGAGCCGCGTGCGCGGCCCCGCCGAACGCGACAAAGACTCGGCCAACCTTCAGGGTTGGCCGAGCCTTTTTTCTGCGCCGGCGAACGGATCAGGCGCCGCGGTGGAAGGCGATCAGGTGGTCCATCTCGAGGCGGATGCCGATCGGCTCGCCGATCGCGTGGTTGTGGTGGCTCGGCACCTCGGCCAGCACGCGCTGGCCCGACGGCAGCGTCAGCGTGTAGTGGAAGGCCGAGCCGCGGAACACCTTGCTCTCGACGCGCGCGGTCAAGGGGCTGGCGTCGTCGTGCTGCACGTCGTCGGGGCGCAGCAGCACGTCGACCGTCTCGCCGACGGTGAAGCCGTTCGGCGTCAGGCCGCAGAATTCGCCGATCTCCAGCTTCACGCAATTGGGCGCCATGATCGTCGCCGGCACGAACACGCCCTGACCGATGAAGTCGGCGACGAAGCGCGTCGCCGGCTGGTGGTAGAGCGCGTACGGCGTCGCCCACTGCAACAGCCGCCCGCCCTGCATCACGCCGACCTTGTCGGCCATCGCGAAGGCTTCGTGCTGGTCGTGGGTGACGAGGATGGCGGTCATGCCCTCGCGCTTGAGGATGTCGCGCACCTCGCGCGACAGCCGCTCGCGAAGATCGACGTCGAGGCTGGAGAACGGTTCGTCGAGCAGGATAAGCCGCGGGCGCGGCGCCAGCGCGCGCGCCAGCGACACGCGCTGCTGCTGGCCGCCCGAGAGTTCGTGCGGGTAGGCGTCGCCATACGTCGCGAGGCCGACCAGTTCCAGCAGTTCGGCGACGCGGCGCTCGCGCTCGGCGCGCGCAAGCTTGCGCAGGCCGAAGCCGACGTTGGCCGAGACGCTCAAATGCGGAAACAGCGCGTAGTCCTGGAACACCATGCCGATGCGGCGCTCGTGCGCGGCGCGCGCGTAGCCGGCGCGGCTGAGCACTTCGCCGGCCAGGCGGACCTCGCCGCTTTCGACCGGCTCGAAGCCGGCGATACAGCGCAGCACGGTAGTCTTGCCGCAGCCCGAGCTGCCGAGCAGGCAGCCGATCTCGCCGTCGGCCAGTTGGAAGCTCATCGCGTCGACGACGCGGGTGTCGCCGTAGGACTGCGACACCTGATCGAATTCAAGCAAGGCGCTCATGCAGGTTCTTTCTGTCTGGACAGCAGGATCACCGGCAGCAGGCCGGCGAGCACGATGGCGATCGAGGGCAAGGCGGCGCGGTCCCACTGGCCCTCGGCGGTCAGGTTGAAGATGCGCACCGCCAGCGTGTCCCAGTCGAACGGCCGCGTCATCAGCGTGATCGGCATTTCCTTCATCACGTCGACGAACACCATCAGCATCGCGGTCAGCATGCCGCCGGTCAGCAGCGGCAGGTGCAGGCGCGCGGCGAGCCGCCAGCCCGAGTAGCCGAGCATGCGCGCCGCCTCTTCCTGGCTCGGCGTGATGCGGTGCATCGCCGCATCGAGCGCCGAATGGCCGACGGCGAGGAAGCGCGCCGTGTAGGCGAGCAGCATGACGACCAGCGTGCCCTTGAGGACGGCGGTGGTGCCCTCGGGCAACGCGGCGCCGAAGCGGGCGATCAGCCAGTTGTCGAACCAGGCGACGGGCACGAACACGCCGACCGCGAGCACCGTGCCGGGCACCGCGTAGCCGAGCGTCGCGAGCCTGGCGATCAGGCGCGTCGCCGGCCTCTTGTCGCGCCGCGCCGCGTACGACAGCGCCAGCGCGACGACGGCGACCAGCGCCGCCGCCATCAGCGACAACAGCAGCGAACGGCCGACGTAGGCGGCGAGCTCGGCGTTCAGCTCCTCGGCCCAGACGCTGAACGCCCACCACACCAGTTGGCCGACCGGCAGCACGAAGGCGAGCGCGAACACCGCAAAGGCCAGCAGGCTCGCGCCGGCGGCGCGCGCGCCGCTCAGCGGCAGCCGCGGCAGCCGCGGCAGCGGCGCGGCGCGGCCGGTCTGGCCGTAGGCACGGCGGCCGCGCGCGCGCTGCTCGAGCCACACCAGCACGAAGACCAGCGTCACCAGCAAGGACGCGAGCTGCTTGGCGGTGTCGAGCGAGAAGAACGAGAACCACGCCTTGTAGATCGCGTTGGTAAAGGTGTCGTAGTTGAGGATGGCGACCGCGCCGAAGTCGGCCAGCGTCTCCATCAGCGCCAGCGTGACCCCGCCGATGATCCACGGCCGCGCCATCGGCAGCGCCACCCGCCAGAAACCCTGCGAGCGCGACAGGCCGAGCGACTGGCCGACCTCGAGCGCACGCCGACCCATGGTCGAGAAGGCGTTGCGCGCCAACAGGTACACGTAGGGGTAGAAGGCCAGCGTGAGCACCGCGACCACGCCGCCGGTCGAGCGGATGCTCGGCACCCAGCTCGAGTCGCCCCAGGTATCGCGCAGCCAGGTCTGGATCGGGCCGGTGAACTCGAACAGGCCCAGCTGTGAGAACGCCATCACGTAGGCCGGCACCGCCAAGGGCAGCATCAGCGCCCAAGCGAAGAAGCGCCGGCCGGGAAAGTCGTACACCGACACCAGCCACGCCAGCGGCACGCCGACGACGAAGACGCCAGCGCCGACACCGAGCACCAGCCACAGCGTGTTCGTCAGCAGGCCGGGCAACTGGTATTCGAGCAGGTGGGACCAGATCGCCGCGTCGGGCGAGCCGATCGAGGCGAGGATCACCGCGAGCGGGATCACGGTGGCGAGACTGATCAGGGCCGCCACCGCCCGCCAGCGCAGAACCGAGCTCTGCATGAAGCACTTCCGGGAAGAATTGGTAAAGGAAGAAATTATCCGCCCAAGCGGGCAGCGCTGCAAACAAGACCGATTGGCAATCGCATTGCAGGCGCGCGGCCCGGCCGCGCCGCAAAAGACAAAGGGCGGGATCTCTCCCGCCCCGTCAGACCCGTCCGGCGACGATCACTTGTAGCCGACGCGGTCCATCAGCATCACGGCCTGCGCCTGGCGGGTGCCGGCGTTGGCGACGTTGATCAGCGAGGACTTGAACGGCCCCCAGGCGGCGACTTCGGCGGCCGGCTTCACCTTCGGGTTGGCCGGGAATTCCATGTCGACGTCGGCGTACAGGCTCTGCGCCTTCGGCGACGACAGCCATTCGAGCAGCTTGATCGCGCCCTTCTCGTTCTTCGCGTAGCGGGTCACGCCGGCGCCCGAGATGTTCACATGCACGCCCTTGCCGTCCTGGTTGGCCCAGAAGATGCCGATCGGCAGGTTCGGGCTCTTCTTCATCAGGCGGCCGTAATAGTAGGTATTGGCGATGCCGACGTCGCACTGGCCGGCGCCGATCGCCTCGAGCATCTTGGTGTCGTCGGAGAACACGTCGGTCGCCAGGTTGTCCATCCAGCCCTTGACGATGCGCTCGGTCTTCACCGGGCCGTGCTCGGCGAGGAACATCGCGACCAGCGACTGGTTGTACACCTTCTTCGAGGTGCGCAGGCACAGTCGGCCCTTCCACTTCGGATCGGCCAGGTCCTCGTAGCTCGACAGCTGGGCCGGCTTCACCTTCTGCGTGTTGTAGAAGATGGTGCGCGCGCGCACCGACAGACCGAACCACTGGTTTTTCGGGTCGCGCAGGTGGGCCGGGATGTTGGCCGAGAGCGTCGGCGAATTGACCGCCTTCAGCAGGCCCATGTTCGACGCCTGCCACAGGTTGCCGGCGTCGACCGTCATCAGGATGTCGGCCGGGGTGTTGCTGCCCTCGGCGCGCAGGCGCTCCATCAGCGGGCCTTCCTTGTCGGACACCAGCTTCACGTCGACGCCGGTCTCCTTCTTGTACGCGTCGAGAATCGGCTTGATCAACTGCTCGCCGCGCGAGCTGTAGACGACCACCTCCTCGGCGAAGGCGGAGCCGGAAATCGCCGCGACCAGCGCGGCCAGCAACATCGGTTTCATCAGACTTTACTCCTCAAGCCCGGCGCGGGCGATCGACAAGGACTCAAGTCTAATCTCAACAAGAATTGTTATCAATTATTTGCTGCACCGGTCGCTCACGGCGCCGGCGTCACCAGCCTCACCAGGTCGCCGGCCGCGACCGGGTAGCGCGCGTTCTGCAGGCGCGCGACGGCAAGGCCGGGCTGCACCTGGATCACGACCGCGTCGCCCGACAGCCGCTCGGCGACGCCCAGCCGGCGCTCGCTGGCGGCCGCGCGCAGCGCCTGCTGCGGCCGCTGCTTGTAGACCAGCAGGCTGTCGCCGACCTTGAGCCCGGCGAGCGCGCCGTCGCCGAGGTAGAGCCGCCTGCCGTCCTCGACGCGCGCGACCCGGCTCATGAAGGGCACGCAGGCCAAGAGCGCGTCGACGCGCCCGACGGCCTCGCCCAGGAGGGCGTCGACCGTACGGCCGTAGTCGGTGGTGCGGAAAGCCTCGGACGCGAACGGCGGCAGCGAGCGGCCGGCGACCCGGCCCTCGGCGGTCGCGGCGAAGCGCTCGCGCACCACCAGCGCGCCGCTGAAGGCGTCGTACACCCACAGCTCGAAGTCGAAGCGGCGCTCGGCCGGCTCCAGCGTGACGCCGGCGCCGAACAGACCCGAGAGCGGGCCCGCGTAGAAGGCGCCGGGGCGGGAGCGGTCGGCGCCGAACAGCGAGAAGCCGGGTGCGACGCGGCCGACGCCGGTATCGATCACCCGGCCGGCGAGCACGAACTGCACGTCCTCGCGCCGCCCGATCTCGCGGGCGCGCTCGCCGCCGCTGTCCGGGTCGGCGACAGCGGGCTCGGGCAGCACGCCGAAGGCGCCGCCGTCGCGCGCGGCAAAGCGCGGCAACGCCGACAGCCGCCGCGCGAACTCGGCCGCCAGCGCGCGCGAGAGCTCGCCGAGGTCGGACGCGTCGCGCGGCGCGTCGAGGTAGAAGTAGGACGCCAGCACGCGGCGCTTGAGCGCGCGGCCGGTCGGGCGACCGTCGGGGCAGCGGCCGCCGTCGGCGCGGGGGCCGGGCTGCGCGGTGTCGACCGCCACCGTCACCCGGTAGAGCCCGTCGCGCACGCCCTCGTCGACCACGGTCACGCGGCCGGCCGGCAACGGCGCCGCGCTCAGGCTCGTCGACGCGCCTATCCGCCCCGGCTCGACCAGTTCGGCCGACGTCACGCGCGCGGCGCGCGACAGCGCGGCCGCCTCGAGCGCGTCGGCGATCGCCGCCTCGCGCGCGGCGACCGGGCCGGCGTCGAGCGCGGCGTAGCCGGTGCCGGTCAGCCGCTCGGCCGACGCGGGCAAGACGAACGCCGCCGACAGCGCGGCGGCGAGCGCGAGGCGGCGCATGCTCACTGCGCCAGGTAGTAGTTGTTGCCGAGGCTGGGGCGTTCCTCGCCGCAGCGGCCGGCCGGGCATTCGCTGCCGACCACCGGCACCATCTCGGCGGCCTTCTTGACGCTGCCGTTCGTCAGCAGCGCCTGCTTGTAGGCCTGGTAGAAGTCCTGCTCGAGCGTGATCTCGGCGGTCGCCTCGCTGCTGCCGTCGCCCTTGACGGTGTTCGACAGCACGCGCACGCCGCGCAGGTAGCCGTCGACGTAGACGCGGAAGGCGTCGTTCTGCGCGACCAGGTTGGACACCGAGCTGCCGCCGACCAGACGCACGCCCTGCACCTGCTCGGCGACCGAGCGGTAGGCGTCGAGCCGCGCCGCGCGCATCGACAGCAGCTTCTTCTGCGACAGGCTCAAACCCTGACCGCCGGGCGCGGCGCCGACGCCGGTGACGCGGATCACGATCGGACGGTAGGGGTTGACCTCGCGCACCACCTCCTTGACCACCGTGCGCTCGTCGACGGCGGCGGCCGCTTCGCCGCCCTGCCCGACGTAGCCGACGCCGGTCTGCGCCGGCGCGGCGCCTGCGGCGGCGGCCGGGGTCGCGGCGGCGGGCGGCGCGGCCTGCGCGCAGGCGGCGAGCATGACGACAAGGGAAGAAAGGGCCAGGCGGCGGGTAAGGGCTGCGTTCATGACGGGGTCCGGTCTCGTTGGTGTTGCGATGGTAGGAAGGCGGCCGATTCGGCGTCAAGCGCACACGACAAAGAAAAGTGCGCCGGCCGAACAGGAAAAAGCCCGGCGGGCCCGTCGGGGGCTCGGCCGGGCCTGTCGCGGCGGCAAGACGCTAGGACGCTAGCTGGCCAGCTTGAAGCGTCTCACCTCGCCCTCGAGCGACTGCGCCAGCGCGTCGAGCTCGCCGGCCGCGTCGGCCACCGAGCGGGTCGCCGCGGCGTTCTGGTCGACCATCTGCACGATCTGCTCGACGCGGTTGGCGATCTCGTGGCTGGCGATCGCCTGCTCGGACAAGCCGCGGCTGACGTCGTCGATCATGCCGACCACGCTGTCGGTACTGGCGTTGATCTGGGCGATCGCGCCGCCGGCGTGGCGCGCCATTTCCATGCCCTCGGTCACCTGGCTGACCGTCTGCTGCATCTGCGAGGCCATATTGCCGGCGCCGGACTGGATCGCGCCGATCATCGCGGTGATGTCGGCGGTCGACGCGGTGGTCTTCTCGGCCAACTTCCTCACCTCGTCGGCGACCACCGCGAAGCCGCGGCCGAGCTCGCCGGCGCGCGCCGCCTCGATCGCCGCGTTCAGCGCCAGCAGGTTGGTCTGGTCGGCGATGTCCTTGATCACGTTGATGATCGCGGTGATCTTGGCCGCCTCGTCGCCGAGGCTCTGCGCGGTCGCCGCCGCCTGACCGACAGTGGCCGAGATCTTGCCGATCTCGTCGACCATCGCGTGGATCACCTCGGCGCCCGAACGCGCCTGCTGACCCGACTGCTGCGACACGCCCTGCGCCTCGCGCGACAGGTCGGAGATGTGGTTGATGCTGGTCGAGATTTCTTCCATCGCCGCCGCCATCGCGGTCGCGGCGCCCGACTGCTGCTCGGAGCTCTCGCGCACGGTGCGGCTGGCGCCGTTCAGTTCGCCGGCGGCGCCGATCAGCCGGCTGGCGCTGCCGTGCACGGTGCGCAAGGTCGCCGACAGGCCGGCGATGGTGCGCGCCATCGCGTTGTTGAGGCGGGCGATCTCGTGGCTGGCCGGGTCGGCGGGAATGCGCTCGGACAGGTCGCCGCCGGCGATGCGCTCGAGCGAGTCGACCGCCGCGTCGAGCGGCCGGGTAATGCTGCGCGCGACCAGCCAGCCGGCGGCGACGGCGAACAACACCGCCAGCACCGCAACCGCCAGCACCACCTCTTCGATATTGCGCGCTTCGTCGAGGCGCACCTCGTTGAAGCGGCTGTTCAGCTCGATGTTGAAGCGGCCGTAATCGCGCAGCGCCTCGCTCAGCTTGCGGCCGGCCACCGCGCCTTCGGCCGAGGTCAGCACCGCGACCGCCGCCGCGGCGTCGCCCTTGAGTCGCGCCGTGCGCGCGTCGAGGATGTTCCTCTGCCAGGCGTCGTAGGCGGCGTTCACCTTGGCGATATGCGCCTTCTCCGCATCCGAGGCGCCGTGCTCGGCGACCGAGGCCTCGAGGTCCTTCGCCGCGCCGCGAAAGCGCGCCAGCGCCTCGGTCAGCAGCTTGTCCGACCTTTGCAGCGCGGCCTCGTCGGGCGCCAGCATCATGTTGCGCACCTGCACCCTGCCCTCGTTCACCGCGTCGAGCAAGCTGCCGATCGCGACGTTGCGCGGGAAGGCGATGGTGTTGAGCTTTTCGATGCCGGTGGTCAACGAAGCCAGCTGGGTCTGGATAACGACGGCGCCGATCACGAACAACAGCACGATCAGCGCAAAGCCGACCCCGAGCCGGTAAGCGATCTTGAGATTTTTCATGCCGGGACGGCCTCCGTTTTTAAATTTTTCCGAATAAAAACTGCAGCGCGGCAAGTATACCCAGTTAAAGACCCTCCAAATATGAATAAATATTCGCACTTGATATAAATATTTTTCATAAGTTAGCCAGTCATGAAAAAAGCCGCCCAACGGGGCGGCTTTCATGCGTCTTGGCTGACCGGATCAGGCGCGCAGGCGCTTGAGCACCTCGTCGCGGCCGATCAGCGCCAGCACCGCGTCGACCGACGGCGTCTGCGCGGTACCGCACACCAGCACGCGCAGCGGCATGCCGAGCTGGCCCATCTTGATGCCTTCATCCAAGCAGAACGGCTTGAACAGGCCGTGGATGCTCTCGGCGTTCCAGTCGGCCAGCTCGGCCAGCCGGTCGGCGAAGCGGGCCATGCGCTCGCGCGACTCGGCCGACAGGTGTTTTTCCAAATCGGCGGCCGACGGCTCGCGGCGCGCGTAGAAGTAGTCGCACTCGAGCGCCAGCGCGTTCAAATCCTGCACGCGTTCCTTGACCAGCGCGATCACGTCGGTCAGCGCCGGGCCGTTCGCGGTATCGACCTTGGCCGAGGCCAGGCGCGGCGCGACGAGCTCGGCCAACCTCTGGTTGTCGGCGGCCTTGATGTGCTGCGCGTTCAGCCACATGAACTTCTCGTTGTTGAAGCGCGACGCCGACGGGCTGACGTCCTTGAGGTCGAACCAGTCGACGAACTGCTCCATGGTGAAGAACTCGTCGTCGCCGTGACCCCAACCGAGGCGCGCCAGATAGTTGAGCAGCGCCTCGGGCAGGATGCCCTTGTCGGCGTAGTCGACCACGCTGACCGCGTCGCGGCGCTTGGACATCTTCTGGCCGTCCTCGTTGAGGATCATCGGCAGGTGCGCGTACACCGGCAGCGGCGCGCCGATCGCCTTGAGGATGTTGATCTGGCGCGGCGTGTTGTTGACATGGTCGTCGCCGCGGATCACGTGGCTGATGGCCATGTCCCAGTCGTCGACCACCACGCAGAAGTTGTAGGTCGGGCTGCCGTCCGGGCGCGCGATGATCAGGTCGTCCAGTTCGGTGTTGCTGATCTCGATGCGGCCCTTGACCGCGTCGTCCCAGGCCACCACGCCGTCGAGCGGGTTACGGAAACGCACCACCGGCGACACGCCCTCGGGCGGCGCCGGCAGCACCTTGCCCTCCTCGGGGCGCCAGCGGCGGTCGTAGCGCGGTTTCTCGCCACGCGCCTCCTGCTCGGCGCGCATCGCGTCGAGCTCCTCTTTAGACGCGTAGCAATGGTAGGCGTGGCCGGCGTCCAGCAATTGCTGGATCACCTCCTTGTAACGGTCGAAGCGCTGCGTCTGGTAGAACGGGCCCTCGTCGTAGTCGAGGCCGACCCAGTGCATGCCGTCGAGGATCGCCTTGACCGACTCCGGCGTCGACCGCTCCAGGTCGGTGTCCTCGATGCGCAGCACGAACACGCCGCCGTGCTTGCGGGCGAACGCCCAGGAAAACAGCGCGGTACGCACGCCGCCGATATGCAGGTAACCGGTCGGACTGGGGGCAAAACGGGTACGGATCATGGACGATTCAGCCTGAAAAGACGCGAAACCGCCATTTTACGCGCGGGACGGAAAGCGCGGCAATGCGCGGCGCCGGGCGGCGGAAACGGAAACGGCCCCGCGCGATGCGGGGCCGTGCGCCGCTAAGGGGACGGTCTTCAGATGCGCCGGCCGGTCGCGGCGGCGGCGCGCGACGACGACGGCACGCTGACGTCCATGCCTTTGGGCGCAGTCTGCGGCACGAAGCCGGGCTCGGCCGGCGGCGCCGGCACGGCGGGCAATGCCTCGGGCGCCGTCGGCGCGGCCGGCGTCGCCGGGGCGCTCAGCCAGCGTACCGCGGTCAGCTGGCCGTCGTGCTGCGGCTTGCCGTCGGCCTTGCAGGTCAGGCAGACCGGCTTGCCGCTGCGCGCCTTCAGCGCGAGGTCGACGCGCTTGCCGTGCACGGCGATGGCGCGCGCGCGTTGCCAGTCGAGCAGCACCGTCGCCAGCGTCCTGAGCCGCACGTCGCTCTGGTTGTACTGGTCGCGGTAGGCGGTCAGCCACAGGTTGCCCGCTTCGTCTTCGTTCAGCAGCACGCTCTGGTAGGACACGGTGACCGCTGCACCGACCGGCACGGTGTCGGCGAGGTTCAGCGCGTCGTCGTTCTTCAGCCGCACGCAGCCGTGGCTGCGGAAGCCCGGCACGCTGCCGGGCGCGTTGGTGCCGTGAAAACCGAGGCCGAGGCGCGGCTCGCCGAAACGGATGAAAACCTTGCCCAGCGGATTGTCCGGGCCGGGCGGCACGACGGTCTGCACCGGTTTGCCGGCGCGCCGCATTTCTTCCTGGATCGACTTGGGCACGTGCCAAGCCGGATTGCGGTGGATGCCGGTGACGCTGAAGTCGCCGACCGGCGTCTGGGTGAGGGTCTTGCCAACGGCCACCGGGTAGGACTTGTGCAGCACACCGTCGCGGTAAACGAACAGCCGGGTCTGCGGCAGGTTGACCACCACATGCCAGCCGGTCGGCTGCACCAGCACGTCAGGCTGCGGCACCTCTGCCAGAACCGATAGCGATACCGCGCCGAGCACGCCGGCCACACCCGCCTTCCAACCCAAAGACGCCATGAAATCCATTCCGTTTTGAAACCGATGGTAAGAATTTTAACAGAAACCGCGCCGCCTCATTCCCACAAACTCCTGCAAGGCGCGGCCGTTTTTGCGAGAATCGACCGTTTAGCATCTGTTTTGACACGGAAAACGATGAGCCATTCCCAATCCGTCGCCCTGGTGGAGTCGCTCGACCACGAAGGCCGAGGTGTCGCCCACGTAGAGGGCAAGACCATTTTCATCGACGGCGCGCTGCCATATGAAAAGGTAATATACCGCGCCTACCGTAAAAAACCCACCTACGAAAATGCCGATACCATATCGGTGCTGAAGGAAAGCTTTCTGCGCACCGAGCCGCGCTGCCCGCATTTCGGCGTCTGCGGCGGCTGTTCGATGCAGCACGTCGAATTCTCGGCGCAGGTCGCGATCAAGCAGCGCGTGCTCGAAGACAACCTCGCCCACATCGGCAAGGTGGTCGCCGAGCGCATCCTGCCGCCGATCTCCGGCCCGGCCTGGGGCTACCGCCACCGCGCGCGCATGTCGGCGCGCTACGTCGAGAAAAAGGGCTCGGTGCTGGTCGGCTTCCACGAGAAGCGTTCGAGCTTCATCGCCGACATGCACGAGTGCCACATCCTGCCGCCGCACGTCTCGCGCCTGATCGACCCCTTGCGCGCGATGATCGCGACGCTGTCGATCAAGCAGCGCATGCCGCAGGTCGAGATCGCCGTCGGCGCCAAGGTCACCATCCTGGTGTTCCGCAACATGGACGACATCACCGCGGCGGATGCGGCGATCATCCGCGCCTTCGTCGACGCGCATACCCACGCGCACCATCCGCTGCAGGCGTGGCTGCAACCGAAGGGGCCGGACAGCTGCTATCCGTTCTACCCGGAAGACGCACCGCGACTGAGCTACCAGATCGCCGACTTCGGCGTCGAGATGCCGTACTACCCGACCGAATTCACCCAGGTGAATCCGCAGATCAACAACGTGATGGTGGCGCGCGCGCTCAAGCTCTTGGACCCGCAGCCGGGCGAACGCATCGCCGACATGTTCTGCGGCATCGGCAACTTCACGCTGCCGATCGCGCGCTCGGGCGCCACCGTGCACGGCATGGAAGGCAGCGCCGCGCTGGTCAAGCGCGCCGTCGAGAACGCGACGCACAACGGGCTCGAGCAGAGCGTCAGCTACGAGATGGCCAACCTGTTCGAGGTGACGCCGGAATCGTTCGCCGCGCTCGGCCAGTTCGACAAGATGCTGGTCGACCCGCCGCGCGACGGCGCCATCCAGCTCTTGAAAGCGATCAGCGACGAGAACGCGCCCAAGCGCATCGTCTACGTGTCGTGCAACCCGGCGACGCTGGCGCGCGACGCCGGCGTGCTGGTGCACACCAAGGGCTACACGCTGAAGGCTGCCGGCATCATCAATATGTTTCCGCACACCGGCCACGTCGAATCGGTCGCCTGGTTCGAGAAGACCGGCCCGGGCAAGAGCCGCGCCGAGCTCGACGCGATCGAGGCCGAGGAGGCCGCCGCCCGCGCCGCCGCCAAAGAGGCGAAGAAGGCGCGCGAGAGCGCCGAACGCGAGGCCAAGGTCGCCGCAGAAGCCGAGCGTGCCGCGAAAAAGGAGGCGCGCCGTCAACATTACCTGGCCAATCAAGCCTACTACGACGCGCGCAACCAGCAGCAAGCGAGCGGCTCGGCCAACCCAGAGGAGCCGACGCGGCCATGAGCGGACAGGACCTGGCCCCACCGCTGCTCGCACCGCGCCGCGCCGCCCCGGGCGAGCGACGGCCCGCCGCCACGAGCCACCTCGCCCACCGCGCCACCGCGATCATCGAACTGGCCGACGGCGTGCTGGTGACGGCGGCCGCCGGGCAGCGCCTCGGCCTGCCCGGCGGCAAGGCCAACCGCGGCGAGCTGCGCTCGCAGGCGCTGATCCGCGAGTTGCGCGAGCAGATTGGCCTCAGGGTGCACAATATGCTGTACCTGTTCGACCATCTGACGCCGCACACCTCGCACAAGGTCTACCTGGTGATCGCGCAGGGGGTGCCGCGCCCGCAGGGCGAAACCGAGCGCATCGGCGTGCTCGCTTCGCCGGACGGCGAACCCGAAACCACGCCCGAGACGCGCGCGATCCTGCGCCGCTACGCGCGCCTGCGCGGCGAGGAAGGCCCGAAAAGCGAGGCGGTGCGCGCGATGCTGAACCTCGCGCGCTACATCGCGCGCGTCGGCGTCGAGGAACGCGCCGAGTGACGCGCGCCTGGCGGCCGCTGACCGAGTTCGACTTTCACCCGACGACCTCGGCCAACCCCGGCGTCGCGCTGGTGCTGTTCGGCCAACCGTTCTGCGGCGCGTGCAAGGTCGCACGCGCGCGGCTGCCCACGCTGCTGCCGGACGTGATCGGCACACTCTACGAGGTCGACGTCGCGCTCAGCGGCGCGCTCGCGCACGAATTCGAACTCTTCCACCTGCCGGCGCTCGCCCTGTACCAGAACGGCGCGTTTCACGCTTGGGTGAACGCGCCGCTCGAAGCGTCAAGCCTGGCCGAGGCGATTCACCGCGCGCTCGACGCGCCCGCCGAAGAGGCCCCCTGAGACGCCGCGTCGAGCAACTCGGGCGGCAGCTCGATCCAGCCCATCTGCCCGGCGAAACCGGTCAACCCGGTCAACAGCAGGATGGCCAGCGGCGTGTAGCACAGCACGCCGAGAAAGACGCGCAGCTTGGAGACGCCGCTGACCGACGACAGCGCACGGATCAGGATGATCACGCTCAAGAGCGACAGCGCCAGCGTCACGCCGCGCGCGACGTCGTCGGGCAACCAGCTCGCCAGCGGTTCGAGCAACTGCGGACTGTTGGTCAGCACCACCAGCCCGAACAGCGAGCCCTCCAGCTCCGCCCCCGCCAGCCGCAGCCACCAGCCGATGAAGCGCACGAACAGCAGGATCTGCATCCACGTGAACAGCACGAAAAACAGCAGCCGGCCGTCGGTCGAGCCGCCGATCTCGACCGCCCGCGCGCTGGCGAACACCCCCATCAGCGTCAGCAGCAACGCCGTCTGCCAGAACGGATACTGGTAGTGCGAGAGCGGCTGCACGCGGCCGCGCACCAGGTCGATCACATCGTCGAGAAAACGTTGCATGGCGCGCTCAGTCGAAAACCACCGTCTTGTTGTTGTACGACAGGAGGCGGTTGTCCAGATGCCAGCGCACCGCGCGCGACAGCACCACCTTCTCGAGGTCGCGCCCCTTCTGCACCAGGTCGTCGACGTCGTCGCGGTGCGAGATGCGCATCACCTCCTGCTCGATGATCGGCCCCTCGTCGAGGTCCTCGGTCACGTAGTGGCTGGTCGCGCCGATCAGCTTCACACCGCGCGCGAAAGCACGGTGATAGGGGCGCGCGCCGTCGAAGGCCGGCAGGAAGCTGTGGTGAATGTTGATCACCTTGTTCGGATAGCGGGTGACGAAGTCGTGCGACAACACCTGCATATAGCGCGCCAGCACGATCAGGTCGACGCCCGCCTCTTCCAGCAGGCGGAACTGCTCGGCCTCGGCCTCGGCCTTGTTGTCCTTGCTGACCGGGATCACGTGGTAGGGGATGCCGTTGAATTCGACGATGCGGCGGCAGTCCTCGTGGTTGGAAATCACCAGCGGGATCTCGCAATCGAGCTCGCCGATGCGCCAGCGGTGCAAGAGGTCGACCAAGCAATGCTCGTACTTGGATACGAAGATCGCCATGCGCGGCTTGCGGCTCGACAGCGACACCTGCCAGCGCATGTCGTGCTCGGCGGCGATCGGCGCGAACGCGGCGGCGAAGTCGTCCATCGGCAGCGTGAAGCCGTCGAGGTCCCACTGCACCCGCATCAGGAACAGCTTGGCCTCGGCATCCTGGTGCTGGTCGGCGTGCAGGATGTTGGCGTTGTAGGTCATCAGGAAGTTGGCGATCGCCGACACCAGACCTTTCTTGTCCGGGCAGCTGATCAGCAAGGTGGCGGAATGTGGGTTCATGCTCTGTCTGTCGATTCGTTGGCGGTATCAAATGCAAAGCGCCACGGTCGGCGGCGTGCCGGCCGTGGCGTTTCGATCTGGTAAGGCGACTAGCTTAACCGCGCAGCTTGGCCGAGGCCAGCGTATTTTCCAGCAAGGTGGCCACCGTCATCGGACCGACGCCGCCCGGCACCGGGGTGATGTAGCTGGCGCGCTCGCTGGCCGCGGCGAACTCGACGTCGCCGCACAGCGAGCCGTCGTCGAGGCGGTTGATGCCGACGTCGATCACCACCGCCCCCGGTTTGATCCACTCGCCCTTCACGAAGCCCGGCTTGCCGACCGCGGCGACCACGATGTCGGCGGCGGCGACCTCGTCGGCGAGGTTGCGCGTCGCGCTGTGGCACACCGTCACCGTCGCGCGCGCCAAGAGCATCTCGAGCGCCTGCGGGCGGCCGACGATGTTGGACGCGCCGACGATCACCACCTTCTGGCCCTTCGGATCGATGCCGTAGTGTTCCAGCAGCGTCATCACACCCTTGGGCGTGCACGGGCGCAGCAGCGGCATCTTGGTCGCAAGGCGGCCCATATTGTACGGGTGGAAGCCGTCGACGTCCTTGTGCGGATCGATGCGCTCGATCACCGATTGCGGGTCGATGTGCGCGGGCAGCGGCAGTTGCACCAGGATGCCGTCGACCTCGTCGTTGGCGTTCAGTTCGTCGATCAGCGCCAGCAGCTCCGCCTCGGTCGTCGCCGACGGCAGGTCGTAGGCGAGCGAGCGGATGCCCGCCTTCTCGCACGCGCGTTTCTTGTTGCGCACGTAGACCGCGCTGGCCGCATCGTCGCCGACCAGCACCACCGCCAGCGTCGGCACGCGCAGCCCCGCCGCGCGACGCGCCTCGACCGCCTCGCGCACCGCCTCGATGCGTTGCTCGGCCACCGCCTTGCCGTCTATCCGTTGAGCCACCATTTCGTTTTTCCCCAAACTCATTGATGCAAAAACCTAATTTTCGCATTTTTATGAAAGCCGGCTCAACGGGAGTTGACAGCAATACCGGCAATCCGTATATTTGCGGACTCTCGTTGTCGGGGCGTAGCGCAGTCTGGTAGCGCACCTGGTTTGGGACCAGGGGGTCGTGAGTTCGAATCCCACCGCCCCGACCAATGACACGCTTCGGCGGGCTCTGCGCCCGTAGCTCAACCGGATAGAGCACCGGCCTTCTAAGCCGGGGGTTACAGGTTCGAGTCCTGTCGGGCGCGCCAGAGACAATGTATTGCAGTGGTGGATGTAGCTCAGTTGGTAGAGTCCCGGATTGTGATTCCGGCTGTCGTGGGTTCGAGTCCCATCATCCACCCCACAATTTACTAGGAACGAAGTCGCCCAATTTCGTTCTCCCGTTTCGGCGGTGGATGTAGCTCAGTTGGTAGAGTCCCGGATTGTGATTCCGGCTGTCGTGGGTTCGAGTCCCATCATCCACCCCACCCCCCTCCCCCATTCTGCTTTTCCCTGTTTTCCGCGTCGTTTTATCCGCAACGCCCTTGCCCTGCGCCGCCTAAGCGTTTACCCTTGCCGTCCGATTGTTCTTTGTCTGACAAGATACAGAACGTATAATTCGAATACAGTCATTTGTATCCAAAATGCAGCCATGAGCCCCCCCTTGCAGCCGATCAAGCGCCAGACGCTGACCAGCGCGGTGACCGAGTCCCTGCGCCAGCGCATCCTGTCGGGTGAATTCCAGGACGGGCAACAACTGCGCCAGGAGGCGCTGTCCAATGAATACGGCGTCAGCCGCGTGCCGGTGCGCGAAGCGCTGCGCCAGCTCGAGGCGGAAGGGCTGATCCAGATCATCGATCACAAGGGCGCCCTCGTCTCGACCTTGTCGCTCGACGACGTGCTCGAGCTGCTGGACATCCGCGCCTTGCTCGAGAGCGAGCTGCTGCGCGCCGCGATTCCCCGCCAGACCTCGGCCGACCTCGACGCCGCCGCCGCCACGCTCAAGGAGTTCGGCGTCGCGCTCGAAAAGCACGACGTGCGCCACTGGGGCGAATTGAACTCGCGCTTCCACCTCGCGCTCTACCGTGCGGCGCAGCGCCCCAACACGCTGGCGCTGATCGAACAGTTGCACAACAAGACCGACCGCTACACGCGGATGCAGATCCTGTTCACGCACACCATGGAACGGGCGCACGAGGAGCACAACAAGCTGTTGGCGCTGTGCCGCGCCAAGGCCACCGACGAGGCGGTCGACTTCATCCGCTACCACATCCTGTCGGCCGGCCATGCGCTCGAATCCTACCTCAACGAACAGCAGGCGCGCGACGGCGCCTAGACGGAGCGGCACGATGCGCGACGCCCTCCCCCTCCCCAAGCCCGCGCCGGCCGACGCGCGGCCCGGCGCGCTCCGGACGGGGACGGCATGCCGATGACGCTCAAGCGGCGCGCCGGCCGGCTTCTCGTCTGGTTCAAGCGCAGCGTCTGGTCCGACCTCTTCCCGAACAGCACCGTCACGCTGTTCTTCCTCACCATGGCTGTGATGCTGTGGACGCTCGACACGCGCGAAGCCGAACAGCTCAAGGGCGACCTGTCGCGCGACAGCCTGTGGGCCGAGCAGTCGGCGCAGCGCCGGCTCGACGACGACCGCCAGCATCTGATCGAGCTAGCGCGCGCGATCGGCGGCGGCGAGGTCGACGAAGCCGAGTTCCGCCGGCGCAGCGCCGTCTGGCTGGCCAATATGCCGGAGATGGCGGCGATCGCCTACGCCGGCGCCGACGGCCGCGTGCGCCACCTGCAGCCGATGGGAGTGGAACCGTTCCGTCCCGGCGTCGCGCTGCCGCCGCGCAGCGCCGACACCTTCGGCAAGGTGCGCGACAGCGGCCGTCTCGCCTACAGCGTCGCCTACCCAACCGAAAGCGGCGAGTGGTTCGTCGAACTGCATGTACCGGTGCGCGACGGCGACGCCTTCGCCGGCACGGTGATCGGCGTGTTCGGCGCGCAGCGCCTGGTGCGCCGCCTGCCGCCGGCCTGGCTGGCGGAAAAGTATCAGCTCGAACTGGTCGACGCGCACGGCCGCACGCTGGCGCGCAACGCACAGCGCCGCCAGCTGATGAGCTACAGCGAAACCGTATCGCTGCCGGGTACCGGCCTGTCGATCCGCGTCCGCCCGGTACAGGCGGTCGCCGGCCCGGCGCGCAAGCTGCAGCTCGGCCTGATCGTCGGCCTGACGCTGCTGACGCTGCTCAGCCTCGTCAGCCTGAACCGCCACATCCGTCGCCGCATCGACGCCGAGAGCGAGCGCGACCGCGTCTATCGCCTGTCGCAGGATCTGCTGGCCGTGGTCGACGACGACACCAGCATCGTCGAGGTCAACCCGGCGTTCGAGCGCGTGCTCGGCTATCCGCCCGGCACACTCGAAGGCCGCTCCTTCCTCGACTTCCTGCCCGATGCGGAAAAGGCGCGCGTCCGCGACGGCTTCGCCGCACTCCTGGCCGGCACCTGGCAGGACCACTACGTCGAGACGCCGGTCATCGCCGCCGGCGGCGAGACGCGCCATATCGCCTGGGCGCTGAGCCCGCTGCCCGAACGCAACCGCGTCTACCTGTCCGGCCGCGACATCACGGTCGAGAAACGCGCGCTCGAGGACCTGCTCCGCGAGTCGGCCTTCCGCAAGGCGATGGAGGACTCGCTGTCGGTCGGCATCCGCGCGATGGACCGCGCCGGCCGCATCACCTACGTCAACCAGTCGTTCTGCACCATCACCGGTTTTTCCGAGGAGGAACTGGTCGGCCAACTGCCGCCCTACCCGTTCTGGCTCAAGGGCGACGCCGGCGAACGCAACCGCATCTCGCTGACGCAGACGCTGGCCGGCGACGCGCCCAAGGACGTGTTCGAATCGCGCTTCCGGCGCAAGAACGGCCAGGAGTTTTACGCGCAGATGCTGATCTCGCCGCTGATCGACGCCGACGGCGCGCACAGCGGCTGGGTCGCCGCGCTGACCGACGTCACGCGCGAGCACGAGGCCGAGGAACGCTATAAAGAGCAGATGGAAAAGCTGCAGGCAACCTCGCGCCTGGTCACGCTCGGCGAGATGGCCTCGACGCTGGCGCACGAGCTGAACCAGCCCTTGTCGGCGATCGCCAACTACCAGAACGGCTGCATCGAGCGCATCCGCCAGGGCAAGGCGACGCCCGAGGCGCTCTTGCCGGTGATGGAGAAGGTCACCGCGCAAGCCGAGCGCGCCGGCATGGTGGTGCGCCGCATCCGCGAATTCGTCAAACAGAGCGCGCCCGACCGGCGTGCCTGCCAGTTGGCCGAGGTGATCGACGCGACGCTGGCGATCGCCGAGATCGAGGCCAAACGCCACGGTGCGCGCATCGACGTCGCGCTGCCGGAACAACTGCCCGACCTTCACATCGACCCGATCCTGATCGAGCAAGTGCTGCTCAACCTGATCAAGAACGGCATCGAGTCGATGCGCGAGCAGGAGCTGACCGAGCGCGTGCTGTCGCTCGGCGCGCACCTCTCGAGCAACAAGCGGGTTACCGTGTCGATCGCCGACCGCGGTCACGGGGTGCCCGCCGACCAGAAGGAGCGCCTGTTCGAGGCCTTCTTCACCACCAAGTCCGACGGAACGGGCCTGGGCCTGGGCATTTGCCGCTCCATCGTCGAATTCCACCAGGGGCAGATCTGGGTGGAAGACCGCGAAGGCGGCGGCAGTATTTTCAGCTTTACCTTGCCGGTAGTCCCAACATGAACAGCTTCCAACACGCATACATTCATATCGTTGACGACGACGAGGCCTTCCGCGATTCGCTGGTCTGGCTTCTGGAAAGCCACGACTATCGGGTGGTCTGCCACAACAGCGCCGAGAACCTGCTGGCCGACTTCTCGCCCGAGGGGCTCGGCTGCCTGGTGGTCGACATCCGCATGCCGGGAATGAGCGGCCTGGAACTCTTCGAGGAGCTGATCGCGCGCGGCAATCCGTGGCCGGTGGTGTTCCTGACCGGCCACGGCGACGTGCCGATGGCGGTACAGGCGGTCAAGCGCGGCGCCTTCGAGTTCCTCGAGAAGCCGTTCAACCAGCAGGCCTTCCTGTCGGTGGTCGAGGGCGCGCTGGCGGCCTGCCGCACCGCGATGGCGCACGTCGCGGTACGCGACGCCTTCGAAGAGCGGCTCGCCTCGCTGACCACGCGCGAACGCGAGGTGCTCGAAAAGGTCATCGAGGGCAAGATGAACAAGGTGATCGCCGACGAGATGGGCATCAGCATCAAGACCGTCGAGGCGCACCGCGGCAAGATGATGGACAAGATGGGAGCCCGCTCGATCGCCGACCTGGTACAGGCCGTGGTCGCCCACCGCAGTCGCGACGCCGGCTGAGCCCTTGCCGATCAAGGACTTGCGGGCCAGCCCGCAAGGGTGAGTCCCAATAGGAGGCGCCAGGCGGGACGACTTAACATTGCAGCGCAACACAAGGCGCGGCCGCCGGTGAGTGCTCCACCGGTAACCGCGCGGGCGGTGCTCTGATCGCCCGTTGCCGTGGACAGTCTGTCGTCCCGTTTTTACTCCTCCTGCGTCGAAACGCAGCACTCGGTCGGCAAGCCCCGCGCGCGCCGACCACACCCGGATCGTTCACCCGCGATCCGGTTTTTTTTTCGCCGCTCGCCACCGGCCACCCGGTCAAAAAAAAGCGACCCCGGAGGGTCGCCCTTGTGACGCGGCCAAAAACGCTCAGGCGCGCTTCTTGAATTCGCCGGTACGGGTGTCGATCTCGATGCGGTCGCCGATTTCGACGAAGGCGGCCACCGAGATTTCGAGGGAAGCGCCCTTCAGACGGGCCGGCTTCATCACCTTGCCCGAGGTGTCGCCCTTGACGGCCGGCTCGGTGTATTCGACTTCGCGCACGACGGTGGTCGGCAGTTCGACCGAGATCGCCTTGCCGTTGTAGAAGGTCACCTCGCAGATGTCTTCCATGCCGTCGATCAGGTAGTTCAGCGCGTCGCCCATGTTCTCGGCTTCGACTTCGTACTGGTTGAACTCGGCGTCCATGAACACGTACATCGGGTCGGCGAAGTAGGAATAGGTGCATTCCTTGCGATCGAGCACCACGACGTCGAACTTCTCGTCGGCCTTGTACACGGCTTCGGAGGCGCTGCCGGTCAAGAGGTTCTTCATCTTCATCTTCACGACGGACGAGTTGCGGCCCGATTTGCTGAATTCGGCCTTCTGGACGACCATCGGGTCGTTACCCAGCATGAACACGTTGCCGGCGCGGAGTTCCTGTGCGGTTTTCATTGCGTCAAAATCCTAAGGTCTTGATTGGAATCGGAAAAGGTTTTCCGAAAAAACGGGCTATTTTAGCCGGTTTTCCACGAATTGCACCAGCCGGGCGGCAAGATCGCCCATCGCGGCCTGTCGGGCGGCCCAGTCGCGCGCGTGGCGCGCCAGCGCGTCGCGCTGTTTTTCGAGCGCGCGCCACGCGTCGGACACCGCTTCGTCGCGGTTGAACGCGCGGCTGAAGGCGACGAGCGCCTCGGCCGCCGGCTCGGCCAACCCTTGCGTGTAGCGGGCGAGGAAGGCGTCGAGCTTGTCGAGGTGCACGCCGTCGTCCTGGCGGTAGATGTGCCACAGGAAGGGGCGCGCCGCCCATTGCGCGCGCAGGAAAGAATCCTCGCCGCGCACGATGTTGACGTCGCATGCCCACAACAAGCGGTCGTAGCCGTCCTGGTCGGTCATCGGCAGCGCGACGACCGTCAGCGCGCCGCGCGTCGCCTTGTCGCCGGCGGCCAAAGCCTGGCCGAGCACGCGCGACAGCTCGGCCAGCGCGCGCCCCTCGGGCACCAGCGCGGTCACCGGCGCACCGGACGCGCTCCACGCCTCGACGAGGCTGGCCAGCGCCGGCGTCTCGTAGCTGAACACGCTGACGCGCGTCTCGCCCGGCGCGCGCGCCGAGAGCCCCAGCGACGCCCAGTAGGCGGCCAGTCCGGCCGCGTCGGCGAGGAAGGCGTCGCGCCGCATGGACAGGTCGCGCTCGCCGATCAGGCCGCCGCTTTGCGCGGTGAAACCGGGAAAGTAGAAGTACTGCGTCAACGGCAGGCGCGGATGCGGCGAGGCCATGCCGTGGCAGCCGTCGACCCAGTCCTCGGCCGACAGGTATTCGAGGTTCAGCCACACCGGACGCGGCGCGCACGCCGCCATCGCGGCGAGGAAGCCGTCCGGCAGCCGGCAACCGAAGGCCTCGATCACCACGCGCCCCGGCGCGACGTCGGCGTCAAGGTTGGCCGAGCCCGGCGTCCAGCGGCGGATCTCGACGCCGGCGACGGTCTGCGCGTCGGCCGCCGCGTCGAGCCGCGGCTCGATGCGCGCGAAGCTGGCGAAGTCGTCGACCCACAGCCGGAGCGCGACGCCGTGCTCGGCGACCAGCTGGCGCGCCAGCCGCCAGGCGACGCCGATATCGCCGAAATTGTCGATCACGGTGCAGAACAGGTCCCAGCGCTCGGCCGGGCGGGTAGAATCGGTCATGTCGGATGAATTGCGCGCGGCATGCGGCCGGCTCGGCCCGGCGCGCGCGCTATAGTTCGGCTAGAAACCCTCAATGATAGCCCGAAGCCCCTCTCGATGAACGACACCCCGTCCTCCGCCCCCGCCGCGGCGCGCGCGCGCCGCCGCCGGCGCTGGCCCGTCGCGCTCGCCGCCGTCCTGCTCGCCTGGCTTGCCGCGCTCGGCCTGGCCGCCCGTCTCGCCCCCGACTGGATCCGCCGCGCCGCCGCCGACTGGGCCGCCGAACACGGCCGCACGCTGACGCTCGGCGAGGTCTCGCTGTCGCCGTGGAGCATGACGCTGACCGTCGGCGACGTGAACTTCCGCGACCGCGACGGCCGCGTGCTGTTCAAGGCCGCCTCGATCGTGCTGGACGCCGAGCCGACCTCGCTGCTGATCGGCCGCTACCACGCGGCGACGCTGACGCTGGTCGCGCCGGAAACGCAGCTCTACCGCGACCGGCAGGAGCGGTGGAACTGGGCGCAGCTTGCCGCCGACCTCGCCGGCAAGGCGCCGGCCAAGCAAAACGCCGAACTGCCGAAGATCGTCGTCGACCGGCTCGAACTCAAGGACGGCCGCTTCACCGTGGTCGACGAGACCACGCCCGACGTGCCGCCGTGGCGGCTCGCGCCGCTGAACCTGGTGCTCACCGAGCTGTCGACGCTGCCGGTCGAAGGCGGCTACCGGCTTGCCGCCGACGTCGACGGCGGCGGCAAGCTCGCCTGGCGCGGCGCGCTGACGCTGCAGCCGCTGAGCTCGCGCGGCCGCGTCGAACTGTCCGGCTTGCCGCTGGCGCGCCTCGCACCGGCGCTGCGCGAGGTGGCGACGCTGCAGTCGCCGGCCGGCGCGCTGTCGCTGCGCGCCGACTACCGCTTCGCGCTGACCGGCCCGCGCGTGACGCTGACGGCCGCGCCGTTCTCCGCCTCGCTGACAGGCCTTGCGCTGTCGGCGCCGCAAAGTCCGAGCCGGCTGACGCTGCGCGCGCTGACCGTCGACGGCGACGGCTTCGACCTCGAGCAGCGCCGCATCGACATCCGCCGCGTGCGCCTGAGCGACGGCTCGCTCGCCGCGCAGCGCGCCGCCGACGGCGCGCTCGACTGGCAGGCGATGATCCCGCCGTCCCGCCCGGCCCCCGCAGCTCCGGCGACACCCGCCGCGCCGTGGAGCGTGAACCTCGCGCAACTCGCGCTCGAACGGGTCAGGCTGTCGTTCGCCGACGCGAGCTTCGCGCGGCCGCTGCGTTATACGGGGACGTTGGCCGAGGCCGGCTTCGCGCTGTCGCTCGAGGCCGGCCGCGCGCCGCAACTGTCGCGCCTCGCCGTGCACCTGGCCGACAACCGCGTCGAAGACGCCGGCGGCCGCGAACTCGCGACGCTGCTCGACGCGCGGCTCGACAACGCGCGCGTCGACGCCGGCGCACGCCGCGTCGAGCTGGGAACGCTGAAGCTGACCGGTCCGCGGCTCGACGTCGCGCGCGACAAACACGGCCGCGTCGCGCTCGCCGACGCCTTCGCGCCGGCGCGCCGCGCCGCGCCGGCGAAACCGGCCGCCGGCCCGGCCTGGACGGTGGTCCCGCCCGAGGTCGAGGTCGCGCAGGGCCGCGTCGCCTGGCGCGACGCCGCCGTCGCGCGCCCGGTCGAAGTGGTGATCGACGACATCGCCGGGCGCGGCCGCGCGCGCGACAACGGCGCGCTGGCGGTCGAGTTGTCCGGCCGCGCCGCCAGTGGCCGCGCCAACGCGCGGCTCGACGTCGCACCCGGCGGCGCGCTCGACGCACATCTGACGCTCGCCGGCCTGCCACTCGCGCCCTTTGCGCCGTACGCGCTGTCCGGCACGCCGCTCAGGCTCTCCGGCGGCACGCTCGGCGCCGACCTCGACGTGCGCGTCGCCGACGGCCGCTGGCAGGCCCGCGGCGGCGCGCGCGTGTCGCGTCTGGTGCTGCTCGAACCGGGCGACCGCCGCCCGCTGATCGCCTGGCGCGAGCTGGTCGCCTCGGGGATCCGCGCCTCCGGCGGCACCCGCCTCGCGGTCGACGTCGCCGAGCTCAGGCTCGACGGCGCTCAGGCACGGCTGATCCTCGACGAGAAGCGCCAGCTCAACGTCGCGCGGCTGTTCGGCGCCAAGGCGCCGCCCACGCCGCCGCAGGCCAGCGACGCCATCGCCGCGGACGCGCCGTGGTGCGCCCGGCCGGCGCCGGCACCGGCGCTGCCGACGGTCAACGTCAGAAGCGTCGTCGTGCGCGCAAGCGAGCTCGACTTCGCCGACCTCGGCATGCGGCCGAGCTTCGCGACGCGCATCCACGGCCTCAAGGGCACGGTCAACGGCCTGTCGACGCAGCCGGGCCGGCGCGGCACCGTCACGCTCGACGGCGCCGTCGACCGTTACGGCGACGCCCGCGTGCGCGGCACGCTCGCCCCCCTGTCGCCGACCGACGACACCGACATCACGCTGGCCTTCCGCAATATCCCGATCAACAGCCTGAACCCGTACTCGATGACCTTCGCCGGCTGGCGTATCGACGACGGCCGGCTGTCGACCGACCTGCGCTACCTGCTGGTCAACCGCCAGCTCAAGGGCGAGAACCGCGTGCTGATCAACTCGATCAAGCTCGGCGACGAGGTGCACGACCCGAACGTGACGCCGCTGCCCTTGCGGCTGGCGGTCGCGCTGCTCGAGGACAGCGACGGCATCATCGACGTCAACCTGCCGATCGAGGGCAGCCTCGACGAACCGAAGTTCAGCTACGGCCACCTGGTGTGGCAGGCGATCCGGAACGTGATCGTCAAGGTCGTCAGCTCGCCGTTCCGCGCGCTGTCGGCGCTGTTCGGCGGCGAAGGCTTCGACGCGATCAACTTCGCGCCCGGCGAGGCAGGCATCGCGCCGCCGGAGCGCGAGAAGCTCGACAAACTCGCGCAGGTGCTCGAAAAGCGGCCGCGCGTGACCGTCAGTCTCGCCGGCGGCGTCGACGTCGGCCGCGAGACGAAGGAACTGGCGCGCGCGCGCGCCGACCGCGCGATCCTCACGGCCGCCGGTCTGAAGATCGCGCCCGACCTGCCGCTGCCGCTGCCCGACCTCGACGACGAGCGCATCCAGGCCGCGGTCAAGCAGGTTTACGGGCGCGAGGTCGGCCTGATCAAGCTGACGGCGCGGCTGGTCGCCACGCCGGACAACCGCGAACGCTACGCGCGGCTGCGCGACGAGATCGTCGCCGCGCAGAAGGTCGACGCCGCCGCGCTGCAGGCGCTGGCGCGCGCGCGCGGCGAGGCGGCCTACCAGGCGCTGGTCGGCCGCAACGCGGCGCTCAAGGCGCGCGTGACGCTGGCCGAGCCGCAGACGGTCAAGGCCGATGCCGAGGGCGTGCCGCTCGTCGTCAAGCTCGACGCGCTGCTCGCCGCGCCGGCGCAGGCCGCCTCGGCCAAGCCAGCCCCGGCCGCCGCGCCGTGACGGCAGCACCCTCCACCCCCGCCGACACCAGGGAGAAGCGCATGAAAGCCGACCCGCGCCCCGCGCTGCCCGAACAGCCGATCAGCCGCGACGTGCTGCGCGAAAAGTACGCCAAGGGCGACGAGGCCGACGCCGACGCGGTCAGGCGGCGCGTCGCACGCGCGCTCGCCGCGGTCGAGGCCGAGCCGGCCGCGCACGAGGACGCGTTCTTCGCCGCGCAGCAGGCCGGCTTCATCCCCGGCGGCCGCATCAACTCGGCGGCTGGCACCGCGCTGGCGGCGACGCTGATCAACTGTTTCGTGCAGCCGGTCGGCGACTCGATCAGCCAGACGGTGGCCGGCAAGCCCGGCATCTACCCGGCGCTGCAGCAGGCGGCCGAGACTATGCGGCGCGGCGGCGGCGTCGGCTACAACTTCAGCGCGATCCGGCCGCGCGGCGCGCGCGTGGCCAGCACGCACAGCCGCGCCAGCGGCCCGGTGTCCTATATGCAGGTGTTCGACGCCAGCTGCGAGACGGTCGAATCGGCCGGCGCGCGGCGCGGCGCGCAGATGGGCGTGCTCGACGTCGACCACCCGGACATCGAGGAATTCATCCACGCCAAGGACCGCGGCGCGCTGTCCAACTTCAATATCTCGATCGGCGTGTCCGACGCCTTCATGCGCGCGGTCGAGGCCGACGCCGACTGGCCGCTCGTCCACGCCGCCGAGCCGGACGCGGCGCTGTTCCCCGACGCGACCCGGCTGGCCGACGGCCGCTGGCTGTACCGGCGCGTGCCGGCGCGCGCGCTGTGGCATCAGGTGATGCGCTCGACCTACGACCACGCCGAACCGGGCGTGCTCTTCCTCGACCGCATCAACGCCGACAACAACCTGTCCTACTGCGAAACGATCGCGTCGACCAACCCGTGCGGCGAGCAGCCGCTGCCCGACTACGGCTGCTGCGACCTCGGCTCGATCGACCTGACCCGCTTCGTGCGCGCACCGTTTTCCGCCTCGGCCAACTTCGACTTCGCCGCTTTCGACGCCACGGTGCGCGTCGCGGTGCGGATGCTCGACAACGTACTCGACGCCACCGTCTGGCCGCTGCCCGAGCAGGCGTTTGAAGCCGCCGCCAAGCGCCGCATCGGGCTCGGCTTCACCGGACTGGGCGACGCGCTGATTTTGCTGAACCTGCGCTACGACAGCGACGCCGGCCGCGCGATGGCGGCGAGCTTGGCCGAGGCGATGCGGAACGCCGCCTACGACGCGTCGGTCGAGCTGGCGATCGAAAAAGGCCCCTTCCCGCTGTTCGACGCCGAGCCCTACCTGGCCGCGCCGCACTGCGCGAGCCGGCTGCCCGAGGCGATCCGGGCGCGCATCCGCCAGCACGGCATCCGCAACTCGCACCTGCTGTCGATCGCGCCGACCGGCACCATCTCGCTCGCCTTCGCCGACAACGCGAGCAACGGCATCGAACCGGCGTTCTCGTGGCACTACACGAGGAAGAAGCGGCTGCCCGACGGCGGCCAGCAGGAATACCAGGTCGAGGACCACGCCTGGCGGCTGTTCCGCCACCTGTTCGGCCCCGACGCGCCCTTGCCGCCGGCCTTCGTCTCGGCGCTGGAAATGAGCGCGCTCGACCATATGCGGATGGCCGCCGCCGTCGCGCCCTATATCGACACCGCGATCTCCAAGACGGTGAACGTGCCGGCCGACTACCCCTTCGACGACTTCGAGGCGCTCTATCTGGAAGCCTGGCGCGCCGGCCTCAAGGGCATCACCACCTACCGGCCGAACACGGTGCTCGGCGCGGTGCTGTCGCTGCCGGCGGCCGCAGACGGCGCCTCGGCCAACCTCGCGGCCGCGTCGGGAGCGGACCGGCGTCTCGCGCTCAAGAGCGCGCCGAGTCCGACGCTCGCCAGCCTCAAGTGGCCGCACCGGCCGCAGCTGCCCGACGGCAACCCATCGTGGACCTATATGGTCGAGGGCGACGACGGCGGCTTCGCCGTGGTGGTCGGCCACGTCGACGAGGAGCGCGCCTACCCGTTCGAATGCTGGGTCAACGGCAGCGAACAGGCGCGCGGCCTCGGCGCGATTGCCAAGACGCTGTCGATGGACATGCGCTGCCGCGACCGCGGCTGGCTGGCGATGAAGCTCGACGCGCTCGCGCGCACCGCCGGCGACCGGCGCTACCGGCTCGAACTCGCCGGTCAAGAGCAGTACGCCGCCAGCGCCGCCGCCGCGCTCGGCCGCGTCGTGCGCCACCGCGTCGCCGCGCTCGGCGCGCTCGAGGCGGCACAGGACGAACCGACCCCGGTGCTGGACGCGCTGATCGCGCGCCAGGAACCCAAGTCCGGCCCGGACGGCACGCTGAGCTGGACGGTCGACATCGCCAACGCGCAGACCGGCGACGACTTCGTGCTGTTCGTGAAGGAATTGACGATGCCCGGCGGCGGCCGCCGCCCGTACGCGATGTGGCTGGCCGGCGCCTACCCGCGCGAGCTCGACGGGCTGTGCAAGCTGCTGTCGCTCGACATGCGGGTGATCGACCCGGCGTGGATAGGGCTGAAACTGCGCAAGCTGTTGAACTGGGCCGAGCCGCAGGGCGACTTCTTCGCGCGCGTGCCCGGCGGCGAGAAGTCGCAGAGCTGGCCGTCGACGGTCGCCTACCTGGCGCGGCTGTTGATCCACCGCTACGCGATGCTCGGCCTGTTGACCGAAGCGGGCTACCCGGTCGAGGACATGGGGGTACTCGCGCCCGAACAGGGCGAACTGTTCGGCCAACCCGAGCGGCCCGCGGCGCTGGCCGGCAAGGCCTGCCCCGAATGCGGCCACCGCGCGCTGATCAGGAAGGATGGTTGCGAATTCTGCACCGCCTGCGGCCATATCGGCGCCTGCGGCTGAAGCCTGGCACACCGCCAGCGGGAATCGGCGCTGTGAGTGACAACATAAGCTGCGACTTTGACACCATAAGTTGCGACTTTTGCCAGCATAAGCTGCTGACCTGAGTCGAATCGTGTAGCCATTCTGCAAGTGAGCTCTCGTATCCTTGGAGCATGGAGAACTCGATGAAAAAGCGATTTACCGACGAACAGATCATCCGCATCCTGCGGGAAGCCGAAAGCCGGGAGGCGTCGACAAAGGATCTGTGTCAGCGTCACAACATCACGGAACAGACGTTCTACCGCTGGCGCAACAAGTTCGGCGGCATGGATGTGGCCGAGGCACGGCGACTCAAGGAACTGGAGTCGGAGAACGAGCGGCTCAAGCGGCTGCTGGCCGAGCAGTTGCTGGTAACTCACGGCTTGAAGGAATTCAGCCGAAAAAAATGAGCACCCCGACGGGCCGGCGCGAAGCGCTGGAAGTCCTGACTCGGCGGGGTCTGTCGCAACGCAAGGCATGTCGTTACCTGGGGCTCAGAGTCGCTAACAAAACCGGTCGATAAAGCGTAAGCAGATCAAGGCACAAGCCAGCTTGAGCAAGGCGTAATGCGTGTCCAGCCGTCTTTCGAAGCGGATGCGCAGCTTGCCGAAGCCGGCCAACCAGGCGTGCGTGCGCTCGACCACCCAGCGATGGCGCCCCAGCCGCTCGCCGCTTTCCACGCCGCGACGGGCAATGCGCGCCATGATGCCGCGACGTTTGAGGTGCTCGCGACAGCGGCGGAAGTCGTAGCCCTTGTCGGCGTGCAATTTGTGCGGTCGCTGCCGGGGTCGTCCCGGCAGGCCGGGAACGGCCGGAATGGCGTCCACCAAGGTCTCGAAGGCTATCGAATCGTGGCGATTGGCGCCCGTCACGCTCAGCGCCAGTGGCACGCCACGGCGGTCGACGATCAGGTGTCGCTTGCTACCGAGCTTGCCGCGATCGGTGGGGTTGCGGCCGGTTTCCGCGCCCCCCGGGGGCTGGCGACACTCGCTCCGTCGATGCAGGCCCGGCTCCAGTCGATCTGGTCGCATTGCCGCAGTTGGGTCAACAGCGCCAGATGCAGGCGGTCCCAGACGCCTTGGGCTTGCCTGTCGCGCAGGCGTCGCCAGCAGGTCATGCCGCTGCCGAAGCCCAGTTCTTGCGGTAGGTCCTCCCACGGGATCCCGGTGGTGAGCACGAACAGGATGCCGTTCAGCGCCGCCCGGTCATCCAGGCGGGGACGCCCGCCCCGTCGTGAACGGGGCGTGCTGGGCAGCAACGGTTGCAACGATTTCCACAGTTTCTGGCTGACGACACTTCGCTTCATGCCGACCAGATGGGGCCTCGCGTGCTCAGCATCAAGGAGGTTTTGTTAGCGACTCTCAGTCGCCGGGTAGCGGCCTACGAGCTCAAGCAGCCGGAGAAGGATCGACACTTGGGTGAACGGCTGCTTGCGGCATCGTCGGAGGTACCACGCTTTGGCTATCGCCGGATGGCGGCCTGGCTGGCGCTGAGTGAATCGCGAGTACGGCGGATGTGGCGAGCGTTGAAACTCGGCATCCCGAAGCGGCGGCCACGCCGGCGACGTTGCGGCAGCGATATTCGCCTGCCGGGCGCCACGCAGCCCAACTCGGTCTGGAGCTATGACTTCGTCCATGACCAGTTGGTCGATGGCCGGGCATTGAAGATGTTATGCGTGATCGACGAATACACCCGCGAATGCCTGGCTATCGAGGTGGCGCCAGTCTGCGCTCGCAAGACGTCATCCTGACGTTGTCGCGCCTCATGCGGCGGTACGGCAAGCCTGCCTACGTTCGATCGGACAATGGTGCGGAGTTCACTGCCGCCAAGGTCATGCGCTGGCTGCGCGATGCGGCGCTTGGACCCGCCTTCATTGCGTCCGGCAGTCCGGGGCAAAACGGTTTCATCGAAAGTTTCAACGGCAAGCTACGCGCCGAATTGCTGAATCGCGAATGGTTTCGCAGCCGCGCCGAGGCCAAGGGGCTCATCGAATGCTGGCGGCAGTTCTACAACGAGCGCCGACCACACAGCGCCCACCGCTATCAACTTCCGGCCACGGTCCGTCGAGCCTGGCTGGATTCGGCTACTATCGACAACCGACTCACTGCCTGAGTGGCTACAAAATCCCGACTCAGGTCACTCCCTGGAAACAAGAAAAGCGGCGCCGATGATCGGTTCCGCTTCCCTCCTTCAAGTCCCGTCAAATGCCGGGGCTGGCGCCTGTAACGCCCCTATGCCCCGGCCCTCACTCCGCCGGAACGGGCTCCTCCTCCCGCAACACCTGCTGCGTCCACAGCACGGCCTCGGTGTAGAAGCGGTTGACGAGGTCGAGGTCCAGCTTCAGCAGCGCGACCAGGCGGGTGACGCGCGCCGGGTCGTTCTGCTCGCAGGCGACGGCCAGCTGGAAGTAAGGCGCGAACAGGCCTTTTTGCGCCAGCAGCGCGTCTGCGACCGGCGCCGGCAAGTCGAGCGGTTCGAGCGCATCGGCCAACGGTACGTTCAAGAGCGCCGCCAGCAGCGAGAACATGCCGGTCAGGAACAGGTGCTCGGCCTCGAGCCGGCTGCCGCGATAGTCGCCCAGCCGCTCCATGAAGGCGGCGCGGATCAGCGACTTTTCCAGCAGGCCCGGGGAAGAGACGTCGTCGCGGCGCGCGGTGAACAGCAAGAGCGACATCCACTTGAACAGGCGTTCGCGCCCGAGCAGCAGCAGGCTCTCCTCGATACTCATCACCTTGCGGCTCAGTCCGTTGACCGGCGCGTTGACGAAGCGCAGCAGCTTGAACAGCAGCAGCGAGTCGAGCTTGAACTGCGCCTCGATTTCGTGCGCTTCGGCGTTGCAGCGCAACAGCCGCATGATCTCGAGCACGCGCGCCTGGCCGCTGTCAACCTTGCCGGTCGGCATCGAGCGCCCACCGGCCAGGTAAACGCCGTGGAACAGCGCGAAGCGCTGCGCCGCCGGCCCGTGCAGGCACAGCTCCATGTCCTCCGCCGTGCCGACGTTGCGCGCAAACCAGCGCGCCTTCGGGTAGCGGCGCGGCAGCTGGTCGAGCAGCGGCGCCAGCACGCGGTTGGCCGAGGCGGCGAAGTCCAGCACCATCACGTCGGCCAGCGCGAACAGCCGCTCGCGGCGCGCCGCCGTCACGACGCTGTCGTCGAAGCGCGCCGGCGCGAGCGCCAGGCGCAGACCACCCGCCTTGAGCGCCTCGAGCCGCGCCAGGTCGCCGTCGTCCAGCGGCTCGCAGCCGGGCTCGACGAGCAGCAGCACGCTGCGCGCCGGCAAGGTTGCCAGTTCGGGCAGATCCAGCGAATCGAGCGAGATCTGGATGAAGGCGCGCCGGTAGTCGAGCAGCCGGTACACGCCCATTTTCGCGAGCGTGGACAGCAGCAGGGCGTCGAACTCGCGCCGCCGCGCCGGCGTGCCGGCGGCGCCGCGCTCGTCGCGGGCGGCGAACAGGTAGGCGACGGCACGCTGCTGGCGGTCCAGCACCGGCTGGTGCGCGACAAAGCCCAGCGTCGGCGGCAGCTCGATCGGTCCGGCATCCGTCTCGGGCGCCCGTACTGCCATTCGCGGCGGCTCGGTCGCGGCGGCGACCGGCGCGGCGCCCTCCTCCTCGCGCGGCTTTCGGCCGGCGAAGCCTTCGATCAGGCTTTTGAACATGGTCGGTCGTTCTGCAAAAAATCGGGATCGGGGCCGCGGCACCGCCCCGCTCAGCCGATGCGGCCCGGGATACGCGGCGTGCTGACCACCACGTCGCCGCATTGCGCGCGGTGGCGCAGCGCGTGGTCCATCAGCGTCAGCGCCAGCATCGCCTCGGCGATCGGCGTGGCGCGGATGCCGACGCACGGGTCGTGGCGGCCGTGGGTTTCCATCGTGACCGCTTGGCCGGCCTTGTCGATCGAGCGGCGCGGCGTGGCGATGCTCGAGGTCGGCTTGATCGCGATCGAGACCTCGATGTCCTGGCCGGTCGAGATGCCGCCGAGAATGCCGCCGGCGTGGTTGCTGGCGAAGCCTTCCGGGGTCAGCTCGTCGCCGTGCACCGAACCGCGCTGGGCGACCGATTCGAAGCCGGCGCCGATCTCGACGCCCTTGACCGCGTTGATGCTCATCATCGCGTAGGCGATATCGGCGTCGAGGCGGTCGAACACCGGCTCGCCCCAGCCGACCGGCACGTTCTCGGCGACCACGCGCAGCCTGGCGCCGACCGAGTCGAGGCTCTTGCGCACGCTGTCCATATACGCTTCCAGCTCGTCGACCACGCTGTTGTCGGCGGCGAAGAACGGGTTGGTCGGCACGTCTTCCCAGCGCGCGAACGGGATAGGCTTCTCGCCGATCTGCGTCATGTGGCCGCGGATCACGATGCCGTACTGCTCGGCCAACCATTTCTTGGCGATCGCGCCGGCGGCGACGCGCACCGCGGTCTCGCGCGCCGAGGAACGTCCGCCGCCGCGGTAGTCGCGGATGCCGTACTTGTGCCAGTAGGTGTAGTCGGCGTGGCCCGGGCGGAAGGTGTCGGCGATGTTGCCGTAATCTTTGCTGCGCTGGTCGGTGTTGCGGATCAGCAGCGCTATCGGCGTGCCGGTGGTCTTGCCCTCGAACACGCCGGACAGGATCTCGACGGTATCCGGCTCGCGGCGCTGGGTGACGTGGCGGCTGGTGCCCGGTTTGCGACGGTCGAGCTCGGCCTGGATGTAGGCCTCGTCGATGGAAAGCCCGGGCGGACAGCCGTCCACCACGCAGCCGATGGCCGGGCCGTGGCTCTCGCCGAACGAGGTCACGGTGAACAGCAAGCCAAAAGTATTGCCTGACATCGATCTCTTGCCTTTGTCTTGTTGCGCGGCCCAGCGTTGTCGCGCCTTGCCGCAGATTGCATGGTTTTAACGTTCATCTTATCACACGCGCCCCGGGCAAAACGGCCGGCGGGGAGGCGCCCCCCCCTGCCGGCCGTGTCTGCCTCGGCCAACGTTGGCCGAGCCTTTGCGCTTAACGCGCTTCGCCGTTCACCAGTTGGCGCGCCAACAGGTTGTGGTGCTTGACGAGGTTGCGCAACGGCACCGTGGTCAGCTCGCCGTCGCGCACCACCGCGCGGCCGTTGATGAAGCTCCAGTTGACCTTGGTCGACGCGCAGAACAACAGCGCCGCGACCGGGTCGTGCCAGCCGCCGGCGAAGTCGAGTTCGTTGAGGTCGAAGGCGATGAAGTCGGCGGCGAAGCCCGGCGCGAGCTGGCCGATGTCGTCGCGGTTGAGCACCGCCGCGCCGCCGCGCGTCGCCATCTCGATCGCCTCGCGCGCGCTCAGCGCCGCCGGGTCGATGCGGCCGACGCGCTGCAACAGCATGGCCTGGCGCACCTCGTTGAGCATGTGGCCGCCGTCGTTCGACGCGCTGCCGTCGACGCCGATGCCGACCTTGACGCCGGCGTCGAGCATGCCGCGGATCGGCGCGATGCCCGAGGCCAGCCGCATGTTCGAGCACGGGCAGTGCGCGACGCCGGTGCCGGTGCGCGCGAACAGGTCGATGCCGTCCTTGTCGAGCTGCACGCAGTGCGCGTGCCACACGTCGTGGCCTACCCAGCCGAGGTCCTCGACGTACTCGGTCGGCGTCATGCCGAACACCTCGCGGCTGAAATCGATGTCCTTGTAGTTCTCGGCCAGGTGGGTGTGCAGCGACACGCCGTAGGCGCGCGCCAGGTGCGCCGCCTCGCGCATCAGGTCGGTGGTCACCGAGAACGGCGAGCACGGCGCGACCACGACGCGCGTCATCGCGTAGCGGCCGGCGTCGTGGTAGGTCTCGATCAGCCGGCGCGCGTCGCGGAGGATGTCGTCCTCGTTCTCGACCACGGCATCGGGTGGCAGGCCGCCCTTGCTCTCGCCCAGGCTCATCGCGCCGCGGCTGGCGTGGAAGCGCATGCCGATCTCGGTCGCCGCCTCGATCGCGTCGTCGAGCTGGCAGCCGTTCGGGTAGATGTACAGGTGGTCGCTCGCGGTGGTGCAGCCGGACAGGATCAGTTCGGCCATCGCGGTCTGGGTCGAGACGCGGATCATCTCCGGCGTCAGGCCCGCCCAGATCGGGTACAGGGCTTTCAGCCAGTCGAACAGCTCGCAGTCCTGCGCGGCCGGCACGACACGCGTCAGCGACTGGTACATGTGGTGGTGGGTGTTGACGAAACCCGGCAGCACCAGGTGGTCGGTCAGGTCGACGATTTCGTCGGCCGGCTCGTCGGCGAGCTCGGCGCTGGTGCCGACGCGGACGATGCGGTTGTCTTGGAGAAGCAGCGCGGCGTCCGCCAGTTCGCGGCGCGCGTCGTCCATGGTGACGAGGGTGTGGATATGCTTGATCAGGGTACGGGGCATGGCTGACTCCATCTTCGCCACACGGCATGACGTCGCCCGCACCCGTGGCGCGGCTTCGCATCCGTCTGGCGACCTTGGTAAAACGGTCGAAAGACCTCCAACGGACTGAAGCGCGTACCGGCGCAGGGGGCCTTGTATCGCGACCTGGCGGACCCCCTACGATCCAGGCCGGAACTGCAAAAGAAAACGGGCCGGCAAAACCGGCCCGCCTAGGGTAGATCAGTCGCGCAGGGCGCGCAATCGGGCTTCGTGCAACTGCAGCAGCTCGGCGACCACCGACACCGCGATCACCGGCGGCTCCTTGCCCGCGATGCCCGCGATGCCGATCGGACAGGTCAGCTCGGCGGCCACGCGCTCGCGGCCGACGCCGCGCGCCTCGAGCCGGCGGGTGAAGTTCGCCCGCTTGCTCTTGGAGCCGATCAGGCCGACGTAGGCCGCGTCGCCGCGCTTGAGCACCTTCTCGACGATGTCGAAGTCCAGCGCGTGGTTGTGCGTCAGGATCAGCCAGTAGGCACCGGCCGGCTGACGCGCCACGTCGCCGTCGTCGCCGACCTCGGTGACGATGTTGTCCGCCACCGCGTCGGGGAACATGTCGTCGCGCGCGTCCAGCCAGGTGACCTTGCACGGCAGCGTGCCCAGCAGGCTCGCCAGCGCGCGGCCGACGTGGCCGGCGCCGAACAGCACCACCTGCATCGTCGACGGCAACAGCACGTCGAGCAGCCACTCGGCGTCGCCTTCCTTCTCCAGCCGCGTCTGGCCGGCCTCGCCTTGCGGCGCGGTCAGCGTGACCTTGGCCGAGGGATCGGACAGCGGCACGTGGCGCACGCGCACCTCGCCGTCGGCCGACGCGCGGGCAGCCTCGGCCAACCACGCGTCGTCGTCGGCGTCGATGCGCTCGATCGCGAGGAACACCACGCCGCCGCAGCACTGGCCGAGACTGGCACCGAGCGGCATGCGCAGCGTCGCGCGGCGCGCTGCGCCGGCGGCGAACAGCTCGCGCGCCGCGTCGATCGCGCGGAACTCGAGCGTGCCGCCGCCGATGGTGTCGGCCTGCCAGTCGGGTCCGACCGCCATGCGCGCGCCGGCTTCGCGCGGGGCGGAGCCGTCGGCGCGCGTCACGGTGATCAGCGCGGCCGGCTGCGACGCTGCGCGCGCCGCGCGCAGTGCCTCGAGCCAGTTGGCGCCGTTGCGGACCGCGAAGGTCATACCGTCTCGGCTTCGACCGCTTCGGCCTTCTTGGCGGCCTTGACCGCCTCGACCGCCTTCAGGATCGCCTCGGCGGTGGCCGGCGCCATCAGCGGCGGCACGGCGCGGCCGCTGTCGTCGACCGCGGCGACCGCGTCGCGCAGCGCGAGGAACACCGACATGCCCAAGGGCAGCGGCGGCTCGCCGACGGCCTTCGAGTGGTAGATCGAGTCTTCCTTGTTGCTGTTGGCGTACAGGCGCGTGTTGAACTGCGCCGGCACGTCGGACACCGACGGGATCTTGTAGGTCGACGGCGCGTGCGTCATCAGCTTGCCGTCCTTGTTCCACCACAGCTCCTCGGTGGTCAGCCAGCCGGCGCCCTGAATGAAGCCGCCCTCGACCTGGCCGATGTCGATCGCCGGGTTCAGCGAGCTACCGACGTCGTGCAGCACGTCGGCGCGCAGCAGGCGGCTCTCGCCGGTCAGCGTGTCGATGATCACCTCGGACACCGAGGCGCCGTAGGCGAAGTAGAAGAACGGACGACCGGTCAGCGTCTTGAAGTCGTAGTGGATCTTCGGCGTGCGGTAGAAGCCCGACGACCACAGCGGCACGCGCGCGGTGTAGGCGATCTTGACGAACTCCTCGAAAGCGATCTTCTCGTTGCCGGCGTACACGTGGTTGTCGGCAAAGCGCACTTCCTCCGGTTTGCAGCCGTAGCGCTCGGCGGCGAAGGCGGCCAGCTTTTCCTTGACCTTCACGCACGCGTCCTGTGCGGCCTTGCCGTTCAGGTCGGTACCGGTCGACGCGGCGGTCGCCGAAGTGTTCGGCACCTTCGAGGTGTCGGTCGCCGACACGCGCACGCGGTCGATCGACAGGCCCAACTCCTCGGCGACGACTTGCGCCACCTTGGTGTTCAGGCCCTGGCCCATTTCGGTGCCGCCGTGGTTGATCATCACCGAACCGTCGGTGTAGACGTGCAACAGCGCGCCGGCCTGGTTGAACTGGGTCGCGGTGAACGAGATGCCGAACTTGACCGGCACCAGCGCCAGGCCCTTCTTCAGGATCTTGTTCTTGGCGTTGAACTCGTTCACTTCCTGGCGGCGCTTGCGGTATTCCGACGTCTCCTCGAGCTCGGCGACCAGCTCGTGGATCACGTTGTCTTCCACCGTCATCTGGTACGGGGTGACGTTGCGGTCGGTCTTGCCGTAGAAGTTGATCTTGCGGACGTCGAGCGGATCCTTGCCGAGCTTGCGCGCGATCGTGTCGATCATGTACTCGATCGCGATGATGCCCTGCGGGCCGCCGAAGCCGCGGAAGGCGGTGTTCGACTGGGTGTTGGTCTTGCCGCGGATCGACAGGATGTCGAACTCGTCCAGATAGTAGGCGTTGTCGGTGTGGAAGATCGCGCGGTCGCCGACCGGGCCGGACAGGTCGGCCGAAAAGCCGCAGCGCAGGCGGTACTCGATCTTCAGACCCTGAATGCGACCGTCATCGTCGTGCGCGATGTCGTACAGGATCTGGAAGTCGTGACGCTTGCCGGTGATCATCATGTCGTCGTCGCGGTCGGCGCGCAGCTTGACCGGCTTGCCGGTCTTGCGCGCGAGCAAGGCGGCGATCACGGCGAACACCCACGACTGGGTTTCCTTGCCGCCGAAGCCGCCCCCCATGCGACGGCACTCGGCCTTCACGGTATGCACATGTTGGCCGAGCGCGTGCGCGACCATGAACTGCATCTCGGACGGGTGCTGGGTCGAGGTGTAGACGTGCATGTCGCCGTCTTCGCCCGGCAGCGCGTAGGCGATCTGGCCTTCCAGGTAGAACTGCTCCTGGCCGCCCAGGTCGAATACGCCGGTCACGCGGTGCTTGGCGTTGGCGAGCTTCTCCTCGACGTTGCCGCGCTTGATGTGCACCGGCGGCAGCACGTAGGCTTTCGCCTCGGCGGCGGCCTGCGCGGTCAGGATCGCCGGCAGGTCTTCGTATTCGATCTTGGCGAGCTTGGCGGCGCGACGCGCGAGGTCGTGGCTGGTGGCGGCCACGGCGAACACCGGCTGGCCGTAGTACAGCACTTCCTCGTCGGCGAAGATCGGCTCGTCGTGCAGGAAGGGGCCGAGGTACTTGTCGCCCGGCACGTCGTCAAGGGTGATCACGGCGATCACGCCCTCGGCGGCCTTCACCGCCGACAGGTCCATGGCCTTGATCTTGGCGTGCGCGCGGGTCGAGATGCCGATGGCGGCGTGCAGCGTGCCTTCACGCTGCGGAATGTCGTCGGTGTAGTTGGCCTTGCCGCTCACGTGCAGGTGGGCACTTTCGTGCTTGAGCGACTGACCGACGGTGCGATGTTGCTGTTGCATGGTCTTTCCTCTCATCCCTTAGTTGTTGGCGGCGTACAGGCTGAGCTCTTGCCCGCTGGTCGTTTCCACGAAGAAACGGTAGACCAGGTTCTTGGCCGTGGTCATGCGGTACTCGCTGGTCGCGCGCATGTCGGTCATCGGCTGGTAGTCCTGCTCCATCGCGGACATCGCTTTCTGTACGCTGGCCTCGTCCCAGGATGCGCCGTTCAGGGCGGCTTCGGCGTGGCTGGCGCGCTTCGGGGTGGCGGCCATACCGCCGTAGGCGATGCGCGCGTCCTTCACGCGACCGTTCTCGATGTCGAGCGCAAACGCGGCGCAGACGGCCGAGATGTCCTGGTCGTAGCGTTTGGACAGTTTGTAGACGGCAAACTTCACCGACTCGCGGCGCAGCGGCACGCGCACGCTCTCGACGAATTCGCCGGCGTCGCGGGCCTGCTTGCGGTAGGCCAAGTATAGGTCTTCGAGGGGCATTTCCCGGCGACGGTCGCCCTTGCGCAGCACGACGCGCGCGCCGACGGCGATCATCGGTGGCGGGTTGTCGCCGATCGGCGAGCCGTTGGCCAGGTTGCCGACGAAGGTGCCCGAATTGCGGATCGGGGTCGACGAGAAGCGCTTCCACAGCTCTTCCATCTCCGGATACTGCTCGACGACGACCGGGAAGGCATCGTTCAAGAGCACGGCCGCGCCGATTTCGATCGCGCCGTCGCGCTGCTCGATCTTCTTGAGCTCCTGGATGCCGCCGATATAGATGACGGTCTTGAGGTCCATCAGGTGCTTGGTCACCCACAGGCCGACGTCGGTGCCGCCGGCGAGGATCACCGCGTCCGGGTTGGCCTCGTACAGCGCGGCCAGCTCCTCGACCGTGGCCGGCGCATAGTAACGGTTGCCCGCCGCGGTCTCGACCTCAAGCGTACCCTCGGGGCGGATCGCCTTCAGGCGTTCGGCCAGGGTATCGCCGCAAGTCCTGGCCTCAGGGTAATCACCCATTTTCATGGCGGCCTCAACAATGGGACGATAGCCCGTACAACGACACAGGTTGCCAGACAGGCAATCGAGCACGCGCTCGCGGCTCGGTTTGGTTTCGCCGTTCTGGTACATGGTGTACATCGACATCACGAAGCCCGGGGTGCAGAAACCACACTGCGAGCCGTGGTTGTCGATCATCGCCTGCTGGGCCGGATGGAGGGAGCCGTCCGGGTTGGCAATGCCTTCGACGGTCCAGATCGCACGGCCGTCGAAAGTCGGCAGGAAGCGGATGCACGCGTTGATCGCACGGAAGCGAACCTCGCCGGTTTCGGTCAGTTCGGCTTCGGTGACGGTACACGCGCCACAGTCGCCCTCGGCACACCCTTCCTTGGTCCCGGTGGCGCGCTCTTCCTCGCGAAGATAGTTCAACAAGCTCTGGGTCGGCGAGGTCGGAACCACTTCGCGCAACTCACCGTTCAACAAGAACCGGACAGTTCTTCGGTTTCCCATTTTCTTCTCCTCTTATGCGTCGCCAGCCGACCCGATGGGCGCGACCGACGTCAAATCCGGAAAAAAGTCAGGCGTGCTCTGATGCCGACACATTTTCCATTGCTTCATCATTGCTCTGAAGTTTATTGAGACACAGGTTGGCCACGATGGCTACCAGCGTACCCATCGTGATGCCACTGTGCAAAAAAATATTCGCCAGCTCCGGGAAACGGCTGAAAATCGACGGCACGAGCACCGGCATCATCCCGATCCCGAGGGCCAGCGCCACCACCATGCCGTTGCTGTTGCCGCGGTATTCGACCTCACCCAGGGTACGGATACCGGCGGCCGCCACCATGCCGAACATCACGATCCCGGCGCCGCCGAGCACCGGTTTCGGCACCGAGGCGACCACGCCGGCCAGCTTGGGGAACAGGCCCAACGATATCAGGATCACGCCGGCCATGGCCACGATGAAGCGGCTCTTGGCCCCCGTCACCCCGATCAAACCGACATTCTGCGCGAACGCCGTGTACGGAAAGGTATTGAATACCCCGCCCAGCGTCGTCGACAAGCCGTCGGCCAACAGGCCGCGCCTGAGCGTTTCCTGATCGACCGGTTTTTCGACCATCTGGCCGATCGCGAGCATGTCGGACATGGTCTCGATCATGGTCACCACCATGACCAGCGACAGGATCACGCACGGCACGACGTAGAACTCCGGCAAGCCGAAGTACATCGGGATAGGCAGCCCCAGCCAGGCCGTGTGCCCCACCGGCTGGAAGTCGGTCATGCCGAACAGCGAGGCGACCACGGTACCGACCACCAGGCCGGTCAGGATCGCGATATTCCGGAAGAAACCGTGCGCGAGCCGGTAGACCAGCAGGATGACCAGCAGCGTGAACATGCCGATCGCCAGCGAACTCATCGCGCCGAAGCCGGGCATGGACGGGTGTCCCCCGCCCAGCCAGCCTACCGCGACCGGCATGATGGACAAGCCGATCAGCGTGATGATCGACCCCATCACCACCTTGGGGAAGAAACGCAGCAGCTTGGCGATGAACGGGCTCGCCAGCATCGTGAAGATGCCAGAGGCGATCACCGCGCCGTAGATGCCGGTCAGGCCGTAGTCCTTGCCGATCAGGATCATCGGCGTCACCGCGGCGAAGGTGCAGCCCTGCACCAGCGGCAGCCGGCAGCCGAAGCGCCCGACCCCCACCGCCTGGATGATGGTGGCGATCCCGCACGCGAACAGGTCCGCGTTGATCAGGAACACCAGGTACTCGTGCGGCAGATCGAGCGCGGTGCCGAGGATCAGCGGCACCGCGACGGCACCGGCGTACATCACCAGCACGTGCTGCAGGCCGTAGACGAACAGCGGCCCCAGCGGCAGCACCTCGTCCACCGGGTGGACAGCCTGAGTCTCTTCCATTCTTCTCCCCTGGCGCGGCGGCTTCTTGTCGAGCCTTGCCGGCCGGTCGGACTGCGGGTGACCGGCGACGCCGAGTGATATTAAGGTCGTTTATTTCCCTTCCAAAGAAGAGATTATACCGAAGCGAGGGGGCGATGCACTGGCTAAGTGCTCAAGCGAGCGCCGGCGCGGACTCGATGAGATAAACCTGCGACAGTTGCACCTCGTCGCAGTTGTGGCCCGGACCGCCGCGGTCGACGACGATGAAGTCGCCCTCGCAGCCCAGCGTGACCAGCGGATGGTGCCAGGTGCCGCGGTGGTAGTTCACACCCTGGTCGCCGCGCACGATGAAGCCCTTGAGCTGGCTCTCGTCCGGCTTGTCGTCGGCGCCGTTCGGGGCCACCACGACGATGAACGGCGCGCCGCTCGACGGGATGAAGGCCTGGCTGCCCAGCGGGTGGCGCTCGAGCATCTTCACTTCCACCGGCAGCTGGAAGGCGTCGCCGCGGCACATGCTGATGATGGGCAGACCGCCCTCGCCGGTCACTTCGACGCGGCCGAGGTTGTGGTAGCGCTTGGTGGTGCCGTTGTTGATCGGGAACCATTCGCTGCCGTCGATCTGGATCACGTCGCCGAAGGGGGCGAACGCTTCCTTGGTCAGCAGTTCGAGTGTCAGGGTAGTCATGTTGTCTCCTCGTTTTTCTGGCTAAAGCCCCGTCCGGCGAACCGGACGGGGCTGTTCATCTCGCTATCGAGCGATCCGGCCGCTTACTTGGCCAGCTTGCCCCAGATGCGCAGACGGCTGACGCCGCCGTCCGGGAAGATGTTCAGGCGCACATGGGTGACCGGGCCGATGTCGCGGATCTGCTCGGCGCCGTAGTAGTGCTGCTTGTCCATCTCGGTCTTCTGCTCCGGCAGCAGGGTGTCCCAGAACATCGCCTGGGTCACGATCGACTGGTCGGTGCTGTTGGTCACGTAGGCGGCCTGGATCGACACGCGGTCCGGGTAGTTGCCCTTGAAGTGGGCGGTGTCGACTTCGATCTTCTCGACGGTCGCGGCGTGGCCCAGCTCGACGATGCACCAGTCGTTGCCCGGCTCGCGACGGCGACGGGTTTCCCAGCCGTCGCCCATGTTGACGCCGCGGCCCGGCATGATCAGGCGGAACGGCACGCCGAAGTGGGCGTTGTTGAACGCCACCACACGGCCGCCGTTTTCCAGCGCCGACACTTCGATCAGCTCGTTGGCGTCCTTCTTGTCCCAGTCGCACTTGGGCAGACCGTAGACGCGGAAGCGGGCGACGCCGCCGTCCGGGTAGATGTGCAGACGCAGGTGGGTCCACGGACGCTCGTCCGAGATCTCGATGAAGTGGTGCGAGTCGCCGTTCAGCGAGGTGGTGGCGACCACTTCGGTCCAGACGGTGTCTTCGGTCGGGTCGGTTTCGCTATAGCAGGCCTCGATCGACGCGGCCGGCGGGAAGTTGCCGGTGAAGTGGCTGGTCTCGATGTCGAAGCCCTTGATCACGCCCGGCAGACCCAGCTTCACGATCGCGAAGTCGTGGCCACCGTTGCGGCGGCGACGGGTTTCCCAGCCGTCCATCCATTTGCCGTGGTCGTCGAACTTGCCGACGATGAACACCGGCTCGGACGCCTGCAGCATGCGCGAGGCGGCGGCGAACCATTCGTCGGTGCAGAACAGCACCTTGGCGCCGAAGTCTTCGTGGGCCAGGTTGGTGTAACGGGTGGCGAATTCCGGCACCGACTCGGCAGGACGCGCGTTGATGATGGTACCGACCGGTGCATTGGGTGCAGCCATTGTCTTCTCCTGAATAGGTTATTGGGGCGAGAGGCTCGGCCAACCCTCGTCGGGCCTGGCCGAGGAAGGCGATCAGATCTTGATCAGGTCGTGCAGGCGGAAGCCGCCGATCTTGTAGATCTGCGACAGGCTTTCCGCACGCTCTTGTTCGGCGTTCAGGCCGACGCGACGCTCGAACTCGCGGATGATGCCGTGGCGGTCGTAGCCGCGCACCGCGAGGATGAACGGGAAGCCGAACTTGGCGTTGTACTCGGCGTTCAGGCGGGTCAGCTTCTCGAATTCTTCCGGCGAGCACTTGTCGAGGCCGGCGCCGGCCTGCTCGTTGGTCGACTCCTCGGTCAGCTCGCCGCGCACCGCGGCCTTGCCGGCCAGCTCCGGGTGGGCGCGGATCAGTTTCAGCTGCGCGTCGACGCCGGCGTTCTCGATCGCGGCGATCATCGCGTTGTGCAGCCCCTCGACGCTGGTGAACGGGCGCTGCGACGCCACGGCCTCCGGCACCCACGGCGAGTGCTCGAAGATGCCGCCCAGCACGTTGACGAAATCGGCAACCGGCAGACCGTTCAGTTCGGTCAGGCTGATCGTTTTGCTCATGGTCTTATTCTCCTTTGGGCTGGTAGGGGTGGTGTTCGGCCCAGTGCTTGGCGATGTCGATGCGACGGGCGATCCAGACCTGGTCGTGGCTGGCCACGTAGTCGAGGAAGCGCTTGAACGCGGCGAAGCGACCCGGGCGGCCGAGCAGGCGGCAGTGCATGCCGATCGACAGCATCTTCGGCGTCTCGGCGCCTTCGGCGTACAGCACGTCGAAGGCGTCCTTCAGGTACTGGTAGAAGTGCTCGCCGGTGTTGAAGCCCTGCGGCGTGGCAAAGCGCATATCGTTGGAATCGAGGGTGTACGGCACCACCAGGTGCGGCTTCTTCGAGCCGTCGGACAGCTCGACCTCGGTCCAGAACGGCAGGTCGTCGCCGTAGTAGTCGGCGTCGTAGGCGAAGCCGCCGTGTTCGACCACCAGCTGGCGGGTGTTCGGGCTGTCGCGGCCGGTGTACCAGCCCTGCGGCGTCACGCCGAGCAGATCCTTGATGATCTGCATCGCTTCCTTCATGTGCTGGCGCTCGGTTTCCTTGTCGATATTCTGGTAGTGGATCCACTTCAGACCGTGGCAGGCGATCTCGTGGCCGCCGTCGACGAACGCCTTGGCCACTTCCGGGTGACGGGCCAGCGCGGTCGCCACGCCGAAGATGGTCAGCGGCCAGCCGCGGCGTTCGAATTCGTTGAGGATGCGCCAGACGCCGGCGCGCGAACCGTATTCGTAGATGCTTTCCATCGACATGTGGCGCGCCTCGTAGGCGGCCGCACCGACGATTTCGGACAGGAACTGCTCGGACGCCTTGTCGCCGTGCAGCACGCAGTTCTCGCCGCCCTCCTCGTAGTTGAGGACGAATTGCAGCGCGACGCGCGCGTTGCCCGGCCAGTTGGCCTTCGGAATGTTGCGACCGTAACCGATCAGGTCGCGCGGATAGTTGGCAGACATGTTTCCTCCGGGTGTCGTTTTAACGTTTGAAGGTGAAAACCGCCCTCAAGTCGGATTGGATTTCCTCGTCGCTCAGGCGCAGGCGCTGCTCGCAGTCCTGCAGATGGTGGTGCATCGCCGCCAGCGCGGCGTCGAGGTCGCGGCGGGCCAGGCAGTCGAGGATCACGTCGTGCTCGTCGAAGGAGCAGGCGCTACGGCCGGGCACGTCGTAGAGCGCGATGATCAGCGAGGTGCGGCTCGTGAGCCCGCGCATCAGGTCGGTCAGCACCGCGTTTTCGGCCAACTGCGCGAGCTTGACGTGAAAATGGTTGGACAGGCGGATCCAGGCGCTGCGGTCGCCGTTGGCGAAGGCGGCGCGCTCCTCGTCGACCAGGCTGCTCAGCGAGGCCAGACGCGACTCGAGGTCGGGCATGCCCATCAGCTTCTTGAGGATGGCGCCCTCGACCATGCGACGCGCCTCGAAGATGTCGTGCGTCTCCTTGACGTCGGGCGTGGCGACGAAGGCGCCGCGGTTGGGCTGGATCTCGACGATCTCGTCGTGGGCGAGCTTGGCGAGCGCGGCGCGCACCATGCCGCGCGAGCAGTGGAACACGTCGCACAGCACCGCCTCGGTCAGTTTCACGCCGGGCAGCAGACGCTGGTCGATGACCGCGTCGAGAATTTCCGCATAGATACGGTCGACCTCGTTCAGAGGTTCGCCATCGAGGACTTGACTGTCCCAAACGGACTTTTCGGGCCGGATACCGGACACCGCTGGCGCTTCAGTGGGCGTCATCGTTTGGTCTCACTAAATTTCCGAGATGCGGGAATTGTTTCCAAAATTTTGTTGACAATTATTGGAGCCGCGAGCGAATATCGTCAACACAAATTGTTGACAATTTTTGCTCCGCGCAACGAAGCTGCAACAGGGCAAAGATTAAATATTCAATAAGAGGAGAGAACCTCATGGGAAAACTGACTACCCACGTGCTTGACACGATGCATGGCAAACCCGCCGCCGAGGTCGCCGTCAAGGTGTTCCGCGTCGAGAACGAGGTGCGCACCCAGGTCGCCGAAAGCCGGACCAACAGCGACGGCCGCGTCGACCAGCCGCTGCTCGAAGGCGACGCGCTGACCGCCGGCGTTTATGAAATCCAGTTCCATGTCGGCGAATACTTCGGCCGCAAGGGCGTCAACCTGCCCGAACCGCGCTTCGTCGACGTGGTGGTGTTGCGCTTCGGCATCAGCAACCCGACCGAGCACTACCACGTGCCGCTGGTCGTGACGCCGTGGACCTACTCGACCTACCGCGGCAGCTGATCAACACACGCGCTCGACGTGTGACGCGATAACTGGAGACATGATCTAATGGAAAACTACCTGCTTGACTGGGCCAACCTGCTCTTGCGCTGGTTGCACGTGATCGCCGCCATCTCGTGGATCGGTGAATCGATCTACTTCGTGATGCTCGACAACGGCCTGAAGAAACCGACCGACGAGCCCTCGATCAAACGCGGCGTGTTCGGCGAGATGTTCGCCGTGCACGGCGGCGGCTTCTACCACAGCCAGAAATACCTGACCAACCCGCCGTTCGAACTGAACGACGACGTGCACTGGTCGTACTGGAAGTCGTACACGACCTGGCTGTCCGGCTTCGCGCTGTTCGCGCTGCTCTACCTGGCCAACGCCAGCATCTACCTGGTCGACCCGGCCAAGATGGAGCTGTCCGGCGCCGCCGCTTCCGCCATCGCCGTGGCCTTCCTGGTCGGCGGCTGGGTGGTCTACGACGCGCTGTGCCGCCTGATCAGCCCGACCATGAACCGCGACGGCGTGCTGTCGATCGCCGTGGCCGTGATGGTGATCGCCGTCGCCTACGCGACCAGCCACATCTTCCAGGGCCGCGCCGCCTTCCTGATCACCGGCGCCGTGATGGCGACGTGTATGTCGGCCAACGTGTTCTTCTGGATCATCCCGGGCCAGCGCCGCATGTTCAACGACATCAAGGCCGGCCGCGCGCCGAACCCGCTGGACGGCAAGCGCGGCAAGCAGCGCTCGGTGCACAACACCTACTTCACGCTGCCGGTCGTGTTCCTGATGATCAGCAACCACTACGCGTTCACCTACAGCCACGAGCAGGCCTGGCTGATCATGTCGCTGATCATCGTGTCGGGCGCGCTGATCCGTCAGTTCTTCGTGCTGATGCACGCCGGCAAGAAGCTGTACGCGCTGCCGGCCGCCGGCACCGCCGTGATCGTCGCCGCGCTGTTCGTCGGCGCGCCGCAGCGGGCGCTCGAATCGGCGCCGGTCGCCGAAGCCGCCCCGGCCGCCAGCGCTGACGGCTCGGCCCCGGCCGCCGCCGTCGCCGCCGGCGTCAGCTACGACGCGATCCACGACGTGATGGAAAAGCGCTGCGTGGCCTGCCACGCCGCCAAGCCGACCCAGCCCGGCTTCGCCGCCGCGCCGGCCGGCCTCGTGCTCGACCAGGAAAGCGTGGTGCGCGCCAACGCGGCCCGCATCAACACCGCGGTGAAGTCGAAGTACATGCCGCTCGGCAACATGACCCAAATGACCGACGAAGAGCGCGCTCTGGTCGATCAGTGGGTCAGCGCAGGCGCGAAGTAACCCCTAAGAAAAGCCGGCGCAAGCCGGCTTTTTCACAACCACCAGATGGAGACAGAGAGCATGTTCAGAGGCACCAAGATCGTCGCGACGCTCGGTCCGGCCAGCAACAACCTGGAGACGCTGCAGCAGATGATCGCCGCGGGCGTCAACGTCGCCCGCCTCAACTTCTCGCACGGCAAGCCCGAAGACCACATCGGCCGTGCGCAGATGATCCGCCAGGCGGCCGACAACGTCGGCACCTGCGTCGGCATCCTCGCCGACCTGCAGGGCCCGAAAATCCGCGTCGGCAAGTTCGCCGACGGTTCGATCATGCTCGTCAAGGGCGCGACCTTCGTGCTCGACGCCGAATGCGAGCTGGGCAACCAGGACACCGTCGGCCTCGACTACAAGGACCTGCCGAACGACGTCGCCGCCGGCGCCGTGCTGCTCTTGGACGACGGCAAGATCGTGCTCGACGTCGACCGCGTCGAAGGCGCCAAGATCTTCACCACCGTGCGCGTCGGCGGCAAGCTGTCGAACAACAAGGGCATCAACCAGCAAGGCGGCGGCCTGTCCGCCCCGGCGCTGACCGACAAGGACAAGGAAGACCTGAAGACCGCAGTCGCGCTGCAAGCCGACTACATCGCCGTCTCCTTCCCGAAGAACGCCGCCGACATGAACGAGGCGCGCGAGCTGGTCAAGGCCGCCGGCGGCCACGCTCTCCTGGTCGCCAAGATCGAACGCTGCGAGGCGATCGACAAGCTCGAGGAAATCCTCGACGCCACCGACGGCATCATGGTCGCCCGCGGCGACCTGGCGGTCGAAGTCGGCGACGCCGCGGTGCCGGCGCTGCAAAAACGGATGATCCGCATGGCACGCGAGCGCAACAAGTTCGTGATCACCGCGACCCAGATGATGGAATCGATGATCAGCAGCCCGGTGCCGACCCGCGCCGAGGTGTCCGACGTCGCCAACGCCGTGCTCGATGGCACCGACGCGGTGATGCTGTCGGCCGAGACCGCCGCCGGCGAGTACCCGGTCGAGACCGTCGAGGCGATGGCGCGCGTGTGCGTGGCCGCCGAGCAGTCGTACGCGAACTCCTTCGACATCGAGCTGTTGAACCGCGAACAGCACCAGGTCGACCAGTCGATCGCGATGGCGACGCTGTTTACCGCGCAGCACATCAAGGTCAAGGCGATCGCCGCGCTGACCCAGTCCGGCTCGACCGCGCTGTGGATGAGCCGCGTCGACTCCGGCGTGCCGATCTACGCGGTGACCCCGGAAGAAACCACCCGCCGCAAGGTCAGCGTGTTCCGCGACGTGTTCCCGATGAAGACCGACGCGATCGCCACCACCCGCGAGGCGGCGCTGGCGCAGGCCGAGCGGGCGCTGCTCGACGCCGGCGCGGTCGAGAAGGGCGACCTGGTGCTGATGACCGTCGGCGAACAGATGGGCAAGCCGGGCGCGACCAACAACATGCTGATCGTCCGCGTCGGCGAACTGCAGCAATAAGCGGCGCACCGGATAAGCGCGCTTCGGGCGGGGGCTTCCCCGCCCTTTTTTGTGCCCGCCCTCCCCTGCGCCGAAGTTGGCCGAGCCAGCAGGCCTTCGCCTCGGCCAAGCTCCGCCCGGACGGAGCCGCACGCGCTACGCGCAAGAAAAAACCCCGGCCGAAGCCGGGGCAACAACAAATCAAGCACGATTCGGATGCGCTTGAATTTCAGACTGTCGACGACTCAGTTCGGCAGCACCAGGATGGCGCGGAAGTCGTTGACGTTGGTGCGAGTCGGGCCGGTGACGATCAGGTCGTCGAGCGCCTGGAAGAAGGTGTAGGCGTCGTTGTTCGCCAGACGCGCCTTGGCCGATTCGCCGATCGCCTCCGCGCGCGCCAGCGTGTCCGGCGCGGTGATGCAACCGGCGTTGTCTTCCGAGCCGTCGATGCCGTCGGTGTCGCACGCCAGCGCGTACACGCCCGCCTGACCTTCCAGCGCGATGGTCAGCTGCAACAGGAACTCGGCGCAGCGGCCGCCGCGGCCGTTGCCGCGCACGGTGACGGTGGTTTCGCCGCCGGAGATGATCACGCACGGCTTGGCCGCCGGCTCGTCGAAGCCGACGATCTGGCGCACGATGCCGGCGTGCACCAGCGCCACGTCGCGCGATTCGCCCTCGATGGTGTCGCCCAGCACGATCGGCGTCACGCCGTGCTCGCGCGCGAGGCGGGCGGCCGCCTGCAGCGCGTGCTGCGGGGTCGAGATGATGTGGCCTTCGCAACGCGCCAGACGCGGATCACCCGGCTTCGGGGTCTCGTTCTGGCCCGCCTCGAGGTAGGCCTTCACCGACGCCGGCAGCTCGATGCCGTACTTGGCGATCACCTCGCGCGCCTGCGCGAAGGTGGACGGGTCCGGCACGGTCGGGCCGGAGGCGATCACCGACGGGTCGTCTCCCGGCACGTCGGAGATCATCAGCGTCACCACGCGCGCCGGGTAGCAGGCGGCGGCCAGCTGGCCGCCCTTGATCGCCGACAGGTGCTTGCGCACGCAGTTCATCTCCGAGATCTGCGCGCCCGATTTCAGTAGCGCCTTGTTGACGGCGCGCTTCTCGTCCAGCGTGATGCCGGGCACCGGCAGCGACAGCAAGGCCGAGCCGCCGCCGGAGATCAGGCAGATCACCAGGTCGTCCTCGGTCAGGCCCTTGACCGACTCGAGCACCTCGAGCGCGGCCTTCTCGCCGGCGGCGTCCGGCACCGGGTGCGAGGCCTGTACCACGCGAATGTGCTTGGTCGGCAGGTCGTGCGCGTAACGGGTGATCACCATGCCCTCGAGCGGGCCCTGCCAGTGCTGCTCCAGCGCCTGCGCCATCGACGCGGCGCCCTTGCCGGCGCCGATCACCACGGTGCGGCCCTTGGGCGGTTCGGGCAGGTACTGCGCCAGGGTGTCGTACGGCAGCGCGGCCTTGACCGCGGCGTCGAACAGGCCGCGCAGGAAGGCGCGCGCCTCGGCCGGGTTGGCCGGAACGTGGGCGTTCGACATGTCTCCTCCAGTTTTTCTTGGCGGGGCGGCGTCGCCGTCCCCGTAAATAAACAAAGTCGCCCGACCCCGACGGGGCCCAGGCGACTTTCTGTCAGATCAGGCGATCAGGCCAGATTATTCCTGGGCCGGGATCTCGTAGTTGCCCATCACTTCCAGGGCACGCACCAGGGCGCTGTGGTCCCACGCCGCGCCGCCGTTGGCCACGCAGGTGTTGAACAGCTGCTGGCACAGCGCGGTCGCCGGCAGCGCCAGACCCAGCTTCTGCGCGTTGGACAGCGCCAGGTTCAGGTCCTTCTGGTGCAGCGCGATGCGGAAGCCCGGGTTGAAGGTGCGCTTGTACATGCGCTCGCCGTGCACTTCGAGGATCTTCGACGAGGCGAAGCCACCCAGAAGAGCCTGACGAACCTTGGCCGGGTCGGCGCCCAGCTTGGACGCGAACAGCAGCGCTTCGCCGACCGCTTCGATGGTCAGCGCGACGATCATCTGGTTGGCGACCTTGGCGGTCTGGCCGTCGCCGTTCTCGCCGACGCGGGTGATGTTCTTGCCCATCAGTTGCAGGATCGGCAGCACCTTGTCGAAGGCCGCTTCCGGGCCGCCGCACATGATCGACAGCGTGGCGGCTTTCGCGCCGACTTCGCCACCGGACACCGGAGCGTCGACGTACTGGCAGCCGAGCGCTTCGACCTTCTTGGCGAATTCCTTGGTCTCGACCGGCGAGATGGACGACATGTCGACGACGATCTTGCCGGCGGACAGGCCTTCGGCGACGCCGTTCTCGCCGAACAGCACCTTGGCCACGTCCGGGGTGTCCGGCACCATGGTGATGATCACCTCGGCAGCCTGGGCCACTTCCTTGCCCGAAGCCAGCGCCTTCACGCCTTTTTCCTGCAGGAAGGCCGGCACTTCGCCGATGGTGTTCACGAACAGCTCGTGGCCGCCGTCAACCAGATGGCCCGCCATCGGGGCGCCCATGATACCGAGGCCGATAAAACCGATTTTCATGCCTAGTCTCCTAATTCGTTTGTTGTGAGTCGTGCTTAGCCGAGGTAGGACTTGGCCCAGCCGAGGCCTTCCACGGTGGTGGTCTTCGGCTTGTACTCGCAGCCGATCCAGCCGTCGTAGCCGATCTCGTCGAGGAACGAGAACAGGAACGGGTAGTTGATCTCGCCGGTGCCCGGCTCGTTGCGGCCCGGGTTGTCGGCCAGCTGGATGTGCGCGATCTGCGGCAGCTTGGCCTTGATCGTGTTGGCCAGCTCACCTTCCATGCGCTGCATGTGGTAGATGTCGTACTGGACGAAGATGTTCTGGCTGCCCGAGGCGGCGATCAGGTCCAGCGTCTGCTGGGTGCCCGACACGTAGAAGCCCGGGATGTCGAAGGTGTTGATCGCCTCGATCAACAGCTTGATGCCTTCGGCTTCGAGTTTGTCGGCGGCGAACTTGATGTTGTTCACGAAGGTGTCGCGCACGGTGTCGGCGTCGACGCCCTGCGGCGCGATGCCGGCCAGCACGTTCAGCTGGGTGCAGCCGAGGGTCTTGGCGTAGTCGATGGCACGGCCGACGCCGTCCTGGAACTCGCTCACGCGGTCCGGCAGGCAGGCGATGCCGCGCTCGCCGCCGGCCCAGTTGCCGGCCGGCAGGTTGTGCAGAACCTGTTTCAGGCCGTGCTTGTCGAGCAGCTCGGCCAACTGGTTCTTGTCGAAATCGTAGGGGAAGAGGTACTCCACGCCCTTGAAGCCGGCTTGGGCGGCGGCTTCGAAGCGCGACAGGAAGTCCACCTCGTTGAACAGCATGGTCAGGTTGGCGGCAAACTTAGGCACGTCGGTCCCTCCTGGTTTTCGATATCGGTAAAACGCCCGGACCACTGGCTGGAGCGGTCCGGGCTCGGGTCGATCAGGCCGGCAGGTCGAGGATTTCCTCGAACTCGGTCACTTTGTCGATCTCTGTACCCATGGCGATGTTGGTCACGCGCTCGAGGATGATCTCGACCACGACCGGCACCTGGAACTCGGCCATCAGCTCGCGGGCGCGGGCGAAGGCCGGCTGGATGTCGTCCGGATTGGTGACGCGGATCGCCTTCACGCCCAGGCCCTCGGCCACTTTGACGTGGTCGACGCCGTACACGCCCAGCTCCGGCGAGTTGATGTTCTCGAACGACAGCTGCACGCAGTAGTCCATCTCGAACATGCGCTGCGACTGACGGATCAGGCCCAGGTAGGCGTTGTTCACCAGCACGTGGATGTACGGCTTCTTGAACTGCGCGGCGACGGCCAGTTCTTCGATCATGAACTGGAAGTCGTAGTCACCCGAGATCGCGACGACGTCGGCGTCCGGATTGGCGGTCTTCACGCCGATCGCGGCCGGGATGGTCCAGCCCAGCGGGCCGGCCTGGCCGCAGTTGATCCAGTGGCGCGGGCCGTACACGTGCAGGAACTGGGCCGCGGCGATCTGCGACAGACCGATGGTCGTCACGTAGGTCACGTCCTTGCCGAAGAAGGCGTTCATTTCCTGGTACACGCGCTGCGGCTTGACCGGCACGTTGTCGAAGTCCGACTTGCGGTGCATGGTGGCCTTGCGCTGCTGGCACTCGGCGACCCAGCCCTCGGTGTTCTTGAGCTTGCCGGCGGCCTTCCACTCTTTCGCCACTTCGACGAACAGCTGCAGCGCCGCCTTGGCGTCGGAGACGATGCCGTAGTCCGGGCCGAACACGCGGCCGATCTGGGTCGGCTCGATGTCGACGTGGACGAACTTGCGGCCCTTGGTGAAGGTTTCCACCGAACCGGTGTGACGGTTGGCCCAGCGGTTGCCGATACCGATCACGAAGTCGGACGCCAGCATGGTGGCGTTGCCGTAACGGTGCGAGGTCTGCAGACCGACCATGCCGGCCATCAGCGGGTGGTCGTCCGGAATGGTGCCCCAGCCCATCAGGGTCGGGATCACCGGCACGTTGACGATCTCGGCGAATTCTTGCAGCAGGTCGGCCGCGTCGGCGTTGATCACGCCGCCGCCGGAGACAATCAGCGGACGGTCGGCTTCGACCAGCATCGACAGCGCCTTTTCGACCTGGGCACGGGTCGCGGCCGGCTTGTGCAGCGGCAGCGGCTCGTAGGTGTCCGGATCGAAGTCGATCTCGGCAACCTGCACGTCGAACGGCAGGTCGATCAGCACCGGGCCCGGGCGGCCGGAACGCATCAGGTGGAAGGCTTGCTGGAACGCGCGCGGCACCTGCGCCGGCTCGCGCACGGTCACGGCCCACTTGGTCACCGGCTTGGCGATCGACTCGATGTCGACGGCCTGGAAGTCTTCCTTGTGCAGACGGGCACGCGGCGCCTGGCCGGTGATGCACAGGATCGGGATCGAGTCGGCCTGGGCCGAGTACAGACCGGTGATCATGTCGGTGCCGGCCGGGCCCGAGGTGCCGATACACAGGCCGACGTTGCCGGCCTTGGCGCGGGTGTAACCCTCGGCCATGTGCGAAGCGCCCTCGACGTGGCGCGCCAGGACGTGGCTCACGCCGCCGACTTTGCGCAGCGCGGAGTAGAACGGGTTGATCGCTGCGCCCGGCACGCCGAACGCGGTATCGACGCCTTCCTTCAGCAGCACGTGGACGGCTGCTTCAACGGCGGTCATTTTTGCCATGGTGTGTCTCCTCACTCTTGAATCTGCTGGCGGAAGCGGACGGCCAAGGCCCGGTCCCGTTTCGCGCACTATCGCCGATGGCCGACAGGCTGTCAATATTTTTTGGAAATAGATTCCATTTTTCTTGATAAGGTCGGCGCGCCGTGCCGCCGCACGGTCGCCAATCGTGCAACAGCTTCATTTCAAGCATATTTTTTCGAATTGACAAGTCGCTTAGCGCGGTGCATCAATGGCGACATGGTATACTTGTCGCCACGAAGACATGGGAACAATCGAAACCGGTTTCCAAATGGAAAACCGGTTCGCAACGAAACAAGATGGGATTGAAGGATTCGGCATGGCCATCGGCAGCAGCACCCTAGACAAGCGCGGCGGAACGCGCGCCAAGACCCCCGACAGCGGCGGCAGCAGCACCGGACAGGTGCAGTCGCTGACGCGCGGCCTGATGTTGCTCGAGCGCATCGCCGAGTCGGTCAGCGGCGTGTCGCTGACCGACCTGGCCTTGCAGGTCGGCCTGCCCAACTCGACGACGCACCGGCTGCTGACGACGATGCAGCAGGCCGGCTTCGTGCAGCAGGTCGGCGACCTCGGCCTGTGGACCATCGGCGTGCGCGCCTTCACCGTCGGCAGCGCCTTCCTCGACAGCCGCGAGCTGATCACCATCGCGCACCCGATCATGCGCCGCCTGGTCGACGCCGCCGGCGAAACCGCCAACCTGACCGTGCTCGACCGCGAGGAGGGCCTCGCGGTGCTGATCGGCCAGGTCGAATGCCGCGAGATGATGCGCATGCTCGCGCCGATCGGGAACCGCATGCCGCTGCACGCCTCGGGCGCCGGCAAGGCCTTCATCGCGACGTTGTCCGACGACGAGGTCAACGAGGTGCTGCGCAAGACCGGTCTGGTGCAGTACACGCACAGCACGATCAACACGCCGGCCAAGCTCAAGGAAGAGATCGCCCGCATCCGTCGCCAGGGTTTCTCCTTCGACGACGAGGAGCACGCCATCGGCCTGCGCTGCGTCGCCGCCTGCATCTACAACGAGTACAACGAGCCGTTCGCGGCGATCTCGGTGTCCGGCCCGAAGTCGCGCATCCCGGACGAGCGCGTCGTGCACCTCGGTTCGCTGGTCGTGCAGGCCGCACAGGACATCACGCAGGCCTTCAGCGGCATCTCGCGCCCCGGCTACCCGAAGCGCTGAGCGCCGCACGACGCCAGCCAAAGCAAAGGGGCCGCATGCGGCCCCTTTCTTGTTCCTGCACCAAGGTTGGCCGAGCCCCGACAGCGGCTCGGCCAACCCTGCTCACCCCGCCTTCGGACGCCGCAGCGTCACCGCACACAAGAGGCCGAGCGACAGCGCGATCAGCGCCATGCCCGCCGACTCGGCCGCGCTCGGGATCTCGCCGAACTGCAAGGCGGCGATGCCGACCGACAAGGCCGGCACCACCAGCGCGCCGAGCCCGGTGGCGCCGGCCGACAGGCGGCCGAGCAGCACCATCCAGATCAGCCAGCCGAGGCTGTTGGCCAGCGGCCCCAGGTACAGCAGCGCCGCGCCCAGCTCCCAGCCCCACGAGGGCGGCGGCTCGCCCATCGCCAGCGCGATCGCCAGCAGCGGCCAGAAGCCCCAGAACATCTGCCAGAAGGTCAGCGCCATCACGTCGACGCGGTGATGGCGGCGCAGCGTCTTGGCGATGATCGCCGAGCTTGCCCACACCAGACCCGCGGCGATGGCCAGCCACTCGGCTAGGCGCGCGAGCTCCAGATGCCACGGCTCGACGACGGCCATCAGGCCGGCGAAGGCGAGCGCGACGCTCGCCCACTGCGCGCGGCCGAGCCGCTCGTCGAGGAAGACGCGCGCGAGGATCAGCGTCCAGAACGGCATCGTGTACGCGAGCACCGACACCTTGCCGGCGCCGCCGCTCACCAGCGCGAAGTTGGTCAGCGCGGTGAAGCCGGCGGTCTGCGTCGCCCCGAGCCAGAAGGTCGGCCAGAACGGCGTCGGCGCAAGGCGCCTGCCGGTCGCGACCAGCAGCGCGCCCAGACCGAGCACGCCGAACAGCGTGCGGTACATCGCCAGGTCGAACGGGCCGATGTACGGCAAGGCGAGCTTGGAGACGCTCCACGCGTAACTCCACACCAGCCACAGGCCGACGAGCAGGCCGAGGCTGCCGAGATGTCGTTTCATAGGGTTCCGTGATGACAAAACGACGCGCCCCGGCAAGCGGGGCGCGTCGAGCTTGGCCGGGCCCGCCAGCGCCCGGCACGGGACTTACACCGGCTCGGCGAGGTTCTTCGAGACGATCTCGTACACGTCGCGCGACAGGCCGGGTGCGGCGAGGATGCGTTCGAGCTCGGCCTTCATCCGCGCGCGCCGCCCCGCCTCGAGCTTCCGCCAGCGGTTGAAGGCCTGCACCAGACGGCTGGCGACCTGCGGGTTGAAGGCGTCGATTTCGAGCACACGGTCGGCGACGAAGGCGTAGCCGGCGCCGTCCTCGGCGTGGAAGGCGTCGAGGTTGCGCGTGAAGGCGCCGATCAGCGCGCGCGCCTTGTTCGGGTTCTTGATCGAGAACGCCGGGTGCGCCATCGCCGCCTGCACATGCTCGAGCGTGCACGGCAGCCGGCTGCTGGCGATCAGCGCGAAGTACTTGTCCATCACCAGCGCCTCGTCGGCCCAGCGTTCGGCAAAGTCGATCAGACAGTCGGTACGCACTTCGCTGTCGCGGTGCTTGACCGCCTCGAGCGCGCCGATCTGGTCGGTCATATTGTCGGCGCCCTCGAACTGCTCGCGCACCGCGTCGAGCGGCCAGTCGTCCGGCAGCCGCGCCAGCATCGCCAGCGCGAGGTTCTTGAGCGCGCGGCGGCCGGCGTCCTGCGGACGGTAGTCGTGGGTGCGGTTCAGGTCGAAGGTTTCGTGCCAGGCGCCGCGCAAGGTCTGCGCCAGCTCGGCCAACAGCCGCTCGCGCACGCGCGAAAGGCGCGCCGGGTCGACGTCGTCGGCCAATTCGAACAACTCCGCCTCGGACGGCAGCGTCAGCATCAGCGCCTTGAACGCCGGGTCGATCGCGTGGTCGGCGAGCACGGCGGCGAAACAGTCGGCCAGCGCGCCCGGCCCCTGCCACGGCCGGCCGGCCGCGTCGTCGGCGACGCGCGCGACCAGCACGCGACGCGCCAGCGTCTGCCCGGCCTCCCAGCGCGCGAACGGGTCGGCGTCGTTCGCCATCAGGAAGGCGAGCTCCTCGTCGCTATAGGCGAAGTCGAGCGTCACCGGCGCCGAGAAGTCGCGCAGCAGCGACGGCACCGGGCGCGCCGCCACGCCGGTGAACACGAAGCGCTGCTCGGCCAAGGTCACGTCGAGCACGCGCGTCGTCGCCCCCGACGACGCCGCGGCTTCGCCTTCGAGCGTCAGCGGCAGGTCGATGCCGTCCGGGCCGACCAGACCGACCGCGAACGGGATGTGGAACGGCGCCTTCTCCGCCTGCCCCGGCGTCGCCGGGCAGCTTTGCCGCACGGTCAGCGTGTAGGTCTGCGCCGCCTCGTCGTAAGCGCCCTCGACCGCCAGATGCGGCGTGCCAGCCTGGCTGTACCACAGCGCGAACTGGTCGAGATTCACGCCGTTGGCGTCGGCCATCGCGGCGCGGAAGTCGTCGCAGGTGACCGCCTGGCCGTCGTGGCGGCGGAAGTACAGGTCCATGCCCTTCCTGAAGCCGTCGCGGCCGAGCAGGGTCTGGTACATGCGCACCACTTCGGCGCCCTTCTCGTACACCGTCATGGTGTAGAAGTTGTTCATCTCGATGTAGCTGTCCGGGCGGATCGGGTGCGCGGTCGGGCCGGCGTCCTCCGGGAACTGCATCGCGCGCAGCGAGCGCACGTCGTCGATGCGCTTGACCGCGCGGCTGGTCTGGTCGGCGGTGAATTCCTGGTCGCGGAACACCGTCAGGCCTTCCTTGAGGCTCAACTGGAACCAGTCGCGGCAGGTGACGCGGTTGCCGGTCCAGTTGTGGAAGTACTCGTGGCCGATCACCGCCTCGACCGCCTCGAAGTCGAAGTCGGTCGCGGTATCCTGGCGCGCGAGCACGTACTTGGTGTTGAAAATGTTGAGGCCCTTGTTCTCCATCGCGCCCATATTGAAGTCGCCGACCGCGACGATCATATAGGTGTCGAGGTCGTACTCGAGGCCGAAGCGCTCCTCGTCCCACTTCATCGCGCGCTTCAAGGACGCCATCGCGTGCGCGACCTTGTCCTGGTCGGACGCCTCGGTCCACACCTCGAGCTTCACCTCGCGCCCGCCGGCGGTGACGAAGCGGTCGCGCAGCGCGACCAGCTTGCCGGCCACCAGCGCGAACAGGTAGGACGGCTTCTTGTACGGGTCGACCCACTTGACCCAGTGGCGCTTCCTGTCGAGCATGCCCTCGCCGACCTTGTTGCCGTTGGACAGCAGCACCGGGTAGGCCTGCTTGTCTGCGATCAGCGTGGTGGTGAACTTGGACATCACGTCCGGGCGGTCGAGGTAGTAGGTGATCTTGCGAAAGCCCTCGGGCTCGCACTGCGTGAACAGGTTGCCGCCCGAGGCGTACAGCCCCATCAGGCTGGTGTTGGCCGCCGGCTCGACCTCGGTCTCGATCTCGAGGATGAAGCCGTCCGGCGCGTCGACGATGGTCAGCGTCTCGGCGTCGGCGTCGACCCGGTAGCGCGGCTCGGCCAACCTTTCGCCGTCGAGCGTCACCGACTTGAGCGTCGCGCTGCCGTCGAGCAGCAGGTCGGCCGCCTCGCCGCCGTTGCGCCGTACCACCAGGCGCGACCTGACGGTGGTCAGCGTGTCGCGGATGTCGAAAGTGAGGTCGACCTTGTCGATCTGGAACGCCGGCGGCGTGTAGTCCTTGCGGTATTTGATCTGTGGCGTGGCCATGGTGTCTCTCTTGTTCGGGCCGAAGAAATCAGGGGTGCTGCAGCCAGCGCGCGTCGCCGCTCAGGGCCAGACGCGCGGTGTCCCGCGGCGCGGCGCCCAGCACCAACTTGGCGCTGGACAGCTCGTCGCGGCGGAAATAGTGAACGGTCACCGTGTCGCCGGGTTCGAAGCGGGCGAGCTGACGGTCGACGTCGGCGGCCTTCAGGCGGTCGATCGCGACCAGCACGTCGCCGCCCGCAAGGCCCGCCGCCTGCGCGGCGCCGCCGTCGAGCACGTGGGTGAGCCTGACGCCGGCCGGGTCGGCCGCGGTGCGCGCGCCGAGCACCGCGCGCGGCGCGCCGACCTTGGCCGAGCCGGCGAGCCCGCCCTTGTCGGACGCCGACGCGGCCGCGTCGAAAACGAGCGACACGCCCTGCGCCTTCAAGAGCTCGGCCAGCGGCAGATCGGCGGTCGAGCGCAAGGCGGCGGCGAAGAAGTCCGCCAGCTCGACGCCGGCGACCTCGGTCGCGACGCGCTCCCACTCGTCCTCGGCCAAGCCTTTGCCGTCGGCCAGCCACTTGGCCCACAAGGCGCGCATCACGTCGTCGAGGCTGCGCGCGCCGCCCGTGCGTTCGCGTATCGTCAAATCGAGCGCCAGCGCGGCGAGCGCGCCCTTGGCGTAGTAGCTGACGATCGCGTTCGGGCTGTTCTCGTCCTGGCGGTAGTACTTGTTCCACGCGGTGAAGCTCGACTCCTCGAGCGTCTGCCTGTGGCGGCCGGCGCCGCGCTCGACCGCGGTGATCGTTTTCGCCAGCAGCGCGAGGTAGCGCTCCGCATCGATCAGGCCGGCGCGCACCAGCGTCAGGTCGTCGTAATACGAGGTCACGCCCTCGAAGGCCCACAACAGGCGGGTGTAGTTCTCGGCGGACAAATCGTAGGGCGCGAACGCCGCCGGCTTGATGCGCTTGACGTTCCAGCTGTGGAAGTATTCGTGGCTGAAGAGGCCCAACAGTTGCAGGTAGCCGTCGGAAATCCCCTTGTCGCCCTTGGCCGGCAGGTCGTCGCGGCTGGCGACCAGCGCGGTCGACGCGCGGTGTTCGAGTCCGCCGTAGATGTCGCCGCCGACGTAGAGCAGGAACACGTAGCGCGCGAACGGCGCCGGCTCGCCGAACAGCCGTATCTGGTACTCGCAGATTTTCCGGGCGTCGCGCGCGAGGCGCTTGAGGTCGCCCTTGTGGCGGCCCGAGACGACGATCTCGTGCGGCACGCCGCAGGCCTTGAACGTCACCCGTTCGAATTCGCCCAGCTCGACCGGGTGGTCGATCAGCTCGTCGTAGTCGGCGGCGCCATACCGGCCGAAGCCGGTCTTCTTCCTGACATCGAGCGGGGTCAGACTGGTCGCGACGCACCAGTCGGCGTAAGCCTTGCCGTCGGGCGGCAGGATATCGACCGAGCACGGCCGCCCTTCCTGCCCCTCGACGCGCAGGAACACGCTGGTGCCGTTGAAAAAGCCGCGAGCGGTGTCGAGGTAGGCGCCGCGCACAGACAGGTCGTAGGCGTAGACCTCGACCGTCACCGTCAGCGCCTTCCTGCACGGCTCGGCCAACCATTCGTGCTTGGACAGCTGGGTGAGCGCCACCGGGCGGCCGCCCGACTCGGCGCGGATCGCGACGATCTGGCGCGCGAAGTCGCGGATCAGGTAGCTGCCGGGAATCCACGCCGGCAGCGTGAAGCGCTGGCCGGCCGGGTCGGGCGCGTCGACGGTGACGGTCGCCTCGAACAGGTGGGCTTCGGGTCGCAGCGGTCGAAGGGCGTAGCGCACGGTCGCGGTCATCTGAGGGTCCCCGGCGAGAAAAGCGCGATTCTAGCACCCGTCGCGCCCCGGAATGACACCCGCGAGCCCCCTTTGACCAAGATCAATGGGGCAGCGGGCGATGACAATACAATTCGTTACGCCGGGAACATCCGGCATTGCGCGCCAAACGCCGTGTAACGGAATGAAACCCTGGGCGGTCCAGACCGGCCTGCGTCTGGCCCCGGGGGGGCGATTGCTTTAGAATGGCGTGTTGACATCGACGGGGCGGGTGCGCCTTGCGGATGCTGAAAACCGTTTCCAAAAGCCCGCCAGACGCAGGGGAATCCTCGCGCGTGCAAGCGGTCAGACGGTCGCTTGGCGCGCCTCGCCCGCACCGCAATAAACGGTCTTGATCCGCGTGACAAGGGATATGGGGACAGCCCGTCAGGAATCAAGCCGCACGGTTTACCACGTTCTAGTTTGCAACCTTGGAGAAACCTTAAATGGAAACGCAATCCACTTATAACTATAAGGTGGTGCGCCAGTTTGCCGTAATGACCGTAGTCTGGGGCATTGTCGGCATGCTGATGGGGGTCGTGATCGCGGCCCAGCTGGTTTGGCCCGACCTGAACCTCGGTCCGTGGTTCCACTTCGGCCGCCTGCGCCCGCTGCACACCAACGCCGTGATCTTCGCCTTCGGCGGCTGCGGCCTGTTCGCCACCTCGTACTACGTCGTGCAGCGCACGTGTAATGTGCGCCTGATCTCCGACAAGCTGGCCGCCTTCACCTTCTGGGGCTGGCAGGCGGTGATCGTCGCCGCGGCCATTACCCTGCCGCTGGGCTACACGCAGAGCAAGGAATACGCCGAGCTCGAGTGGCCGATCGACATCCTGATCGCGCTGGTGTGGGTCGCCTACGCCTACGTGTTCTTCGGCACGATCGCGAAGCGCAAGATCAAGCACATCTACGTCGCGAACTGGTTCTACGGCGCCTTCATCCTGACCGTCGCGCTCTTGCACATCGTCAACAACCTGGCCGTCCCGGCCGGCTTCATGAAGTCCTACTCGATCTACGCCGGCGCCGTCGACGCGATGGTGCAGTGGTGGTACGGCCACAACGCCGTGGGCTTCTTCCTGACCGCCGCCTTCCTCGGCATGATGTACTACTTCGTGCCGAAGCAGGCCGGCCGTCCGGTGTACTCCTACCGCCTGTCGGTGGTGCACTTCTGGGCGCTGATCTTCACCTATATGTGGGCGGGTCCGCACCACCTGCACTACACCGCGCTGCCGGACTGGACCCAGTCGCTCGGCATGGTGTTCTCGCTGATCCTGCTGGCGCCGAGCTGGGGTGGCATGATCAACGGCATCATGACCCTGTCGGGCGCCTGGCATAAGCTGCGCACCGACCCGATCCTGAAGTTCCTCGTCGTGTCGCTGTCGTTCTACGGCATGTCGACCTTCGAAGGCCCGATGATGGCGATCAAGACCGTCAACGCGCTGTCCCACTACACCGACTGGACCATCGGCCACGTGCACTCCGGCGCGCTGGGCTGGGTGGGCTTCATCACCATGGGTTCGCTCTACTACCTGATCCCGCGCCTGTGGGGCCGCGAGGAAATGTACAGCGTCAAGCTGATCGAGGCGCACTTCTGGCTCGCCACCATCGGCGTCGTGCTCTACATCGCCGCGCTGTGGATCTCGGGCGTGATGCAGGGCCTGATGTGGCGCGCGCTGAACCCGGACGGTACGCTGACCTACGCCTTCGCCGAGGTCGTGAAAGCCACCTACCCGTACCACTTCGTCCGCTTCCTGGGCGGCGCGTTCTACCTGACCGGCATGTTCCTGATGGCCTACAACACCTACCGCACCGTGTTCGTCGGTCGTGCTGTCGACGCCAAGATCCCGGCGGTCTCCGCTCACGCGCACTAAACGGAAGGTCGAAAGAACAAGATGGAAAAGATCCAGAAACTGATCGAAGAACGCGTCGGCTACCTGATCGTGTTCACGCTGATCGTGATCAGCTTTGCCGGCCTCGTCGAAATCGTGCCGCTGATGTTCCAGAAGTCGACCACCGAGCCGGTGGCGGGCGTCAAGCCCTTCACCGCGCTGCAGCTGGCCGGCCGCGACGTCTACCAGCGCGAAGGCTGCTTCAACTGCCACTCGCAGATGATCCGCCCGTTCCGTTCCGAAACCGAACGCTACGGCCACTACTCGGTCGCCGGCGAGTCGGTGTACGACCACCCCTTCCTGTGGGGCTCGAAGCGCACCGGTCCGGACCTGGCGCGCGTCGGCGGCCGCTACTCCGACGAATGGCACCGCGTGCACCTGATCAACCCGCGCGACGTGGTGCCCGAGTCCAACATGCCGAGCTTCCCGTGGCTGGCGCGCAACCTGGTCGACGCCGATGCGATTCCGAAACACATGGAAGCGCTGCGCAAAGTGGGCGTCCCCTATACCGACAAGGAAATCGCCGAGGCCAAGGCCGAGGTCGAGGGCAAGTCGGAAATGGACGCGATCATCGCCTACCTGCAGGGCCTCGGCCTTGCGCTGAAGAACGTGCGCTAAGCCTATGGACTGGTCCAGTTACGGGCACTCGGCGTTCACGGTGTTCTGCCTCGTCAGCTTCGCCGTGATCCTGATCGGTGCCTACAGCAAACGTGCCAAGACCCGTTACGACGAGGCGGCCAACCTGCCCTTCCTCGGCGACGAGGACGAGGCGGCCCAATTCCGCGCAGCAGCCAACGGAGCGAAAGAATGAGTGATTTTGTAAGTGATTTCTGGAGTGTCTACATCTCCGTGATCGTGATCGCCGGCGTGGTCGGCCTCGGCTACCTGCTGTTCAGCCAGGGCAAGGCGGTGGCGCCCAAGCAGGGCGGCGAGAAGGTCGACATCACCGGCCACGTGTGGGACGGCGACCTGGTCGAGTACAACAACCCGCTGCCGCGCTGGTGGATGTGGATGTTCTACATCACGCTGGCCTTCGGCGCCGGCTACCTGGCGCTCTACCCGGGTCTGGGCAAGTTCCAGGGCCTGTTCGGCTGGAGCTCGGTCGGCCAGTACACCAAGGAGCGCAACGACGCCGAGGCGAAGTTCCAGCCGCTGTACGACCAGTTCCTGAAGCAGGACGTCAAGGCGGTCGCCGCCGATCCGAAGGCGCAGGAAATGGGCAAGCGCCTGTTCCAGACCTACTGTGTGCAGTGCCACGGCGCGGACGCGCGCGGCGCCAAGGGTTTCCCGAACCTGACCGACAACGACTGGCTGTACGGCGGCGACCCGGCCACCATCAAGACCACGATCGAGGCCGGTCGCCACGGCCAGATGCCGCCGTTCGGCGCCGCCTTCGGCGAGGAGAAGGTCAAGGACGTCGCCCACTACGTGATGTCGCTGTCGGGCAAGAAGCACGACGCCGACCGCGCGCAGCGCGGCACCGAGACCTTCAAGGCGGTCTGCGCGGCCTGCCACGGTCCGGACGGCAAGGGCAACCAGGGCGTCGGCGCGCCGAACCTGACCGACAACGTCTGGCTGTACGGCGGCACCGAGAAAACCATCATCGAGACCGTCACCAACGGCCGCAACAACCAGATGCCGGCCTGGAAAGACTTCCTCGGCGACGGCAAGGTCCACCTGCTGACCGCCTACGTCTGGGGTCTGTCCAACAATCCCAAGGCTCAGTAATCCTTGAGCCAGATCAAACTGCCCGCAGCGATGCGGGCAGTTTGCTTATCTCCCTACACTTTACAATTTGATAAAATGAAACCGCGATGCTTGCGGACAGGCCGGACGGCAACGGCGGCCTGTCCGGAACCATCTCTCCAGGGAATCCTCATGTCCGACTCGCTCAAAGACATCCCGATCAAGGTCGAACGCACCGCTCCGGGCCACAAGCCCGCGGCCGGCGAAACCGTCGCGCTCTACGAGGCGCACAAGAAAGTCTATCCGCGCGCCGTCAAGGGCGTGTTCAACAACTGGCGCGTGCTGTTCGTGCTCGGTACCCAGCTCGTCTACTTCGCGCTGCCGTGGCTGACCTGGAACGGCCGCCAGGCGGTGCTGTTCGACCTCGTCAACCGCAAGTTCTTCCTGTTCGGCCTGACCATCTGGCCGCAGGACTTCGTCTACCTCGCCGCCCTCTTGATGTGCTGCGCCTTCGGCCTGTTCGCGTGGACCACCGTCGCCGGCCGGCTGTGGTGCGGCTACTCCTGTCCGCAGACGGTCTACACCGAGATCATGCTGTGGATCGAAGCCTGGGTCGAGGGCGACCGCAACAAGCGCATCAAGCTCGACAAGGCGCCGATGAGCCTCGCCAAGCTGCGCATCAAGACCACCAAGCACGCGCTGATGATCGCCTTCTCGCTCGTCACCGGCTTCACGCTGGTCGGCTACTTCACGCCGATCCGCGAACTGGTCGCCGCCATCCCGAGCTTCGGCTTCGGCCCGTGGGAGACGTTCTGGATCTTCTTCTACGCCGGCTTCACCTACCTGTTCGCCGGCTTCCTGCGCGAGCAGATGTGCAAGTACATGTGCCCGTACGCGCGCTTCCAGAGCGTGATGTTCGACGCCGACACGCTGATCATTTCCTACGACGAGGCGCGCGGCGAGCCGCGCGGCTCGCGCAAGAAGGGCACCAAGCCGCGCGAGGCGGGGCTGGGCGACTGCGTCGACTGCACGCTGTGCGTGCAGGTCTGCCCGACCGGCATCGACATCCGCAACGGCCTGCAGATCGAGTGCATCGGCTGCGCCGCCTGCATCGATGCCTGCGACGACGTGATGGACAAGATGGGCTATCCTCGCGGTCTGATCCGCTACACGACCGAGAACGCGCTCAAGGGCGTCTACCCGGAAAGCCAGATCGTCTCGCGGCTCAAGCGTCCGCGCGTGGTGCTCTACACGCTGGTGCTGATCGCGGTGATCGCCGCGTCGGTCGGCTCCTTCGCGCTGCGCCAGCCGTTCAAGGTCGACGTGCTGCGCGACCGCGCGTCGCTGGTGCGCGAAACCGACGACGGCTGGCTCGAGAACGGCTACAGCCTGAAGATCATCAACACCTCGGAACAAAGCCAGCGCTTCCGTCTCTCAGTGAAAGGGCTGCCCGGCATCAAGCTGTCGACCGACACGCCGCAGATCACCGTCGCCGGCGGCATGAACGAGACGGTCGGCGTGCGCGTGCAGGCCGACCCGCAGTACGCGACGCGCGGCAGCCACGAGATCCATTTCGTCATCGAATCGCTCGACGACCCGTCCAAGGTGGTCGAGGAGAAATCCAGTTTCATCGGAGAATGAGCAGCATGCAGCAGGACAAGCACGCCAGGCGCCCCTGGTACAAGGAACCGTGGCCGTGGTTGCTGGCCCTCGGCCCGGTCGCCGTCGTGATCGCCGGCGTCTACACCTTCAAGCTCGCCGCCGACACCGACGACGCACTGGTGGTCGACGACTATTACAAGGCCGGCAAGGAAATCAACCTGCAGCTCAAGCGCGACGAGAAGGCCGCTGCGCTCGGGCTGGAGGCGCAGGCGCTGTTCGCGCCCGACCTGCGCACCGTGCGGCTGATGGTCAAGGGCAGCGCGCCGACGCTGGCGCTGCCCGATGCGCTGACGCTACGGCTCTTGCACCCGACGCTGTCGGAACGCGACGCGACCGTCATCGCCCGCCGCATCGCCCCGGGCGTTTACGAAAGCCCGGTCAAGATCGCCGCGGCCGAGCACTGGTACGTGCGGCTCGAGGACCCGGCCGCCGGCTGGCGCATCCAGGGAGAGTGGAAACCCAAGGCCGGGCCCGTCGCGCACCTCGACCCGATGCTGCCGGCCAGCGACGCCAAACGCTGAGTCCATGACCCGCCCCCGCCTGCCCCGCCGCGGCGCGCTCGCGCTCCTGAGCTGCGTCGTCCTCTCCGCCTGCGCCGGCCTCGGCCAACCGGTTTATACGCCGCGCACGCTCGAAGGCCGCGTGCTGCCGGCCGACCCGTCGGCGCCGCTCGCCGCCGGCAGCCATGTCAGCGTGCGTCTGCTCGACGTCGGCCGCGCCGGCGCGCCGTCGACGGTGTTGGCCGAGCAGATCGTCGAATCGCCGCGCGCCTTCCCGGTCCGCTTCTCGCTGTGCTACGACCGGGCAGCGCTGCAAGGCGACGGCCGTTACGCGCTCGACGCGCGCGTCTTCGTCGACGGCGAACTGCGCATGATCGGCGAGCGCGCGCTCGCCGCCCCCGCAGCCGACCCGCCGCCGCACCCCGACGTCGTCGTCACCGCCCTGCCGCGCTGAGCCGGGGCGAAAAAAACGGGGCCGTCGGCCCCGTTCTTTTCGTGCGCGGACAGGCTCACGCCGGCTTCAGCCGCGCGGTGAAGTGGCGCAGCACCGGCGGCTCGTAGTCGAAGGCCAGCCCGCGCACCGTGGCCGCGCGCTCCTTGACCGCGATCAGGCAGTCGGCGACGTAGTCCATATGGTCGTTGGTATAGACGCGGCGCGGGATGGTCAGCCGCATCAGTTCGAACGGCGATGGCTCCTGCGCGCCGGACTGCGGATTGCGCCCCAACAGCAACGAGCCGATCTCGACCGCCCTCACCCCGCCTTCCAGATACAGCTCGCACGCCAGCGCGTGCGCCGGGAACTGCTCGGGCGGAATGTGCGGCAGCAGCTTTTTCGCGTCGACGAACACCGCGTGGCCGCCGGTCGGCGTCTGGATCGGCACACCGCCGTCGGCCAACCTTTGGCCGAGGTAGGCGACCTGGCCGATCCGGTAGGCCAGATAATCCTCGTCGAGCCCTTCCCTCAGCCCCACCGCCAGCGCCGCCATGTCGCGGCCGGCCAGGCCCCCATAGGTGACGAAGCCTTCCATCGGCACGCAGCGCACCTGCACCGCGCGGAACAGCTCCTCGTCGCCCTTGAAGGCGCACAGGCCGCCGATGTTGACGAGGCCGTCCTTCTTGGCCGACATGGTGAACATGTCGCCGCAGGCGAACTGCGCGCGCACGATCTCGGCCAACGTGGCGTCGCGCCAGGCCGGCTCGCGCTGTTTGATGAACCAGGCGTTCTCGGCGAAGCGCGCGGCGTCGATCACCACCGGCACGCCGTGCTTTTTTGCCAGCGCGCTGGCGCGCTGCAGGTTCTCCAGCGATACCGGCTGGCCGCCGGCGCTGTTGCAGGTGACGGTCAGGATCAGCGCCGCGACGTTCTTGCCGTGCGTCTCGAGCGCGCCGGCCAGGCCTTCGAGGTCGACGTTGCCCTTCCACGGGTGGGGCGTCGTCGTGTCGAGCGCCGCCGGCGTCAACAGATTGATCGCGCGCGCGCCGGCGAGCTCGACGTGCGCCTTGGTGGTATCGAAATGGTAGTTGGACAGGAACACCGGCTGCCCGTCCCCCTTCACCCGCTTGACGAGCTCGGGGAACAGGATCTGCTCGGCGCCGCGCCCCTGGTGGGTCGGGATCACGTGCGGATAGCCGGTGACGTCGCGCACTGCGTCGACCAGCTGGTAGAAGTTGCGGCTGCCGGCGTAGGCCTCGTCGCCGGTCAACAGCGCGCCCCATTGGGCGTCGCTCATCGCGCCGGTGCCGCTGTCGGTCAGAAGGTCGATGTAGACGTCGTCGGCGCGCAACAGGAAGGGGTTCCAGCCGGCGGCCGCCAGCGCCGCCAGGCGCTCGTCGTGGCTCGTCTGACGGATCGGTTCCACCATCTTGATGCGGAACGGCTCGGGAATGCGTCGGGTCATGGTCGTGCTCCTGCCGGCACGCGCGGACGCGCCCGTGGCGCGCGATGGATGCGGCCGGCGATCGGTGTTCGATAAGGATGGAGACGGGCGGCGGAGTGCCGCGTGATTCAGACGCGCGGGAAGTCGTCGGCGAGAACGACGTCGAGGGTGTACCAGCTTTGTGGCAGACCGGGCGAGCCGGTCCGCAGGTGGGAAGCGATCATGCTGCGTGTCCGGTGGGTTGGCAAACGGGGCGCAGACGCGCGCCCCTTTTTACAGGCTAGGGCTTTGCGGCCGCCGGCACAAGAGGGACGCGCGCGGCGCGCTTACAGTAGCGCCCAGGGTTGGCCGAGCTCGGCCAAGCTTGCCGCGCATTCGGGCGTCAGGAACTCGGCGCCGACGCTCGGCGGGCAGACGAAGGCGTACGACTCGCCGAACAGGTCGAACGACAGCGCGTAGGCGTGCAGGTAGACGCGATCGGCGGCGGTGCCGCCGTACAGCGCGTCGCCGAGAATCGGCGCCGACACGCTCTTCATCGCGACGCGCAGCTGGTGGGTGCGGCCGGTGAACGGCGCCAGGAGGAACAGCCGGCGGCGCGGCGCCAGCGAGAACGACAAAAAACGGGTGATGGCCGGCTTGTCGGCGCTGTGCGCCAGACGCCACGCGCCGCCGCGCGCCTTGACCATGTCGCCCTTGACCCAGCCCTGCTTCTTGGCCGGCGCGCGGTCGGACAGCGCCAGATAGAACTTGCGCAGGCGGTGCCCGGCCAGCGCGTCGGACAAGGCGCGCGCGGCCGCCTCGGAGCGAGCGAACAGCATCAGGCCGGAGGTCGGCTTGTCGAGCCGGTGCACCGGCCACAGCGCCGGCTCGGCCAAGGCGTCGCGCACGGCGTCGATCAGCGCCGGCGCGTCGTCCTCGCGGTGGAAACCGACGCCCGGCGCCTTGTCGATCACGATGAAATGCGCGGTGCGGGCAAGCAGGCTGAACAAGACGGACTCCTCGAAACGGCGGGCATTCTAGCACGCGGCGCGCCACCGCCCCGCGCGCCGGCCGAGTCATTTGCAATGGCTGACCGGGCCGGTACTACGCGCTTTGATTCACAAAGATTAATCGTTATCTTGATAACAGCGACGATCATGCCGCTACCATGTCGGCACGGGCGGCCCGCTCCAGCCTGGCCCCGCCCCCCAGACCGACCCTAACCGACAAGAAGGAACCCGTTATGGCCCAACGCTTCAAGTTCGCCACCGTCGCCGCGCTCGCGGCGGCGCTGGCCGCCAGCGCCTGCACGACCAACCCGCAGACCGGTCAGCAGGAAATGAGCAAGACCGCCATGTACGGCCTGGGCGCCGCCGCGACCTGCGGCATCGTCGGCGCGCTGACCCACGGCGGCAAGGGCGCGCGCAACGCCGCGCTCGGCTGCGGCGTGGTCGGCGCCGGCGTCGGCGCCTACATGGACCACCAGGAAAAGCTGCTGCGCGAGAAGCTGGCCGGCAGCCAGGTCCAGGTCAGCCGCGACGGCGACCAGATCAAGCTGGTGATGCCCGACAACATCACCTTCGCGCTCAACAGCGCCGAGCTGCGCCCGGACGTGCGCAAGACGCTGGACGACGTCGGCCGCGTGCTCGCGCAGTACACCGACACCAGCATCACCGTGGCCGGCCACACCGACAGCACCGGCACGCTGCAACTGAACCAGGCGCTGTCCGAACGCCGCGCGTCGTCGGTCGGCAACTACCTGCAGGGCCAGGGCGTCGCCGCCGCGCGCATCCGCACCGTCGGCTTCGGCCCGAACCAGCCGGTGGCGAGCAACACCACCGCCGAGGGCCGCGCGAAGAACCGCCGCGTCGAGATCAACATCACGCCGAAAACCTGACGCCCGCTCGTCCAGACACCATCCGTCGCGCCCGGCCCCGGCCGGGCTTTTTCGTGCCCGCGACGCGCGAGGCGCGCGCCGTGGAACGGGCGCGGAAAGAAAAATGGGCCGGCGACGAGGCCGGCCCCAAAGCATGTATGCAACACCATGCACAGAGGAGAAAACTGCAGAAACATGCCGGTTGGGGACCGGCGGCCCTGGGAAATCTACACGTAGCCGGCGACCAGCGGTGCGGCGAGCACCGTGGCGAGGCCGCCGAACATCATCGTCAGGCTGGCGACCACGCCCTCCTCGGCGCCGATCTCGCGCGCCTTGGCGGTGCCGACGCCGTGCGCCGCGGCGCCGAACAGCGCGCCCTTGGCCAGCCGGGAACGCACCGGCAGCACCGCCAGCATCGCCTCGCCGATCAGCATGCCGCACACGCCGGTCAGCACGACGAACACCGCAGCCAGTTCGGGCTGCCCGCCGAAGCTCGGCGCCGCCGCCAGCGCGAACGGCGTGCTGACCGAACGGGTCGCCAGCGTGTTCTGCAACAGCTGCGGCAGGCCCAGCTCGCGCGCCAGCCAGATCGAGCTGACGACGGCGACCGGCATACCGACCAGCACGCCCGAGGCGAGCGACAGCCAGTGGCGGCGGATCAGCGCGCGGTGCTCGTAGATCGGCACCGCGAAGGCGACGGTCGCCGGGCCGAGCAGCCAGGTCAGCCAGCGCGTGTCGTGGAAATAGGTGTCGTACGGGATGCGCGCGCCGACCAGCACGGCGATCAGCGTCAGCGGCACGACGATCATCGGCGAGCTCCACCAGGTCCCGAGGCGGGCGTTCAGCCGCTTGCTCGCCAGATAGAGCGCGACGGTCAGCGCGAAGCAGGCCAGCGCGACGAATTCGTTGCCCATCACACCCCCCTCGCGCGCTGGCGGCGCTTGAGCGCCAATTCGAGGCGGTAGAAGCCGTCCACCGTCAGCGAGGTGGCCGTCATCACGATGCCGGTCGAGACCACGATCACCAGCAGGATCTTGGCGCCGGCGCTGACGATCAGCTCGGGGTACTGCACCACCGCGACCACCACCGGGATGAAGAACAGCAGCATCTCGGCCAACAGCCAGCGCGCGCCGCTCTTGAACAGGTCGAGCGGCAGCCAGCCCTTGATCAGGCCGATCAGCACCACCGCCATGCCGAGCACGCCACCCGGCACCGCCGGCACGACGTGCAGGCTCAGTTGCGTCGCCGCCCACCAGACCGCCGACAGCAGCGCGACCTGGCCCGCGATGCGGAGGACCGGTTGGGCGTGTTGGCGTGCTGCGCGGGTCATGATCGTTTCCTTGGCAGGTGGCGGCGCGATCGACTGAGTCGAGTATAGGTGGCCGTTTTTAATTCTTAAAATGAATTAAAGGAACGGATACCATGCAAACATCGAATATTTACGCGAGGCCGACTCGGCCTTATTCTGCTTCGGCGCCGACATCGCGGCGTAGAACGGCATCAGCAGGCCGTCGTTGAACACTTCTTTCTTCTTGGCCGCGGTCTCGGGCTTGGCAAAAACGGCTTGCGGCGACTTCAGCGCCAGGGTGGCTGCGAATTTCATATTCATCTCCTTTTCAATCACTTGCATTCGTTGAGTGGAGTATATGGCTTCCCTTTGAATGAATAAAATGAATTAAAATAATTTGAAACATTCTAAAATGGAATCAAAATGGACATCCGCGGATTACGCTATTTCACCGAGGTGGTGAGGCGCCAGAGCTTCACCCGCGCCGCCGAGGCGCTGTTCGTCACCCAGCCGACCATCAGCAAGATGGTGCGCCAGCTCGAGGACGAGCTGGGCATGCCGCTGCTGATCCGCGAAGGCCGGAGCTTCCGGCTGACCGACGCCGGCCGCGTCGCCTTCGAGCGCGGCCAGGACGTGCTCGCCGCGATGCAGCGGCTGAACAACGAGTTGGCCGACCTGACCGCGCTCGAGCGCGGCGAGCTGGTGGTCGGCGTGCCGCCGATGATAGGCGCGATCTTTTTCGCGCCGGTGGTCAGCGCCTTCCACGCGCGCTACCCCAAGGTCGAGCTCAAGCTGATGGAGGACGGCGCGACCGCGGTCGAGAACGCGGTGCGCTCGGGCCAGCTCGAGATCGGCGTCGCGGTGCTGCCGGTCGACGAGACGGTGTTCGACCACTTCGGCTTCGTGTCCGACCGGCTGTGCCTGGTCGCGCCGTCCGGCTCGCGCTGGAAGGGGCTCGCGAGCGTCGCGCTGACCGACATCGCCGACGAGCCCTTGATCCTCTACCCCGAGGACTTCACGCTGTCGCACCGCGTGGCCGACGCCTACCGGCGCGACGGCCTGACGATGAAGGTCGCCGAGCGCAGCGGCCACTGGGACTTCATCGTCGCGCTGGTCGCCGCGCGGCTCGGCGTCGCGCTGCTGCCCGAGCGGATCACGCGTCGTATCGACCGCTCGCTGTTCGACATCGTGCCGCTGAACGACGCCGAGCTGGTCTGGCACCTCGGCCTGATCTGGCGACGCGATACCTACCTGTCGCACGCGACCCGCGCGTGGATCGACATCACGCGCGAAATGCTCGCCCCCGCCGAGGACGACGAGCACAGCCACACCGGCGACTGAAGCCCCGCCGTCCGGATTTCCGGACGGTTTTTTTTCGCCCGTTCGGCCAACCGAACGCCGCGCCGCCATGCGCACGACATCGCCCTGTTTTCATTGACGTTTTCGATGCCCTTTGCGCCTGCAAAGCTGGCACGCCTTGTGCATTAGCAGAAGACGACGAGACGGCCCGGAGCGCCCGACCGGCGGCATCGCGCGATGTCCGACCGAGAAAAGCACGCGCCCCGGCCGCGCGTCCTCTACACGGCACAAACGCTTGCCCCGCCGAGCGCGGCGGGGTCCAGGAGAAACGCATGAAACTGAACAAGCTCACCACCGCCATCGGCGTCGCGATGCTCGCCGGCATCGCCGTCGGCAGCCTCGCCCACCATCTGGCCGACGGCCCCGAGGCGGCCCAGACGATCGCCGGCTACTTCTCGATCTTCACCGACGTGTTCCTGCGGATGATCAAGATGATCATCGCGCCGCTGGTGTTCGCGACGCTGGTCGCCGGCATCGCCGGCATGGACGACAGCCGCTCGGTCGGCCGCATCACGATGAAGGCGATGGGCTGGTTCCTCATCGCGTCGATCACCTCGCTGCTGATCGGCCTCGTGATGGCCAACGTGCTGACGCCGGGCGTCGGCCTGAACCTGCCGCTGCCGGACGCGGGCGCGACGACCGAACTGAAGACCGGCGCGCTGAACCTGAAGGACTTCATCACCCACATGATCCCGAAGAGCTTCGCCGAGGCGATGGCGGGCAACGAGATCCTGCAGATCGTGGTGTTCTCGATGTTCTTCGGCTTCGCGCTGGGCGCGCTCAAGGATGGCCCGGGCAAGCCGGTGCTGGCCGCGATCGACGGCCTGGCGCACGTGATGCTGAAGGTGACCGGCTACGTGATGCTGTTCGCCCCGGTCGGCGTGTTCGCCGCCATCGCCGCGGTAATCACCAAGCAGGGCCTCGGCGTGCTGGTGGTGTACGCGAAGCTGCTGGGCAGCATGTACCTGTCGCTGGCGTTGTTGTGGCTGGCGCTGATCGCCGGCGGCTTCGTCTTCCTCAAGGGTGACGTGTTCCGCCTGATCGGCCAGCTGCGCGCGCCGCTGCTCCTGGGCTTCGCGACCGCCAGCAGCGAATCGGCCTATCCGAAGGTGATCGAGCAACTGGGCAAGTTCGGCGTCAAGGAACGCATCTCCGGCTTCGTGCTGCCCTTGGGCTACTCGTTCAACCTCGACGGCTCGATCATGTACACTTCGTTCGCCGCGTTGTTCATCGCGCAGGTCTACGGCATCGAGCTGACGCTGAGCCAGCAGATCACCATGCTGCTGGTGCTGCTGGTGACCTCCAAGGGCATCGCCGGCGTGCCGCGCGCCTCGCTGGTGGTGGTCGCCGCCGTGCTGCCGATGTTCGGCCTGCCCGAGGCCGGCATCCTCTTGATCCTCGGCGTCGACCACGTGCTCGACATGGGCCGCACCGTGACCAACGTGCTGGGCAACGCGATCGCCACCACCGTGGTCGCCAAGAGCGAGGGGGCGATCGGCGCGCCGCGCGACGACGACGACGTGATCGACGTCGAACTGCCGGAAGCGGCCAAGCCGGAACCGGCCTACGCCGCCAAGTAAGTCCTGCGCCGCCGCCGGCCCTCGCGCCGCGGCGGCAGCGCCCCATCCTCGGCCAACCTCATGCGGGTTGGCCGAGCCTTTTGTGGTAGAAACAAGCCGGGAAGCTTGCCGACCGTGAACCCCGTCCTCGCCATGAACCGACCCGTGCGCCCCCCGTCCCGCCGCCCCGTCACCGTCCTCGCCGCCGCGGCGCTGGTCTGTGCCGCCGCCTGGGCCGGCCACCACGCCAGCCGCGTCGCCGCGCTCGAGCGTCAGGGCGAGCGCGGCCAGCAGCAGTTGCGGCTCTACAGCCAGACGCTGGCCAGCGAACTGGCGCGCTACGACTACCTGCCGGGCCTCTTGGGGCTGGACGACCGCGTCGGCGCGCTGTTCGCGCCGGGTGACGACGCGGCGCGCGTCGCCTCGGCCAACCTCTACCTCGCGGCGCTGAACGAGCGCGCCGGCACCCGCGCGATCTACGTGCTCGACCGACAGGGCCGCGTGCTCTCGACCAGCAACTGGCAGCGCACCGACAGCTATCTGGGCGAGCAGCTCGGCTACCGTCCCTACTTCCGCCAGGCGATCGCCGGCAACAGCGGCCACTTCTACGGCGTGGGCACCACGCGCGGCGAGGCCGGCTACTACCTGTCGGCGCCGATCGGCAACCGCCGCAACCCGATCGGCGTCGCCGTGGTCAAGGTCGGACTCGAGGCGCTCGAGGTCAACTGGCAGGATGCCAACTCGCGCGTCCTGCTCGCCGACGAGAACGACGTGGTCATCCTCGCGTCGAACCCGACCTGGCGGCTGTCGGCGCTCAAGCCGCTCTCCGCGGCCGAGCGCGCGCGCTTCGCGCGGACGCGCCAGTACAACCTCGCACCGCTGCGGCAGATCGAGATGACGACGCTCGAAGTGCTGACCGGCGGCGAAGCGCTGGTCCGGCTGGAAGGCAGCCCGCCGCTGCTGGCGCAGACGCTGGCCCAGCCGGGCACGCCGTGGCGGCTGACGCTGCTGTCGCCGACCGCCGAGGTGGCGCGCGCCGCGCAGGGCGGCGCGCTGCTCGCCGGCACGCTGGCGGCGCTCGCGCTCAGCGTCGCGGTCGCGCTCAACAGCCGCCGCCGCCGCATCGCCGAGCGGCTGGCCGCGCGCGCCGCGCTCGAGGCCGCCAACGACGAACTCGAACGCAAGGTGATCGAGCGCACCGCCGACCTGTCGGCCGCCAACCGGCAATTGCAGGCCGAGGTCGCCGAGCGCATCCGCGCCGAGGCCAACCTGAGGAAGACGCAGGACGACCTGTTGCAGGCCGGCAAGCTCGCGGTGATCGGCCAGATGTCGACCGGCATCGCGCACGAACTGAACCAGCCGCTGGCGGCCTTGCGCACGCTGTCGGGCAATACGCAGAAATTCCTCGCGCGCGGCGACCTGGCGACCGCCTCGGCCAACCTCACCACCATCAACCAGCTGGTCGAGCGCATGGGCCGCATCACCGGCGCGCTCAAGTCGTTCGCGCGCAAGAACGGCGGCGGACACAGCGTCGCCGTGCTCGGGGGCGCGCTCGAGACCACGCTGTTCCTGCTCGAGCCGCGCCTCAAGGGCCTCAAGCCCGAGCTGGTGCGCGAGCTCGACCCGTCGCTGACCGTCGCCTGCGACGCGAACCGGCTCGAGCAGGTGCTGGTCAACCTGATCGGCAACGCGCTCGACGCGGTCGCCGGCCTCGACGCGCCGCGCGTCGAGGTCCGCGCGTGGCGCGACGGCGACACGGTGTCGCTGTCGGTGCGCGACAACGGCCCCGGCCTGCCCGACGACGTGCGCGCGCGGCTGTTCGAGCCCTTCTTCACCACCAAACCGGTCGGCCAGGGCCTGGGGCTGGGGCTGACGCTGTCGGCCGGCATCGTCGGCGACTTCGGCGGCACGCTTGCCGCCGACAACCACCCGGACGGCGGCGCCTGCTTCACGCTGACGCTGCCGGCCGCCAAGGAGACTCTCACCCATGCTCGATAAGCTGACCGCCCTGATCGTCGAGGACGACCCCGCGGTGCGCCTCGGTTGCGAACAGGCGCTCGCGCTCGAAGGGATTCCGACGCGCGGCCTCGACAGCGCCGAGGCGGCGCTCAGGGAAGTCGGCGCCGGCTTCGCCGGCATCGTGGTGTCCGACATCCGCCTGCCCGGCGTCGACGGCATGGCGCTGATGCGCGAACTGAAGAACCGCGACGCCGCGCTGCCGGTGGTGCTGATCACCGGCCACGGCGATGTCGCGCTCGCGGTGCAGGCGATGAAGGACGGCGCCTACGACTTCCTGGAAAAACCGTTCTCGCCCGAACGGCTGGTCGAGGTCGCGCGCCGCGCGCTCGAGCAGCGCAGGCTGGCGCTCGAGGTCGAGGCCTTGCGCGGCCGGCTGGCCGCGCGCGATACGCTGGAGGCGCGCCTGATCGGCGTCTCGCCGGCCATCGAGCGGCTGCGACGGCTGATCGCCGACGTCGCCGACACCTCGGCCAACGTGCTGATCCACGGCGAGACCGGCACCGGCAAGGAGCTGGTCGCGCGCTGCCTGCACGAGGCGAGCGCGCGCCGCCGGCAGCACTTCGTCGCCATCAACTGCGGCGGCCTGCCCGAAAACCTGTTCGAGAGCGAGATCTTCGGCCACGAGGCCGGCGCCTTCACCGGCGCGAGCAAACGCCGCGTCGGCAAGATCGAGCACGCCGCCGGCGGCACGCTGTTCCTCGACGAGATCGAGTCGATGCCGGTCGGCATGCAGATCAAGCTCTTGCGCGTGCTGCAGGAGCGCACGCTCGAGCGGCTCGGCTCGAACGCGTCGATCCCGGTCGACACCCGCGTCGTCGCCGCGACCAAGGCCGACCTGAAGGCCATGGGCGAGGCGGGCCGCTTCCGCTCCGACCTCTACTACCGGCTCAACGTCGTGTCGCTCGAGCTGCCGCCGCTTCGGGAGCGGCGCGAGGACGTGCCGATCCTGTTCGAGCACTTCGTCGCGCAGGCGGCGCTGCGCTTCGAGCGCGACGCGCCGCCCATCGCACCGGCCGACGTCGCCGCGCTGCTCGCCTACCCGTGGCCGGGCAACGTCAGGGAGCTGCGCAACCTCGCCGAGCGCCACGTGCTCGGCCTCGGCTGCCGCCCCGGCGAAACCTTGGCCGAGCCGGTGGCGCTGCCGCTGGCGCAGGCGGTCGAGCAGTTCGAGCGCGCGCTGATCGCCGAGGCGCTGCGCCGTCACGACGGCAACCTGACGCGCACCAGCGAGGCGCTGAAGATCGCCAAGACGACGCTGTTCGACAAGGTCAAGAAATACGGCCTGCAGTAGACGCCGCCGGCGGGCTCGTCCGCCGCCGCGTTATCATCGTCCCACCATGACCCCGCCCGACTCCCATCCCGTCCGCGAAGGGCTGCCGCCGGTGGCCCGCCCCGACGCGCGGCTGCTGATCCTCGGCAGCCTGCCCGGCGAGGCGTCGCTCGCCGCCGCGCAGTACTACGCCCACCCGCGCAACGCCTTCTGGCCCATCATGGCGGCGCTGACCGGCGAGGACCTCGTCGCGCGCGCCTACCCGGAGCGTCTGGCCGCGCTCGTTTCGCACCGCGTCGCGCTGTGGGACGTGGTCGGCCGCGCGCGCCGCCGCGGCAGCCTGGACGCGCACATCAAGGACGCCTCGGCCAACCCCTTGGCCGAGCTGATCGCCACGCTGCCGCGCCTCGAGGCGGTCTCCTTCAACGGCGCGACCGCGGCTCGGCTCGGCCAACCCTTGCTGCCGGAGGGCCTCGCCGTCTACGCGCTGCCGTCGACCAGCCCCGCTCACACGATGGCCTTCGCAGCCAAGCTCGCCGCCTGGCGGGCGCTCGCGCCGCACCTGGGCTGAGCCTCTCTCCGGCCTCGCCTCCGCTGCGCCGCCAACGCCGGGCCGGATACCCGCGGCGCGGCTCGCGCGCAGAAAAAAAGGACCTCCCGCGGGAGGTCCAAAGCCGGAATCACCATCGACGAGCGATGGCGGACAGCGCGACCGGGCGGGAGGAATGCCCGGCCGACGGGTGCGGGATCAGAAGAAGCCGAGCGCGTCCTCCGAGTAGCTGACCAACAGGTTCTTGGTCTGCTGGTAGTGCTCCAGCATCATCTTGTGCGTCTCGCGGCCGATGCCGGACTGCTTGTAGCCGCCGAAAGCCGCGTGCGCCGGGTAGGCGTGGTAGCAGTTGGTCCACACCCGGCCGGCCTCGATGTGGCGGCCCATGGTGAAGGCGGTGTTGATGTTGCGCGTCCACACGCCGGCGCCGAGGCCGAACAGCGTGTCGTTGGCGATCGCCAGCGCCTCCTGCGCGTCCTTGAAGGTGGTCACCGACACCACCGGGCCGAAGATCTCCTCCTGGAAGATGCGCATCTTGTTGTGACCCTTGAACACGGTCGGCTGGATGTAGAAGCCGTCCTCCAGCCCGCCGCCCAGCATCGCGCGCTGGCCGCCGGCCAGCACTTCGGCGCCCTCTTCCCGACCGATCGCGAGGTAGGACTGGATCTTGTCCATCTGCTCGAGCGAGGCCTGCGCGCCGATCATGGTGTCCGGGTCGAGCGGGTTGCCCTGGCGGATCGCGGCGACGCGCTCGAGCGCCTTTTCCATGAAGCGTTCGTACATCGACTCCTGGATCAGCGCGCGGCTCGGGCAGGTGCACACCTCGCCCTGGTTGAGCGCGAACATCACGAAGCCCTCGACCGCCTTGTCGAGGAAGGCGTCGTCGCGCTCGGCGACGTCGGCGAAGAAGATGTTCGGCGACTTGCCGCCCAGCTCCAGCGTGACCGGGATCAGGTTCTGGCTGGCGTAGCCCATGATCTGGCGGCCCACCGGGGTCGAACCGGTGAAGGCGATCTTGGCGATGCGCTTGGACGTCGCCAGCGCCTTGCCGGCCTCGGTGCCGAAGCCGTTGACGATGTTGAGCACGCCCGGCGGCAGCAGGTCGCCGACCAGCTCGGCCAACAGCAGGATGGACAGCGGCGTCTGCTCGGCCGGCTTGAGCACCACGCAGTTGCCGGCCGCCAGCGCCGGCGCGAGCTTCCACGCCGCCATCAGGATCGGGAAGTTCCACGGGATGATCTGGCCGACCACGCCCAAGGGTTCGTGGAAGTGGTAGGAAACGGTGCTCGAATCGATCTCGCCGAGGCTGCCCTCCTGCGCGCGGATGCAGGACGCGAAGTAGCGGAAATGGTCGATCGCCAGCGGGATGTCGGCGGCGCGCGTCTCGCGGATCGGCTTGCCGTTGTCCCAGGTCTCGATCGTCGCCAGGAGTTCGAGGTTTTCCTGCATGCGGTCGGCGATGCGGTTGAGGATCAGCGCGCGCTCGGTGACCGGCGTGTGGCCCCAGCGCGCCTTGGCGGCGTGCGCGGCGTCCAGCGCCAGTTCGACGTCCTGGTCGTCGGAGCGCGGGATCTCGCACAGGGTCTTGCCGGTGATCGGGGTGACGTTCTCGAAATAGCGGCCGTTGACCGGGGGCACCCACCGTCCGCCGATATAGTTGGCGTAACGGGACTTCAGTTGCAGCGGATAGCCGATCTGGCCGGGTACGAGCTGAGTCATGGCGTGTCTCCTGGTGCGCAAGTGGGGTTGATCGCCCGGCGACGCCGCGCCGGAACCTGTTTACCACAGTGCACGGATCGTGCCAGCGCACGGCCCATCTTGCGGCGCAGCAGCGTGAGCGCACACGAAATCGCTTGTTCGCCTACCGACGATTTTTGCATCGCAGCAGACTTCGCCCGCCAGGCGCCGTTTGCCGGACGCTCCGGCGCGGCCATAATCGACGCATCGACCCCGTCCGCACTGTCGCGCCGTGACACAGCTGTCGCGCGACAGTCGGCACAGCCGGAACACGCGCATGAACCGTCCCTTCGCCCTGCCGCTGTCCGAGGCCCGCCGCCGCTTCTTCGACGGCGAGGCCCTGCCGCAAGACGCGCTGCCCTCCTCCATCCTGCATTCCTGGCAACGCTGCCTCGGCCTCGGCCTGCCCGTCTCGGGCCGGCGGCACGAGCGGCTCAGCGACGCGGCGCTCGCCGAACGGCGCGACGCCAACGCCGACTGGCTGGCCGTGGCGCGCCCCTACGTCGAAACGCTGTTCGAGCAGGTGGTCGACGGCGGCCACGTGGTGGTGCTGGCCGACCGCGACGGCCTGATCCTCGACGAGATGGGCAACGCCGGCTTCCTCGACAAGGCCGAGCGCGTCGCGCTGACGCCCGGCATGGACTGGGGCGAGGGCGTGCGCGGCACCAACGCCATCGGCACCGCGCTGACGTTGGCCGAGACGGTACGGGTGCGCGGCGGCGAACACTACCTGGAATGCAACCGGCTGCTGTCGTGCACCGCCAGCCCGCTGCTCGACCCGACCGGCCGGCCGGTCGGCGTGCTCGACGTGTCCGGCGCGCCGCGCAAGCTCGGCCCGGACGAGACGGCGGCGGTCGACGCCACCGCGCGGCTGATCGAGCGGCGGCTGTTCGACGCGCACGCGCAGGGCGCGCGCGTGCTGCTGCTGCATCCTGACCCGGCGCAGCTGGCGACGCCGCGCGCCGCGCGGCTGGCCTTCGGCGACGACGAGACGCTGATCGGCGCCGACCGCGCCGCGCTGTCGCTGCTGGCGCGGGGCTGGGGCGCGGTCGGCCGCGCGCGCTTTACCGAGCTGTTCGGCGAGACGCTCGATCACTGGCAATCGCGCGCCGGCCACGGCGTCGCCCTGCTCGCTCCCGCCGCGGGACGCCCGCTCTCGGCCCGCCTGCTCTCGCCGGCGCGCCCCGCCACTGCGCCGCCCCCGGCGCCGCAACAGGCTCGGCCAACGTCGTCGCCCCCGGCCAAAGCCCCCGCCCCCGAAGCGGCCGAGGCCGACGTCGCCGGCCTGCCGCCGGCGCTGCTCGAGACCGCGCGCAAGCTGCTGGAAGCCGACATCCCGGTGCTGGTGCTGGGCGAGACCGGCACCGGCAAGGACCGCTTCGCGCGCGCGCTGCACGCCGCCAGCTCGCGCCGCCACGCGCCCTTCGTCGCGGTCAACTGCGCGGCGATTCCCGACGGCCTCGTCGAGGCGGAACTGTTCGGCTACGAGGAAGGCGCCTTCACCGGCGCGCGCCGCCAGGGCAGCCGCGGCCGGCTGCGCGAGGCGCACGGCGGCGTGCTGTTCCTCGACGAGATCGGCGACATGCCGCTGACGCTGCAGGCGCGGCTGTTGCGCGCGTTGCAGGAACGGGTGGTCACGCCGCTGGGCGGCGGCCAGCCGCAGCGCGTCGACGTGCGGCTGGTGTGCGCGACGCACCGCGACCTGCGCCGCATGGTAGACGAAGGCGCCTTCCGCGCCGACCTCTACTTCCGCCTCGGCCATTACCCGCTGCGCCTGCCGCCCTTGCGCACGCGCGGCGACGTCGCGGCGATCGCGCAGCGCCTGCTGGACGCGCAAGGGGCGGCGCGGCGCGGCATCGCGCTGGCGCCCGAGCTGGCCGCCGCGATCCGTCGCTACCCGTGGCCGGGCAATCTGCGCGAGCTGGACAACCTGCTGCGCACGCTGCTGGCGCTGGTCGACGACGGCACCCTGCTCGGCCCCGAGCACCTGCCCGAGACGCTGCGCGAGGACATGGGGCTGCGCGAGGCGGGCGCGCAAGAGCCGGACGACGCGACCGCCCAGCTGCTCGCCCGCTTCGGCGGCAACGCCAGCGCCGCGGCGCGCGCGCTCGGCATCAGCCGCAGCACGCTGTACCGGCGGCTGCGCAAGAACGGCCGCTAGCCTCGGCCAACCTTGGCCGAGCCCCGCCCGCGCGCCTTTCCACGCCGGGAACGGCGCGCATAAAAAACGCCCCGCATGCGCGGGGCGTCGTCTTGGCCGGATGGGACCGGGGCGCGGTTTTACAGCATGCCCTTTTCTTTGAGCAGAGCCTGCAGCGTCGAGCCGAGTTCGGCCGGGCTGCGGGTGTAGGCGATGCCGGCACGCTCGAAAGCGGCGAACTTTTCTTCGGCCGTGCCCTTGCCGCCGGAGATGATCGCACCGGCGTGGCCCATGCGCTTGCCCTTCGGCGCGGTCACGCCGGCGATGTAGCCGACGATCGGCTTGGTCACGTAGTCCTTGGCGAACTCGGCCGCTTCTTCCTCGGCCGAACCGCCGATCTCGCCGATCATGATGATCGACTCGGTGTCCGGATCGTCCTGGAACAGCTTGAGCGCGTCGATGTGGCTGGTGCCCGGGATCGGGTCGCCGCCGATGCCGATGCAGGTCGACTGACCCAGACCCAGCTTGGTGGTCTGCGCGACGGCTTCGTAGGTCAGCGTGCCGGAACGCGACACGATGCCGACCTTGCCCGGCAGGTGGATGTGACCCGGCATGATGCCGATCTTGCACTCGCCCGGGGTGATGATGCCGGGGCAGTTCGGGCCGATCAGGCGCACGCCGCCGGTGGTCTCGATGTAGCGCTTGGCCTTCAGCATGTCGAGGGTCGGCACGCCTTCGGTGATCACGACGATCAGGCTCACGCCGGAGTCGACGGCTTCGACGATGGAATCCAGCACGAACGGGGCCGGCACATAGATGACCGACGCGTCGGCGCCGGTTTCGCGCACGGCTTCCTTCATGGTGTTGAACACCGGCTTGCCCAGGTGCAGGCTGCCGCCCTTGCCCGGGGTCACGCCGCCGACCACCTTGGTGCCGTAGGCCAGCGCTTGTTCGGAGTGGAAGGTGCCGTTCTTGCCGGTGAAACCCTGCACCAGCACCTTGGTGTCTTTGTTAACGAGTACGCTCATTGTTCGAGGCTCCTGTGAGTGCGGGGCGGGATCAGGCGCGGGCCAGGGACGCGACCACCTTCTGGGCGGCGTCGGCCAGGCCTTCGGCGGAGGTCAGTTGCAGACCGGATTCGTTCAGCAGCTGGGCACCCAGTTCGGCGTTGTTGCCTTCCAGACGCACCACCACCGGCACGGTCACGTTCACTTCCTTGACGGCGGCGATGATCGCCTCGGCGATCATGTCGCAGCGGACGATGCCGCCGAAGATGTTGATCAGCACGGCTTCGACGCTCGGGTCGGCCAGGATCAGCTTGAACGCTTCGATCACGCGCTCCTTGGTCGCGCCGCCGCCGACGTCGAGGAAGTTGGCCGGCTGGCCGCCGTACAGCTTGATGATGTCCATGGTGGCCATCGCGAGACCCGCGCCGTTCACCATGCAGCCGATATTGCCTTCGAGCGCCACGTAGTTGAGGTCGAATTCCGACGCCTTCAGCTCGCGCTCGTTTTCCTGCGACTTGTCGCGCAGCGCGGCGATTTGCGGCAGGCGGTACAGCGCGTTGGAGTCGATGCCGATCTTGGCGTCGACGCAGGCGAGCGAACCGTCGCCGCGCACGGCCAGCGGGTTGATCTCGAACAGCGCGAAGTCGTTCTCGATGAAGGCGTCATAGGCGCCCAGCATCAGCTGGGTGAACTGCTTGATCTGGTCGCCCTTCAGGCCCAGCGCGAAGGCGACTTCGCGCGCCTGGCACGGCTGCATGCCGACCAGCGGGTCGACGGTGACCTTCAGGATCTTTTCCGGGGTTTCCTCGGCGACCTTCTCGATCTCGACGCCGCCTTCGGTCGAGGCCATGAAGGTGACGCGACGGCTGGAGCGGTCGACGACGGCGCCCAGGTACAGTTCGCGCTCGACCGGGTACATGTCTTCGCAGACCAGCACCGAGTTGACCGGCTGGCCGTTGGCGTCGGTCTGGTAGGTCACCAGGTTGGTGCCAATCAGGCTTTTCGCCAGCTCGGCGGCTTCTTCGCGGCTTTTCACCACTTTCACGCCACCGGCCTTGCCACGGCCACCGGCGTGGACCTGAGCTTTTACGACGGCGAATTTGCCGCCGAGCGAATCATAGGCAGCAGCGGCTTCTTCCGGGCTCGCGGCCAGGATGCCCTGTTGCACCGGCAGGCCGTACTTGGCCAGAAGCGCTTTTGCTTGGTATTCGTGCAGGTTCATGTGTATTTCCTCACTTGGGTGTGAAGGGATGAGGGGCGGGTCCGACGCCCGCCCGATTTTATTGGCTTAGCCGTGCAGCGCGCGCTTGTCGGCGGCCAGCGCAGCTTCGTGGATCACCTCGGCGAGGCTCGGGTGGGCGTGCACGATGCGCGCCAGGTCTTCGCTGGCGGCTTTGAATTCCATCGACACCACGCCTTCGGTCACCAGCTCCGACACCATCGGGCCGATCATGTGCAGGCCGAGAATGCGGTCGGTCTTGGCGCACGCCAGGATCTTGACGGTGCCCTGCGCCTGGCCCAGGCCCAGCGCGCGGCCGTTGGCGGCGAAACCGGAGGTGCCTTTCTTGTACTCGACGCCTTCGGCCTTGAGCTGCTCCTCGGTCTTGCCGACCCAGGCGATTTCCGGCGAGGTGTAGATCACCCACGGGATCACGCCGAAGTCGACGTGCGGCTTCTGGCCGGCGATGCGCTCGGCGACCGCGACGCCCTCTTCGGACGCCTTGTGCGCCAGCATCGGGCCGCGCACCACGTCGCCGATCGCCCACATGTTCGGCAGGTTGGTGTGGCAGTGCTCGTCGACGACGACGAAACCGCGTTCGTCCATCTGCAGGCCGACCGCTTCGCCGTTCAGGCCGGCGGTGTTCGGCACGCGGCCGATCGACACGATCAGCTTGTCGAATTCGACGGTCTTGGCTTCGCCGTTCAGCTCGTAGGCGACCGACACGCTCGCGCCCTTGTTCTCGATCGCGCCGATCTTGACGCCGAGCTGGATGTCCAGGCCGGTGTCGCGGGTCAGCGTCTTGAACGCTTCCTTGGCGATCTGCTGGTCGGCGGCGGCGAGGAAGGTCGGCATCGCCTCGAGGATGGTGACCTCGGCGCCGAGACGCTTCCAGACCGAACCCATTTCGAGGCCGATCACGCCGGCGCCGATCACGCCGAGACGCTTGGGCACCTCGGTCAGCGCCAGCGCGCCGGCGTTGTCCAGCACCGTCACGTTGTCGACCGGCAGACCCGGCAGCTGGCGCGGGCTGGAACCAGTGGCGATGATCACGTGGGTCGCTTCGAGCGTGTCGACCACGGCGCCGTTGTCCGACACCTCGATCACCCACTTCTCGCCTTCGCGGCCCTTCAGCGACGCGAGACCGTGGACGTTGGCGACCTTGTTCTTCTTGAACAGGAAGGCGATGCCGCCGGCGTTCTTGGTGATGATGTCTTCCTTGCGCTTGAGCATCGCGGCGACGTCGATCTTGGCGTTCTCGACGCTGATGCCGTGCTTGGCGAAGTCGTGCTGGACGGCGTGGAAGTTTTCCGACGACTGCAACAGCGCCTTGGACGGGATGCAACCGACGTTCAGGCAGGTGCCGCCCAAGGACGGCTTGCCTTCCGGATTCTTGAAGGCGTCAACGCAGGCGGTGGAAAAACCGAGCTGGGCCGCGCGGATGGCCGCGACGTAGCCGCCGGGACCGCCGCCGATCACGACGACGTCGAACTGTTGGCTCATGACACTTCCTTTACAGCACCGCCGGGATCGCCGGCGGGCACAAGCTTTCGGGGGCTGCAGGCTTGGCCGGACCTTGGGCTCGGCCAAGCCTGGGCGACAAATCGAGCGGGCCCGGATGACGGGCCCGCAAGCGCATTACAGGTCGAGGATCAGGCGCGCCGGATCTTCGATCGCGTCCTTGATCGCGACCAGCGACAGCACCGCCTCGCGGCCGTCGATGATGCGGTGGTCGTAGGACTGCGCCAGGTACATCATCGGGCGCACCACCACCTGGCCGTTCTCGACCACGGCGCGCTCCTTGGTGGCGTGCATGCCGAGGATGGCCGACTGCGGCGGGTTGATGATCGGGGTCGACATCATCGAGCCGAAGGTGCCGCCGTTCGAGATGGTGTAGGTGCCGCCGGTCAGCTCCTCGACGGTCAGCTTGCCTTCCTGCGCACGCTTGCCGAAGTCGGCGATCTGCTTCTCGATCTCGGCGATCGACAGCTGGTCGGCGTTGCGGATCACCGGCACCACCAGACCGCGCGGGCTGCCGACGGCCACGCCGATGTCGAAGTAGCCGTGGTAGATGATGTCGTTGCCGTCGACCGACGCGTTCAGGATCGGGTACTTCTTCAGCGCGGCGACCGCGGCCTTGACGAAGAACGACATGAAGCCGAGCTTGACGCCGTGCTCCTTCTCGAACTTGTCCTTGTACTTCGCGCGCAGGTCCATCACCGGCTTCATGTTCACTTCGTTGAAGGTGGTGAGGATGGCGTTGGTCTGCTGCGACATCACCAGACGCTCGGCGACGCGCTGGCGCAGGCGCGACATCGGCACGCGCTGCTCCGGACGGCCGGCCAGCATGCCGGCGACGTCGACGGCGGCCGGGGTCGAGGCGAGCGCGGCGCCGCCCTTGGCGGCGGCCGGCGCGAGCACCGGGCCGGACTGCACCGGCGCGGCCGGTGCGGCGGCGGCGGCCTGCACGTCTTCCTTGAGCACGCGACCGCCGCGGCCGGAGCCGGCGACGTCGGCGAGGTTGACGCCGGTTTCGGCGGCCAGCTTGGCGGCGGCCGGCATCGCGACGGCGTCGCCCTCGGCGCGCGCCGTCACGGCGGTGCCAAAGCCGATCGCCGAGGCCGGCACGCCGGCTTCGGCCGCGGCGGCGGCGACACCGTTGTCGGCGGCGGCACCCGGCTTGGCCTCGGTGTCGATGTGGGCGATCAGCTGGTTGCTGACGACGGTGGCGCCGTCGGCCTCGACGATCTTGACGATCACGCCGGCCTGCGGCGCAGGCAGCTCGAGCACGACCTTGTCGGTTTCCAGGTCGATCAGGTTCTCGTCGCGATTGACGAACTCGCCTTCCTTCTTGTGCCAGGTCATCAGCGTGGCTTCAGACACCGACTCCGGGAGTTGCGGGACTTTGACTTCGATCAGCATTTTTTTCTCCGTTTGCGGATACGGGCACTTACTTGGCGAGGTTCATGGCTTCTTCGACAAAAGCCTTCAGTTGAGCAACGTGCTTGCTCATGTAGCCGACGGCCGGCGAGGCCGACGACGGGCGACCGGAGAACAGCAGCGTCTGCTTGGCGCCCAACAGGCCCTCGAGACGGTGGCGGATCTGGTACCAGGCGCCCTGGTTCTTCGGCTCTTCCTGCACCCACATCACTTCCTTGACGTGGGCGTAGCGGGCCAGCTCGGCGGCCAGCTGCTCGGTCGGGAACGGGTAGAGCTGCTCGATGCGGACGATCGCGATCTCCTCCTCGACGCCGCGCTCCTTGCGACCGTTGACGAGGTCGTAGTAGACCTGGCCGGCGCACAGCAGCACGCGCTTGACCTTCTTCGGATCGGTGATCGACGCGTCGCCGATCACCGGACGGAAGCCGCCGCTGGTGAAGGCGTCGATCGGGCTCATCGAGTCCTTGTAGCGCAGCAGGCGCTTGGACATGAACACGACCAGCGGCTTGCGGTAGGGGCGCAGCACTTGGCGGCGCAGCACGTGGAACATCTGCGCGGCCTCGGACGGCATCACGATCTGCATATTGTGCTCGGCGCACAGTTGCAGCCAGCGCTCGAGGCGGGCGGACGAGTGCTCCGGACCCTGGCCGTCGTAGCCGTGCGGCAGGAACACGGTCAGGCCCGACAGGCGGCCCCATTTGGTCTCGCCCGACGAGATGAACTGGTCGATCGCGACCTGGGCGCCGTTGGCGAAGTCGCCGAACTGCGCTTCCCAGATCACCAGCTTGTCGGGCGCCGCGCACGAATAGCCGTACTCGTAGGCCAGCACCGCTTCCTCGTTGAGGATCGAGTCGATCACCAGGAAGTCGCCCTGGTTGTCGGACATATTGCGCAGCGGCACGTAGGCGCCCTGGTCCCAGCGCTCGCGGTTCTGGTCGTGCACGACGGCGTGACGGTGGCTGAAGGTGCCGCGGCCGGAGTCCTCGCCCGACAGGCGCACGCCGAAGCCGTTGGTGACCAGCGACGCGTAAGCCAGCGTCTCGGCCATGCCCCAGTCGACGCTCTGCTCGCCGGCAGCCATCGCGCGGCGCGCGGCCAGCACCTTCTGCACGGTCGGGTGCGGCTTGAAGTCGGCCGGGATGGTGGTGAACTTCTCGGTCAGGCGCTGGATGTCGGCTTGCGGCAGCGCGGTGTCGACCGGGTGCGCCCAGTGGGTGCCCAGGTAAGGCGTCCAGTCGACCGCGTGTTCGCGGCGATAGTTGGTCAGCACGGTCTGCTCGACGTGCTCGCCCTTGTCGAGCGCGTCGCGGTAGGCGCGGATCAGCCCCTCGGCCTCCTCGGCCTTGAGCACGCCCTCGGCGACCAGACGCTCGGCGTACAGCGCGCGGGTGCCCGGGTGCTTGGCGATCTTCTTGTACATCATCGGCTGGGTCAGGAAGGGGTCGTCGCCCTCGTTGTGACCCAGCTTGCGGTAACAGACGAGGTCGATCACCACGTCTTTCTTGAACGTCATGCGGTAGTCGAGCGCCGCCTGCATCGCGTAGCACACCGCCTCCGGATCGTCGCCGTTCACGTGCAGGATCGGCGCCTCGATCATCTTGGCGATGTCGGTGCAGTAGATGGTCGAGCGCATGTCGCGCGTGTCGCTGGTGGTGAAGCCGACCTGGTTGTTGATCACGATGTGGATCGTGCCGCCCGTGCCGTAGCCGCGGGTCTGCGACAGGTTGAAGGTGCCCTGGTTGACGCCGAGGCCGCCGAAGGCGGCGTCGCCGTGGATCAGCACCGGCAGCACCTGCTTGCGTTCGGTGTCGTTGCGGCGCTCCTGGCGCGCGCGCACCGAACCCTCGACCACCGGGTTGACGATTTCGAGGTGGGACGGGTTGAACGCCAGCGAGATGTGCACCGGACCGTTGGCGGTCGGGATGTCGGACGAGAAGCCCATGTGGTACTTCACGTCGCCGGACGGCAGCTCGACCATCGGCTTGCCTTCGAACTCGGCGAACAGGTCGCGCGGCAGCTTGCCCAGCGTGTTCACCAGCACGTTCAGGCGGCCGCGGTGGGCCATGCCGATGATGATCTCCTGCACGCCCTGGCCGGACGAATTCTGGATCAGCGTATCCAGCGCGGCGATCGCCGCCTCGCCGCCCTCGAGCGAGAAGCGCTTCTGGCCAACGTACTTGGTGTGCAGGTAGCGCTCGAGCGTCTCGGCGGCGGTGATCTGCTTGAGGATGCGCTTCTTGGTGTCGGCGTCGTAGCGCGGCGTCGACAGGTCGCCCTCGAAGCGCTTCTGGATCCAGCGCTTTTCCTCGGAGTCGAGGATATGCATGTATTCGAGGCCGAGGTTGCCGCAGTAGGTCTGCTTCAGGCGCGCGATGATCTCGGACAGCGGCAGCTTCTGCGGGCCGACCAGCGAGCCGACGTTGAACTGCACCGCCATGTCGGCGTCGGTCAGGCCGTGGGTGGCCGGGTCGAGCTCGGCCAACGTTTCCTGGTCCATGCGCTTGAGCGGGTCGAGGTTCGCGTGGCGCGAGCCGAGCACGCGGTAGGCCGAGATCAGCTTGAGCACCGCGACCTGCTTTTGCATCGCCTCCCATTCGGTCGCCGCGCTGGCGCGCTGGCCGGGCACGCCCTTCTTGGCCAGCTGGATGAACGACTCCTGGATCGGCTGGTGCGGCACGTCGCGCTCGGCGGCGCCCGGCGCCTGCGCGAGCTTGTCGAAATAGGTTCTCCATTCGGCCGGTACCGCGTTCGGGTCGGCGAGGTACTGTTCGTACAGTTCCTCGATGAACGGCGCATTCCCACCGAACAGGTAGGAATGACTGACCATGGCTTGCATCATTGTTCGGCCCCTTTGTCTCTGGGTGCGTGGCAAAAAGCGCTATGAGCATGGGGCTTGTGGCCCCATCGTCATAACGCCCTTATCGGGCGTTTCAGTCCGGCTTGGCCGAGCCTTGCTCGGCCAAGCCGGACGCGGGTGCGACTTAGCGCTTGTCGGTGGCGACGTAGTCGCGGCGCGGCGAACCGGTGTACAGCTGGCGCGGGCGGCCGATCTTCATCGCCGGGTCGGCGATCATCTCGGCCCAGTGGCTGATCCAGCCGACGGTGCGCGCGAGCGCGAAGATCGGCGTGAACATCGACACCGGGATGCCGATCGCCGACAGCACGATGCCCGAGTAGAAGTCGACGTTCGGGTACAGCTTGCGCTCGATGAAGTACGGGTCGGACAGCGCGATCTTTTCCAGCTCCATCGCGAGCTTGAACTTCGGATCGTTGTGCAGGCCCAGCTCGTTCAGCACCTCGTCGCAGGTCTGCTTCATGATCGCGGCGCGCGGGTCCATGTTCTTGTACACGCGGTGGCCGAAGCCCATCAGCTTGTAGCGCTTGTCCTTCACGCCCTGCATGAACTCGGCGACGTTCTCGACGCTGCCGATCTCGTCCAGCATCTTCAGCACCGCCTCGTTGGCGCCGCCGTGCGACGGGCCCCACAGGCAGGCGATGCCGGCGGCGATGCACGCGAACGGGTTGGCGCCCGACGAGCCGGCCAGACGGACGGTCGAGGTCGACGCGTTCTGCTCGTGGTCGGCGTGCAGGATGAAGATGCGGTCGAGCGCGCGCGCCAGCACCGGGTTGACCTTGTACTCTTCGCACGGGGTCGAGAACATCATGTGCAGGAAGTTCTCGGCGTACGACAGACCGTTCTTCGGATAGCTGAACGGCAGGCCCTTGTTGTAGCGGTAGGCCTGGGCGGCGATGTTCGGGATCTTGGCGATCAGGCGGTGCGCCGACACCTCGCGGTGGTGCGCGTCGCTGATGTCGAGCGAGTCGTGGTAGAAGGCGGACAGCGCACCGACCACGCCGACCATCACCGCCATCGGGTGCGCGTCGCGGCGGAAGCCCTTGAACACCGTCAGGATCTGGTCGTGCAGCATGTTGTGACGCAGCACCTTGCGGTCGAAGTCGGCCTTCTGCTCGGCCGTCGGCAGTTCGCCGTTCAACAGCAGGTAGCAGGTCTCGAGGAAGTCGGACTCCTCGGCCAACTGTTCGATCGGGTAGCCGCGGTAGTACAGCTGACCGAGGTCGCCGTCGATGAAGGTGATCTTCGACTCGCACGAGGCGGTGGCCAGAAAGCCCGGGTCGAAGGTGAACATGCCGGTCTTGCCGAACGAGCGAATGTCGACCACGTCCGGACCGAGGGTGCCCTTGAGCACCGGCAGTTCGAGCGCCTCTTCGCCTTCTTTGTAGTTGAGCGTCACGTTGCGGTTGGTTTCCACAGCAATACTCCCAATCAAGTTTTTGTGGTCTTTGTAATGGTGTGTGCGTGTCCGCACCCTGCCGCCTACAGACCGCGCAGGATCTCGACGATGCCCGCCAGCTCCGGGTCGTCGATCTCGGCCTTGCCGTTGACGACGTCGAGGAAGTCGGTGTCGGGCAGGTCGAGCAGGCGCCGGTAGGCGTCAAGTTCCGCTGGCGTGAGCGAATCGAAGTGCTGCGCGAGGAATTTCGTCAGCACCAGATCCAGCTCGAGCAGGCCCCTACGCGAGCGCCAGCGAATCCGCTTGAGTTCAACGGGATCGAACTCGTTCATACCGCACGCTTGACCATCAGGTCCTTGATCTTGCCGATCGCACGAGTCGGGTTCAGGTGCTTCGGGCAGACGTCCACACAGTTCATGATGGTGTGGCAGCGGAACAGACGGTACGGGTCTTCCAGGTTGTCCAGACGCTCGTTGGTGGCGGTGTCGCGGGTATCCGCGATGAAGCGGTACGCGGCCAGCAGGCCGGCCGGACCGACAAACTTGTCGGGGTTCCACCAGAACGAGGGGCAGGAAGTCGAACAGCACGCGCAAAGGATACACTCATACAGACCATCGAGCTCCTTGCGGTCTTCCGGCGACTGCAGGCGCTCCTTCTCGGGCGGCGGCGTGTCGTTGACCACGTAGGGCTTGATCGAGTGGTACTGCTTGAAAAACTGCGTCATGTCGACGATCAGGTCGCGGATCACCGGCAGGCCCGGGATCGGACGCAGCTCGATCGGCTGCTTCAGGTCTTTCAGGTCGGTCAGGCAGGCCAGACCGTTCTTGCCGTTGATGTTCATCGCGTCGGAACCGCACACGCCTTCGCGGCAGGAACGGCGGAACGACACGGTCTCGTCCTTCACCTTCAGCTTCACCAGCGCGTCGAGCAGTTTGCGATCGGTCGAGTCGACCTCGACGCTGATGTCCTGCATATAGGGTTTGGCGTCCTTGTCCGGGTCGTAGCGGTAGACGCGGAACTGGATCGTTTGGGTCGTCATCGTCGTTCCCCTTAGTAGGAGCGGGTCTTGAGGGCGATCGTCTCGACGGTCAGCGGGGTCAGGTTGACCGGCTTGTATTCGAGGCGGTTGCCGTCACGGTGCCAGAGGGTGTGCTTCAGCCAGTTCTTGTCGTCGCGGCCGTTCGGGGTTTCCGGGGTGTCCGGCGCGTCGTCGCGCACGTGGGCGCCGCGCGACTCGGTGCGCGCGTTGGCCGAGATCATGGTCGCCTTGGCGACTTCGATCAGGTTCTCGAGCTCGAGCGCCTCGACGCGCGCGGTGTTGAACACCTTCGACTTGTCGGCGATCTCGCAGCGCTTGACCATCTTCTCGACCTCGAGGATCTTGTCGACGCCCTCGGCCAACATGTCCTTGAAACGGAACACGCCGCAGTGGTTCTGCATCACGCGCTGCATGGCGCTGCGCGCCTCGTGCACGTTGGTGCCGTTCTTCTGCTCGTCGAGGCGCTTGACGCGGGCGATCGAGCGCTCGACGTCGGCCATCGCCAGTTCCGGCAGCTCGGCCGGCTCGCTCTTGATGAACTCGATCATCGAGTTGGCCGAGCTCTTGCCGAAGACCAAGAGGTCGAGCAGCGAGTTGGTACCGAGGCGGTTGGCGCCGTGCACCGACGCGCACGCGACCTCGCCGGCGGCGTAGAAGCCCGGCACGACCGCCTTGTGGTCGCCGTCCTTCGGCACCACGACCTCGCCCTTGTAGTTGGTCGGAATGCCGCCCATCTGGTAGTGGCAGGTCGGCACGACCGGGATCGGCGCCTGAATCGGGTCGACGCCGGCGAACTTGATCGAGATCTCGCGGATGCCCGGCAGCTTGGACTTGATCACCTCGGGGTCGAGGTGGGTGATGTCGAGCAGCACATGGTCCTTGTTCGGGCCGCAGCCGCGACCTTCGTTGATCTCGGTCACCATCGCGCGCGACACCACGTCGCGCGACGCGAGGTCCTTGGCGTTCGGCGCGTAGCGCTCCATGAAGCGCTCGCCCTGCGCGTTGCGCAGGATGCCGCCTTCGCCGCGCACGCCCTCGGTGATCAGCACGCCCGCGCCGGCCACGCCGGTCGGGTGGAACTGCCAGAATTCCATGTCTTCGAGCGGAATGCCGGCGCGCGCCGCCATGCCCAGGCCGTCGCCGGTGTTGATAAAGGCGTTGGTCGACGAAGCGTAGATGCGGCCGGCGCCGCCGGTGGCAAACAGCGTGGCCTTGGCCTGGAACACGACGATGTCGGAGGTTTCCATTTCCATCGCGACGACGCCCTGCACGCGGCCTTCGGCGTCGCGGATCAGGTCGAGCGCCATCCACTCGACGAAGAAGTGCGTGTTGGCGCGCACGTTGCGCTGGTACAGCGCGTGCAGCATCGCGTGGCCGGTACGGTCGGCGGCGGCACAGGCGCGGCGCACCGGCTTCTCGCCGAAGTTCGACATGTGGCCGCCGAACGGGCGCTGGTAGATGGTGCCGTCGGCGTTGCGGTCGAACGGCATGCCGAAGTGTTCGAGTTCGACGACGACCTTCGGCGCCTCGCGGCACATGAATTCGATCGCGTCCTGGTCGCCCAGCCAGTCAGACCCCTTGACGGTGTCGTACATATGCCAGTGCCAGTGGTCCGGCTCGGAGTTGCCGAGGCTGGCGGACACGCCGCCCTGCGCGGCGACGGTGTGCGAACGGGTCGGGAACACTTTGGACAGCACGGCGGTCTTCAGGCCGGCCTCGGACAGTTGCAGCGCGGCGCGCATGCCCGCACCGCCCGCCCCCACGATTACCGCATCGAAATGACGAACAGGTACGCTCATTACAGCCCCCACACAACTTTAACCGAGTAGATGAAACAGGACGCGAGCCACACGATGGTGAAGCTGTGCAGCGCCAGGCGCACGCCCACCGGCTTCACATAGTCCATCCACACGTCGCGGATGCCGACCCACACGTGCAGCAGCAGCGCGACGATGGTCGTCTGCGTCAGCACCTGCACCCAGGTGCTCTTGAAGAAGGACTGCCACGCCTCGTAGCTGGACGGGGCGGTCAGCAGGAACAGGACCAGCGCCACGGTGTAGAGCGCCATGATGACGGCGGTCACGCGCTGCATGACCCAGTCGCGCAGGCCGTAGCCGGCGCCGACGACGATGCGGTTTACCATAGGAACACCCCCAGAACGACGGTCAGCGCCAGGCTCACGCCGAGGACAACCTTGGCGGTCGCGCGGGCGGTTTCGAGCTCCAGCCCTTTGTGCACGTCGAGGAACAGAAAGCGGATACCCGCACAGAAGTGATGCAGGTAGGCCCACATCAGACCGATCAGCACCAGCTTCATCAGCGGGTGCGCGACGACGGCGCGGTAGCTGTCGAACGCTTCGGCCGAGCTCAGCGAGCCGGCCAGAAGGTAGATCAACAAGGGGAGAGAGAGGAACAGCGCCACCCCACTGACCCGGTGCAGGATCGAGACGATGCCCGGCAAGGGCAGTCTGATCACCGTCAGGTCCAGGTGCTTCGGTCGTTGCTTCTGCATACTGGCTTCCTTGGACAAAAAATACCAAGCGATTGAATCCGGCTTTCTTTGCCGGCCGGTGACAGCCGAAAAAGAGAACCGCCTGAACGCCGCGGACGAGCTCCCCCGTCCGCGTCATCCAACGCCGCCGCCGTGCCGACCCTTCGGCACAGTCCGGCGGTGGATCTCGCCGGGACGGCCTGCGCGGGCCGTCCGCCTGTTGTTCTGGCGCGTCGTCGCGCGCCTTCTTGCGTATGTATGTTTCAGCGCAGGTGGGTGTAGGCCACCTGCTGGGTGAGGCAGTAGCGCATCCGCCACTCGACCGGCTCGCCCTCGATCGAAACCGACAGCCGGGTCACCGCCAACGCCGGGGTATCGGTCGTCACCAGCAGCAGCTGGGCCTCCTCGCGCGCCAGCGTCGCGACGCGCATCTGCTCCATCACCGTCTTGGGGCGCACGCCGAAACGGCGCTGCAGCGTGGCGTACACGCCGCCGGCCTGCCGCAGCCAGCGCGCCTCGAGCCCTTCGAAACGCTCGGCCGGCAGGTAGACGTCGTCGAGCGCCACCGGCTGGCCGCCGAGCCGCCACAACTGGCGCACCCGGATCATCGGCACCAGGCGGCGCAAGCCCATCAGCTCCGACACCTCCTCCGGCGCGTTCGCCTTCCAGCAACCGAGCAGCTCCTGCATCAGCGCCTCCTGGCGACCGGCGCGGGTGCCGATGGTCTGCAGCCTCGCCTCGCCCCAGTCGCTGGCCGCCTCGGCGACGAAGGTGCCGCGCCCCTGGTGGCGGTAGAGCACGCCCTCGCCGACCAGCTCGGTCAGCGCCTTGCGCACGGTACCCTGGCTGACCGACAACTCCTCGGCCAACTCCCACTCGCTGGGCAACGCCGCGTGTTCCTGCCACTCGCCTTCGGCGATACGGCGCAGCAGCAGCTGCTTGATCTGCTCGTAAAGCGGCTGGCGGCGGAGCTTGTTGCTGGTCATGGCGGACTTTTTACCACCATCGGCCAAGGGGCGTAAACCAAGTCTTATATAAGACACATATATGGATAACCCTAGGCCGCCGCACGCATTTGCCGCGCCGCACAACCCCCGGAACGCGTGTTACACTCGGGCGCACAGCACGACACCATCCCGTTGTTCCAAAGGGCAGCCACGAAAGGAGAACGCCACGATGAAAGCCCCCGTACGCGTCGCAGTGACCGGTGCCGCCGGTCAGATCGGTTACAGCCTGTTGTTCCGCATTGCCAGCGGTGAAATGCTCGGCAAGGACCAGCCGGTGATTCTGCAACTCCTGGACCTGCCGCAAGCCCAGGCCGCCGTCAAAGGCGTGATGATGGAACTGGAAGACTGCGCCTTCCCGCTCCTGGCCGGCATGATCGCGACCGACGACCCGAACGTGGCGTTCAAGGACGTCGAAGTCGCCCTGCTCGTCGGCGCCCGCCCGCGCAGCAAGGGCATGGAGCGCAAGGACCTCTTGGAGGCCAACGGCGCCATCTTCACCGTGCAGGGCAAGGCGCTGAACGACCACGCCGCCCGCAACGTCAAGGTGCTGGTGGTCGGCAACCCGGCCAACACCAACGCCTGGATCGCGATGAAGTCGGCCCCGGATCTGAACCCGAACCAGTTCACCGCGATGTTGCGCCTGGACCACAACCGCGCGCTGTCGCAGATCGCCGCCAAGACCGGCAAGCCGGTGTCGTCGATCGAAAAGCTGGCGGTGTGGGGCAACCACAGCCCGACCATGTACGCCGACTACCGCTTCGCCACCATCGACGGCGAGTCGGTCAAGACCCTGATCAACGACGAAGCCTGGAACCGCGACGTGTTCCTGCCGACCGTCGGCAAGCGCGGCGCCGCCATCATCGAGGCGCGCGGCCTGTCGTCGGCCGCCTCGGCCGCCAACGCCGCGATCGACCACATCCGCGACTGGGTGCTGGGCAGCAACGGCAAGTGGGTGACCATGGGCATCCCGTCCGACGGCTCCTACGGCATTCCGGAAGGCGTCATGTACGGCTTCCCGGTAGTGTGCGAAAATGGCGAGTACAAGATCGTGCAGGGCCTGGAGATCGACGAGTTCAGCCGTGAACGCATGAACTTCACCCTCGCCGAGCTCGAAGAGGAACGCGCCGCCGTCGCGCACCTGTTCGGCTAAGCGAAGCATCGCCGGCCACGCAAAAGCGCACCCTGCGGTGCGCTTTTGCATTTGTCCCGGCCGCTGTCGGGGCGCGGTTCGCGCCCGCAAGCCGCGCCCCGACAGCCGCCCGGCACGCCCGAATCCCCATTGCAGACTGGAGAACCCCCATGATCGAAGCCGAAATCCTCAACCAGATCGACGCGACCCTCAACGACCTGGCTCAGCGCAGCCAGGATATTCGGGGGTATCTTTGACTACGCCGGCAAGAAGGACCGGCTGGAAGAAGTCTCGCGCCTGACCGAAGACCCGGACATCTGGAACGAGCCCAAGAAGGCGCAGGAACTGGGGCGCGAGAAGAAGCAGCTCGAGGACGTGGTGCTGGTGCTCGACGCCATCGGCCAGACGCTGGCCGACAGCCGCGACCTGCTGGACATGGCCAAGGAAGAGGACGACGTCGACACCGTCGAGGCGGTCAGGGCCGACCTTGACAGCGTCGAGGCCAAACTCGCCCAGCTCGAGTTCCGCCGCATGTTCAGCCACCCGATGGACCCGAACAACTGCTTCATCGACATCCAGGCCGGCGCCGGCGGCACCGAGGCGCAGGACTGGGCCGGCATGCTGCTGCGCATGTACCTGCGCTACGCCGAGCGCAAGGGCTTCAAGGTCGAGGTACTCGAGGAATCCGAGGGCGAAGTCGCCGGCATCTCGAGCGCGACGATCAAGGTCGACGGCGAGTACGCCTTCGGCATGCTGCGCACCGAGACCGGCGTGCACCGCCTGGTGCGCGTGTCGCCGTACGACTCGAACGCGCGCCGTCACACCTCGTTCGCGTCGGTGTTCGTCTACCCGGAGGTCGACGACTCGATCGAGATCGAGATCAACCCGGCCGACCTGCGCGTCGACACCTACCGCGCGTCCGGCGCCGGCGGCCAGCACATCAACAAGACCGACTCGGCGGTGCGCATCACGCACAACCCGACCGGCATCGTCGTGCAGTGCCAGAACGACCGTTCGCAGCACCGCAACCGCGACGAGGCGATGAACATGCTGCGCGCCAAGCTGTTCGAGCTCGAGATGAAGAAGCGCAACGAGGCCAAGCAGGCGCTCGAGGACAGCAAGACCGACGTGGGCTGGGGCCACCAGATCCGCTCCTACGTGTTCGACCAGAGCCGCATCAAGGACCTCAGGACCAGCCACGAGGTCGGCAACATCAAGGCGGTGATGGACGGCGACCTCGACGGCTTCATCGAGGCCAGCCTCAAGCAGGGCGTCTAAGCCCCTCCCCCATCGACGACCACGTTGGCCGAGCCCGCCGCCGCGCGCCTTCCGGCTCGGCCAACCGCACGATTCCAGAATAAAGACCCCGGAGTGTTTCATGTCTGAACAAGACCAGGCCCTGCCGCAACAGGACGAAAACCAGATCATCGCCGAGCGCCGCGCCAAGCTCAAAGCGATCCGCGAGGCCGGCGTCGCCTTCCCGAACGACTTCAAGCGCGAGCACCAGGCCGGCAGCCTGATCGCCCAGTTCGGCGACAAGAGCAAGGAAGAACTCGAAGGCCTGAACATCGAGGTCGCCGTCGCCGGCCGCATGATGCTCAAGCGCGTGATGGGCAAGGCAAGCTTCGCCACCGTACAGGACGGCACCGGCCGCATCCAGTTCTACATCAACGACCAGGGGGTCGGCGCCGAAACGCACGCGGCGTTCAAGCACTGGGACATGGGCGACATCCTCGCCGCGCGCGGCGTGCTGTTCAAGACCAACAAGGGCGAGCTGTCGGTCAACGTGACCGAGCTGCGCCTGTTGTCCAAGTCCTTGCGTCCGCTGCCGGAGAAATTCCACGGCCTGGCCGACCAGGAACAGAAGTACCGCCAGCGCTACCTCGACCTGATCACCAACGAATTCTCGCGCGACACCTTCGTCAAGCGTTCGAAGATCGTGCAGGGCGTGCGCGAGTACATGGTCGCCGAGGGCTACCTCGAAGTCGAAACGCCGATGATGCACCCGATCCCGGGCGGCGCCACCGCGAAACCGTTCGTCACCCACCACAACGCGCTCGACATGGCGCTCTACCTGCGCATCGCGCCGGAGCTGTACCTGAAGCGCCTGGTGGTCGGCGGCATGGAGCGCGTGTTCGAGATCAACCGCAACTTCCGCAACGAGGGGATGAGCACCCGCCACAACCCCGAGTTCACCATGATGGAGTTCTACGAAGCCTACGCCGACTACCAGCGCATGATGGAGTTGACCGAGGGCGTGATCCAGTCGGTGGCGCGCGCGGTGTGCGGCAGCCTGCACATCCAGTACCAGGGCAAGCCGGTCGACCTGTCCCGCTTCGAGCGCCTGACCATCGTCGAGGCGATCAAGAAGTACAACCCGCACTACAGCGACGAGCAACTGTCCGACCGCGCCTGGCTGAAGGAAGAGATCGTGCGCGCCGGCGGCAAGCCGGTGCTGACCGACGGCATCGGCGGCCTGCAGCTGTCGCTGTTCGAGGAAGTCGCCGAGAGCCAGCTGTGGAACCCGACCTTCATCGTCGACTACCCGGTCGAAGTGTCGCCGCTGGCGCGCGAATCCGACCAGCACAAAGGCATCACCGAGCGCTTCGAGCTGTTCGTGGTCGGCCGCGAGCTGGCCAACGGCTACTCCGAGCTGAACGACCCGGAAGACCAGGCCGAACGCTTCCTGTCGCAAGTCGCCCAGAAGGACGCCGGCGACGACGAGGCGATGCACTTCGACGCCGACTACGTGCGCGCGCTCGAATTCGGCATGCCGCCGACCGGCGGCTGCGGCATCGGCATCGACCGCCTGGTGATGCTGCTGACCGACGCGCCGTCGATCCGCGACGTCATCCTGTTCCCGCAGATGCGCCACGAGTGAGCGCCTCAGCGCCGGCCCCGACCGCCCTCCCCGCCCTTGCGCGGGGATTTTTTCCGCCCGCGCCCGCCCGCTTCGCGCCAAGCCAAGCGCGCTGCGCCCTTGCTTGCGCGGTCGCCGGCATCGGCGGTGCGCGGGGCCGCGCATCCGGCTTGTGACCCACGCCTCACGCCGGGCTCCCTTCGCGGCGGCGCGTCGGCAAACGTCAAAAGGGACGCCGCCGGCGCCCCTTCCCTGCGCAGGCGACAAAAAACCCGCCGGGGGACGACCAGTCCCGGGCGGGTGAAGCGCCTGCGAGAAAACCGCTTAGGCGGCGCCGTTGGCGCCGGATGCGACCGGCTTCTTGCGCGCGACGGCGGCGGTGGCAGCCTGAGCCGAATGGGTCGCGGCTTCGACGCCGGCCTCGGCCAACTCGGCACCGACCTTCTTGGCGGTCTTGGACACGCTCTCGAAGGCGGCGTTGGTGGTGTTGATGAAGCTCTTCACCGCGTTCACCGCGACGTCGGAGCCGGCCGGCGCGTTCTTGGCGAAGCGGTCCAGACCGCCGATCACGTTCTTGTTCAGCTCGGCGACCTGCTCTTCGAGGAAGGCGGCGATTTCGTTCTGGGTCGCCACCGAGGCGTCGTACACATTACGCGCCACCGAGAAGGCCTGGTCGATGGTCGGCTGCGCCTGCGCGGACTGCCATTCGGTCAGCGACTTGGCGTCCTTCACTTCGGCCAGCGACTTGATCGCCTGCGCGTTGTCGGCCAGCAGCTTGCGCGACAGGTCCAGCTGCAGTTGGGCAAAGCGCTCGACGCTGCCCAGCAGGATGGAGGAGAAACGGACGGCCTTGTCCAGTTGTGCGTGGCCGAGGGCGGAAAATTCTTGTTGATTGATCGACATGTTTGACACTCCTCACTTATTTGGCACGACTCGATTGCTGATCGGAACCGCTTTGTTGCATTGCACAATCGCATGGTAGGTAGGCGGCCGGGCGATGTCAAATGTTTTTTGCATCGCACCATTCACTAAACCACTCTGTTTATTGGCATTTTTACCACACAAGATTGCATTGTCATGAATTTTGCGCAATAAACTGCTGCGGCGCAACTGCGGCATTGGCGAAGCACTGCGACACGCGTACATAGCGCACGCGACAAAGCCGCCGCCAGCCGTTGAAAGCGCCCCGGCAAGGCTTTAAACTCGCGGCATATTCATTGAAGAAATCTATCCAACGGCTAGCCCATCATGAGCCCAACGGCGACCGCCTTCGACATCAAATCCGCCAGCCTCGACCTGCTGGCCCTCCTTCTGAAGACCGCCGACGCCGACACGCTGAACGCGGCGCTCGAGGCCCGCTTCGCCGTCACCGAGTCGCCCGAGCCCTTCGTGCTCGACCTCGAGGCGCTGCCCGAGCCCGAGGCGCTCGACCTCGGGCGCCTGCTGCCGATGTTCGCGCGCCGCGGGGTGCGCGTGGTGGCGCTGCGCCACCCGGACGAGGCGTTCGCCGCGCTCGCGCGCCGCTACGGCCTCGCCTTTGCGCCGGCGTCGAGCGCGCGCCTGGCCGAGCCTGCCGCGCCGGCCGCCGTCGAGCCGCCGCGCGCGCCCGAGCCGCCCGTGGCGAACACGCTGATCGTCGACAAGCCGGTGCGCGCCGGCCAGCAGATCTATGCCCGCGGCGGCGACCTCGTCGTGCTGTCGATGGTCAGCGCCGGCGCCGAGCTGATCGCCGACGGCAGCATCCACGTCTACTCGCACTTGCGCGGCCGCGCGCTGGCCGGCGCGCGCGGCAACACCGCCGCGCGCATTTTCACCCTGGCGATGGAGGCCGAGCTGCTGTCCATCGCCGGCGTCTACCGCACCATCGAGCAGGCTTTGCCGGCGAGCATCGCCGGCCGCCCGACCCAGGTCTACCTGGAAAACGAGCGGCTCGTGATGAGCGCGCTGGGCGACTGACCGTATTCAACAGCATTCTGAGGAAACCAACGTGGCAAGAATCATCGTTGTAACGTCCGGCAAGGGCGGCGTGGGCAAGACCACTACCAGCGCGAGCTTCGCCTCCGGGCTTGCGCTGCGCGGCCACAAGACCGTCGTGATCGACTTCGACGTCGGCCTGCGCAACCTCGACCTGATCATGGGCTGCGAGCGCCGCGTCGTGTACGACCTGATCAACGTCGTCAACCAGGAGGCCAGCCTCAACCAGGCGCTGATCAAGGACAAGCACTGCGACAACCTGTTCGTGCTGCCGGCCTCGCAGACGCGCGACAAGGACGCGCTGACCGAGGACGGCGTCGAGCGGGTGCTCAAGGACCTGGCCGACATGGGCTTCGACTACATCGTCTGCGACTCGCCGGCCGGCATCGAAAAGGGCGCGCTGATGGCGCTGCACTTCGCCGACGAGGCGCTGATCGTCACCAACCCGGAGGTCTCGTCGGTACGCGACTCCGACCGCATCCTCGGCATCCTGGCGTCCAAGTCGCGCCGCGCCGTCAACGGCGCCGAGCCGGTCAAGGAGCATCTGCTGATCACCCGCTACGCGCCGGGCCGCGTCGACAAGGGCGAGATGCTGTCGGTCGACGACGTCAAGGAAATCCTGCGCGTGCCGCTGCTGGGCGTGGTGCCCGAGTCGCAGACCGTGCTGCAGGCGTCCAACGCCGGCACGCCGGCGATCCACATGAACGGCAGCGACGTGTCCGAGGCGTACAAGGACGTCGTCGCGCGCTTCCTCGGCGAAGACCGGCCGATGCGCTTCCTCGACGCGCCCAAGGTCGGGCTGCTCAAACGACTGTTCGGAGGTTAAGCCATGTCCCTGATCGACATGCTCTTCGGCAAGCGCAAGAAAACGGCCGACATCGCACGCGAACGCCTGCAGATCATCCTCGCGCACGAACGCGGCCGCAACGGCGCGCCCGACTACCTGCCGGCGCTGCAGAAGGAGCTGATGGAGGTCATCTCCAAGTACGTCAAGGTCAACCACGAGGACATCAAGGTCCAGCTCGAACGCCAGGACAACTTCGAGGTGCTCGAGGTCAACATCGTGCTGCCGGAGAACCAGCGCTAGACCATGACGCTGACCGAACTGCGTTACATCGTCGCGGTGGCGCGCGAGCGCCACTTCGGCCGCGCCGCGCAGCGCTGCTACGTCAGCCAGCCGACGCTGTCGATCGCGATCAAGAAGCTCGAGGACGAACTCGGCGTGATGCTGTTCGAACGCGGCGGCGCCGAGGTCGCGGTCACCGAGATCGGCGAGCGCATCGTCGAGCAGGCGCAGCGCGTGCTCGAGGAGGCCGACGCGATCAAGCGGCTGGCCGGCGAGCACCAGAACGAACTGGTCGGCCCCTTGAAGCTCGGCGTGATCTTCACCATCGGACCGTACCTATTGCCCAAGCTGATCCCGGCGCTCAGGGTGCTGGCGCCGGACATGCCGCTCTACCTCGAGGAGAACTACACCGCGAGGTTGGCCGAGATGCTCAAGCGCGGCGAGGTCGACGCGATCATCGTCGCCGACCCGTTCGACGAGCCCGGCACGCTCGCCTACCCGCTGTACGACGAACCCTTCGTGGTTGCGACGCCCAAGGGCCACCCGTGGGAAAAGCGCGCCGCGGTGAAGGCGCAGGAGCTCGGCGACGAGGGCGAGAGCGTGCTGCTCCTGACCCAGGGCAACTGCTTCCGCGACCAGGTGCTCGCCTCGTGCAGCGAGCTGGCCAGCCGCCAGGCGCAGCACGGCGGCCTCGCCGGCATGCTGCAGGGCAGCTCGCTGAACACCATCCGCCACATGGTCGCCAGCGGCATGGGCATCACCGTGCTGCCGACCACCTCGGTCGGCGCGAACGACGCCGCGCTGTTCTCGGTGGTGCCGTTCGCCGACCCGACGCCGCTGCGCCGCGTGATGCTGGTGACCCGCAAGCAGTTCTCGCGCAAAAAGGCGATCGAGACGCTGCAGCAGGCGGTGTTCCGCTCCGGCCTCGAAGGCGTCACCATGCTCGAGGAGGAGGCCGCCGGCCAGCCGTCCTGAGCCGGCCCGTCCCGCCAACAGCCCGGCCCTGCGCCGGGCTTTTTCATGTCGACGCTCGGCCAACGTTGGCCGAGCCGTCCGCGCTCAGGCGCCGGCGGCGCGCAGGATGGCGGCCAGCCGCGCGATTCCCTCGTCGATGCGCGCATCCGGCGCGTGGCTGAAGTTGAGCCGCAGATGGCCGATGCCATCGTCGGGTTCGGCGAAGAAGGGTTCGCCCGGCATGAAGGCGACGTCGGCCTCCAGCGCCGCGGGAAGCAGCGTGCGGGTGTCGACGCGGCGCTTGAGCCGCAGCCAGAAGAACAGCCCGCCTTCGGGCGTGTTCCAGTCGGCCAGCTCGGCGAAGTGGCGCTCGAGCGCGGCCTGCATCGCGTCGCGTCGCCCGCGGTAGAAGCCGATCAGCCCGTCGACATGCTCGGCCAACCTCTCGCTGCCGAGCCACTGCTCGGCCTGCCACTGCGCGTGGCGGCAGCTGTGCAGGTCGGCCGCCTGCTTGAGCTTGACGAGATAGGGAAACAGCTCGGGCGAGGCGACCAGGAAGGCGTCGCGCAGCCCCGGCGCCAGCACCTTGGACAGCGTGCCGGTGTAGATCCACGGCGCCTTGTTCAGCCGCGCGGCGATCGGCGTCGCCGTTTTGCCGTCGAACGACAGCTCGCGGTAAGGCTCGTCCTCTAGCAGCGGCACCTCGTAGCGGTCGAGCAGCGCGGCGACCGCGTCGCGCGTCGCCTCGTCGTAGCGCGCGCCGGACGGATTCTGGAAGGTCGGGATCAGGTAGGCCAGCGCCGGCCGGCGCGCCTGCAGCCTTGCCTCGAAGGCGGCCAGATCGATGCCACGCGGCGTCAACGGCACGCCGAGGCAGTCGGCGCCGAACAAGCGGAACACCTGCAGCGCCGCCAGATAGGTCGGCTGCTCGACCAGAACCGGCGTGCCCGGGTCGACGAACAGCTTGGCGGCCAGGTCGAGCGTCTGCTGCGAGCCGGTCAGCACCAGCACCTGCTCGGCCGCGCACGGCAAGCCGAGCGCGGACACCTGCGCGGCCAGTTTGGCGCGCAGCCCCGGCTCGCCCTCGCTCGTGCCATACTGGGCCAGCGCGCGCGGCGCGGCGTGCCAGTCCAGCTCGGGCAGCCTGTCGGCCGCCGGCAGACCGCCGGCGAAGGAGATCACCCCGGGCCGCTGCGCGGCGGCGAGGATCTCGCGGATCAAGGAGCCGGACAGACGCTGGATGCGCTCGGAAAACATGCTACCCTCCATATAGGTCATGATTATTGACCTAAAAGATCGCCCAAACACGGAACAGAGTCAACATGATTGACGTAAATAGCCCGCCGCCGTGCGACGACAGCGACCTGCGCGCGGCGATGGAACACTTCTTCTTCGCCTACCAGGCCTTCACCGCCCGGCCCGACGCCATCCTCGAGCGGCGCGGCCTGGCGCGCGTACACCACCGCGTGTTGTTCTTCATCGCGCGCGAGCCCGGCCTGTCGGTCAAGGGCCTGCTCGCCAAGCTCGGCGTCTCCAAGCAGGCGCTGAACACGCCGCTGCGGCAGCTGATCGAGATGGGGCTGGTCGACGCCGTCGCCGACGCCGTCGACAAGCGCATGAAGCGGCTCTACCTGAGCGCCGAGGGCGCGCGGCTGGAGGCGACGCTGTACCGCGAGCAGGCGCGGCTGCTGGAAGGCGCGCTCGCGCGCGCCGGCCTCGACGCGGCCGGCGGCTGGCTCGCGTTCAACCACGCGCTGTCGCCGCGCGACGACGGGGACGGCGCATGAACGTCCCCGCCCCCCTGCCCGACCTCGACGCGCTGCGCGCCGAATGCCGCGCGATGGTGCGCCGCCGCGCGGCGCTGTCGGCGTCGGTCGCCGTCGTGCCGCTGCCCGGCGTCGACGTCGCGACCGACCTGACGCTGCTGATGGAACTGATCCCGGCGATCACCCTGCGCTTCGGGCTGACGCCGCAGCAGATCGACGGCCTGCCGCTGGAAAAGCAGGCGCTGGTCTACGGCGTGGTCAAAAAGGCCGGCAGCCTGCTGATCGGCCGCGTGGTGACGCAGGAATTGCTGCTGACGGTGCTGAAGAAGGTCGGCGTGCGGCTGACGGTGAAACAGGTCGCGCGCTTCGTGCCGGTGCTCGGCCAGGCGGCGGCGGCCGGCCTCAGCTACGGCGCGATGGTCTACCTCGGCCACACCCACATCGAGCACTGCTACCGCGTCGCGCGCGCGCTGCGCGAAGGGCACGATTGAGGCGGCCGCACCCCCCCTCGCGACGGAATGCAAAAAGCTTGGCCGAGCAAACCGCTCGGCCAAGCTTTTGGTGACTTGTCGTCGCCCGACGCAGGGGGGAGCTTACTCGATGCGTTCGTAGCGCACTTCGAGGATCTCGATCTCCTCGACGCCGTCGGGACCGCGGAACAGCACGGTGTCGCCCTCGCGGGCCTTGATCAGCGCACGCGCGATCGGCGAGATCCAGCTGATGCGGCCGCGCGGCAGGTCGATCTCGTCGACGCCGACGATGGCCAGCGCCTGCTCGGCGCCGTCGCCGCGCAGCACCGTCACCGTCGCGCCGAAGAACACCTGCTCGGTCGCCTCGCGCGTCTCGGGGTCGACGACCTCGGCGATCTCGAGCCGCTTGGTCAGGAAGCGGATACGGCGGTCGATCTCGCGCAGCCGGCGCTTGCCGTACAGGTAGTCGCCGTTCTCCGAACGGTCGCCGTTGGACGCCGCCCAGTTGACTACCTGCACCACCTCGGGCCGCTCGCGGTTGACGAGGTGGTAGAGCTCGTCCTTCATCCGCTGCCAGCCGGCCGGGGTCAGATAGTTGCGCGTCGCCGCCGGCAGGCGCTGCTCGGCCGGCAGCTCGTCGTCGAGATCGTCGCTTTCCCTGGTGAACGCCTTGCTCATCGTTCCCCCTCGCGCGGACTCAGCGCGCCGGCTTGGCCGGCTTGAGCTGGCCGGTCACCGTCAGGCCGGCCCACTTCATCACGTTGGCAACCTCGAGCTCGTTGAGCTCGTAGAACTGGCCGCGCTTGAGGCGTGCAGGCAGGCCGATCGGGCCGAAGCGCAGGCGCATCAGGCGGCTGACGGTCAGGCCGTAGCCCTCGAACATGCGGCGTACCTCGCGGTTGCGGCCTTCCTTGATCACCACGCGGTACCAATGGTTCTTGCCCTCGCCGCCCTGGTCGATCAGGCGGTCGAAGCGCGCCGGGCCGTCGTCGAGCAACACCTCGGTGGTCAGCGCCTTCTTCTGCTCGTCGGACAGCTCGCCGAGCACGCGCACCGCGTACTCGCGCTCGGCCTCGAAGCTCGGGTGCGCGAGACGGTTCACCAGCTCGCCGCTGGTGGTGATGATCAGCAGACCCGAGGTATTGACGTCGAGGCGGCCGACGGTCACCCAGCGGCTGCTCTTGGCCTGCGGCAGACGGTCGAAGACGCTGACGCGGCCTTCCGGGTCGTCGCGCGACACGATCTCGCCTTCCTGCTTGTGGTAGATGATGATGCGCGGCAGACGGTCGGGCCACTTGAGCTTGATCGGGTTGCCCTGCACCAGCACCTTGTCGTGCGGGCCGACATGGTCGCCCAGCGTCGCCACCTTGCCGTTGACGCGCACCTGGCCGGCCTCGATCAGTTCCTCCATCGCGCGACGCGAACCGACGCCCGAGTTGGCGAGCGCCTTCTGCAGCCGCACCGGCGCGATCTCGTCGATCTTCACGCGCGTTTCGCGCAACTGCTTGGCGCGCAGCTGCACATCGTGCGACATGCCGCGCAGCGCGAGCTTCTTGGCGCGCTGCACCGGCGCGGCCTTCTTGCCCTTGCCGAAGTCGCGCGCCTCGCCGAAGCCGGAGGGCTTGTCGTCGCGCGCGAACGGCGCATCGTCGCGGCGCTCGTCGAAGCGGCCGCGCGGCGCGTTGCCGGACTTGCCGAAGCGCGGCTTGTCGTCGCGCGCGAACGGCGCGTCGTCGCGGCGCTCGTCGAAGCGGCCGCGCGGCGCGTTGCCGGGCTTGCCGAAGCGCTTGTTGTCGTCGCGCGCGAACGGCGCGGCGCCCTGGCCGACCGGCTTGATCGGGCTCTTGGCCTGCGAACGCGGGGCGGACGGTTGATTGCGGGTCACCCGCGACACCGGCTGGCGCGCGTGCTGACTTTTGTTCTTAGACATAACTTTCCTGTTCTGTATCGGTATCGGCCGCGTAGGCGCGGGCCGCTTCGTCGTCGGCCCGCTCAGCCTGTTCGACCAGGTCGAGCGGCGGCTCGTCCGCTTGGGGCACGACCAGCGTGCCCAGTTCCGCCAGCGGCGGCAGGTCCCTGAGCGAGTTGAGGCCCAGGTCGTCGAGAAACTTGCGCGTGGTCGCGTACAGACCGGGGCGGCCCGGCACGTCCTTGTGGCCGATCACCTCGATCCAGCCGCGGTCGTTCAGGCTTTGCATCACGCTCGAGGACACCGACACGCCGCGGATCGCCTCGATGTCGCCGCGCGTCACCGGCTGCTTGTAGGCGATGATCGCCAGCGTCTCCATCACCGCGCGCGAATAGCGCGGCGGCTTTTCCGGGTTCAGCCGCGCCAGGTAGGGATTGAACTCGGCCCGGGCGCGAAAGCGCCAGCCCGAGGCCAGCCTGACCAACTCCACGCCGCCGCGGCCGCGCCAGTCGCGCTGGATCTCGTCGAGCATCTCGTTGATCAGCGCGGCCTTGACGTCCTCGGTGAACAGTCTTTTGAGCATCGGCACCGACAAGGGTTCGCCGGCGGTGAGCAGCGCGGTTTCCAGGACCGTTTTCAGGTACTTGAGGTCGGTGATGGTGGACATAGGGCAGTGTAGCCAAAGGATCGCACGGACGCGCCGCCAAGGTCGCGGGAAGGCGCGGATTTTACACGGTTTTTTGCCCGAACAGCACATTATCGCCGTCCGGCGGACGCGACCGGCCGGCGCCGGACGCGCCGACGCCGCCTCAGCCGGTCGCCAGCCGCACGTAGATCGGCTGGTAGGCGGCGTCCTGGCTGACGCGGATCAGCCCTTCCTTGACCAGTTCGAGCACCGCGATGAAGTTGACCACCAGGTGCGGCACGCCCTTGTCGACCTCGAACAGCTCCTCGAAGGCGACGTAGTCGCGGCCGGCCAGCACGCGCAGGATCCAGCTCATCTGCTCCCTGACGGACAGCTCGTCCTTCTCGACCTTGTGGTGGCGCGTGTGCCGGGCGCGCGACAGGATCGCCATCCAAGACTGCCGCAAGTCGGCCGCGCTGACCTCGGGCAGGCGCTCCTCGGCGCCCTGCTCGATCAGCACCGCCAGCCACGCGAAGTCGCGGTCGGCCTGCGGCATCTTGTCCAGTTCCAGCGCCGCCAGCTTGATCTGCTCGTATTCGAGCAGCCGGCGCACCAGCTCGGCGCGCGGGTCGTCCGGCTCGCCGTCGTCGTCCTTCGGCGGGCGCGGCAGCAAGAGCCGCGACTTGATCTCGATCAGCAAGGCCGCCATCAGCAGGTACTCGGCGGCGAGCTCGAGCCGCTCGGCCTGCATCGCGTCGATATAGCCGAGGTACTGGCGCGTGATGGTCGCCATCGGGATGTCGAGCACGTTGAGGTTCTGCTTGCGGATCAGGTAGAGCAGGAGGTCGAGCGGCCCCTCGAAGCTGTCGAGGAAGACCTTGAGCGCGTCGGGCGGGATGAACAGGTCGTGCGGCAGGTCGAGTACCGGCTGGCCGAACAGCAGCGCGATCGGCTCGGCGCCCCCGGACGCGGCGGCAGGCTCGACCGGACCCGCGGCGACGCCGTGGGCGGATTCGAGGGCGGGATCGGCGGGGACGGCGGACATGGGGCGCTAGGATAGCGGTTTCGCCGCGGGCGGGCCAGTTCGGCGCAAGCGCGCCTACTCGACGATGAAATCGTCCTCCCGCCCGCGCCGCTTGCGCCTCGCCTCGGCGTACGCCGCCAGCGCGAAGTAGACGACGAGGCCGATCAGCCCCAGCTCGAACGCGATCTCGAGCCCGTCGCCGCCGCCGGCCGACAGCGCCAGAAGTCGCAGGCCCGCCACGGCGGCGACCGCCAGCACACCGAGCAGCGTCAGGCCCCAGCCCATGCGTTCTCCCTTCCCCGCGCGGCGCGGGCGTGACAAAGGTTGGCCGAGCGATGCCTTCGCGACGCGCCGCCGCCCGGGCTCGGCCAACCCCGGCCGGGCCCGCTGCCGGGGGATCAGAAACCGAGGCCCATCGCCTCGCGCACCTCGTTCATCGTCGCGCGCGCGACCTTCTCGGCGCGCGCACAGCCCTCGGCGACGATTTCCTTCACCAGGTGATGGTTGTCGAGGTAGGTCTGCGCGCGTTCGAACATCGGCTGCTGCTCGCGCAGCACGCCGTCGATCACCGGCTGCTTGCAGTCGAGGCAACCGATGCCGGCGCTGGTACAGCCGGCCTTCACCCACTCGCGCGTCTCGGCGCTGCTGTAGACCTGGTGCAGCTGGAACACCGGGCACTTGGCCGGGTCGCCCGGGTCGGTGCGGCGCACGCGCGCCGGGTCGGTCGGCATCGCGCGCACCTTCTTGGCGACGTCGGCCGGCTCCTCGCGCAGCGCGATGGTGTTGCCGTAGGACTTGGACATCTTGTTGCCGTCGAGGCCGGGCATCTTGGACGCCTCGGTCAGCAGCGCCTCGGGTTCGGGCAGGATGGTCTTGCCCTTGTTCTCGAGGTAGCCGGTCAGCCGTTCGCGGTCGGCGTGGCCGATGTTCTGGCTGGCGACGAGGATCTCGCGCGCGGCGACGAGCGCCTCGGCGTCGCCGTCCTGCAGATAGCGGGTGCGCAGGCGGTCGTAATCCTTGCCGGCCTTGCCCATCTTCTTGACCGCGGCCTTCGCCAGCTCCTCGAAGTTCGGCTCGCGCCCGTACAGGTGGTTGAAGCGGCGCGCGACCTCGCGCGTCAGCTCGATGTGCGGGATCTGGTCCTCGCCGACCGGCACGCGGCCGGCGCGGTAGATCAGGATGTCGGCCGCCTGCAACAGCGGGTAGCCGAGGAAGCCGTAGGTACCCAGGTCCTTGGTCGACAGCTTCTCGATCTGGTCCTTGTAGGTCGGCACGCGCTCCAGCCACGACAAGGGCGTCATCATCGACAGCGCCAGGTGCAGCTCGGCGTGCTGCGGCACCTTGGACTGGATGAACACGGTCGCCTTCTCGGGGTCGACGCCGGCGGCCAGCCAGTCGATCACCATGTCCCAGATGCTCTTGCCGACGATGGCGACGTCGTCGTAGCTGGTGGTCAGCGCGTGCCAGTCGGCCACCATGAAGTAGCAGTCGTGGCTGTGCTGCATCGCCACCCAGTTCTTGATCACGCCGTGGTAGTGCCCGAGGTGAAGCTTGCCGGTCGGGCGCATGCCGGAGAGTACGCGGTCTGCGGACATGTGTCGTTTTCTGATGAATTAGAGGAAAAAACGCAGCAGATCATACATCAGGTTGATGAACGGCCGCAGGATGGGCGACAGCAGGCCGGTGACGATCAGGCCGATCAGGATCCACATGCCGTAGGGCTCGAGCCGCGAGTAGCGGTAGGCGACGCCCGGCGGCAGCAAGGTCTCGACGATGCGCCCGCCGTCCAGCGGCAGGATGGGCAACAGGTTGAGCACCATCAGCGTGATGTTGATCGACACGCCGATCTGGCTCATCAGCCGCAGCGGTTCGCTGAAGTAGCTGTCGGTGCTGATCGCCAGTTTGAACAGCAGCGCCCAGCCTATCATCATGCCGAAGTTGGCCAAGGGCCCGGCGCCGGCGACCCAGCGCGCGCTGACGCGCGGGTTCCTGAGCGCGCCGAAGTTGACCGGCACCGGCTTGGCCCAGCCGAACAGGAAGCCGCCGAGCATCAGCGTCAGAAGCGGCAGCAGCACGGTGCCGATCGGGTCGATGTGCTTGAGCGGGTTCAGCGTCATGCGGCCGAGCATGTAGGCGGTCGCGTCGCCGAAGCGCTTGGCGGCGTAGGCGTGCGCCGCCTCGTGCAGGGTGATCGCCAGCAACACCGGCAAGGCGGCGACGGCGATCTGCTGGATCAGGTTGTTGATGTCCATGCGTTCATCTTCGAAACGGAAAAAATAATAAGACCAAGGAATAACGCCGGAGTGCCGCCGGCGCAGCCTCAGAAGCCGAAGCGCGCCACGTCACCCTTGCCGCGACGCACCAGCTCGACGCCGTCGGTCATGTCGATCACCGTGGTCGGCTCGGTACCGCACCAGCCGCCGTCGATCACGAGGTCGACGCTGTGCTCGAGCCGCTCGCGGATCTCGTACGGGTCGGTCAGCGGCTCGTCGTCGCCCGGCAGCATCAGCGTGCACGACAGGATGGGTTCGCCGAGCTCGGCCAACATCGCCAGCGCGACCGCGTTTTGCGGCACGCGCAGGCCGATGGTCGAGCGCTTGGCGTTCAGCGTGCGGCGCGGCACCTCGCGGGTCGCCTCGAGGATGAAGGTATAGCTGCCCGGCGTCGCCGCCTTCAGCAGCCGGAACTGGCGGTTGTCGACCTTCGCGTAGGTCGCCAGCTCCGACAGGTCGGCGCACACCAGCGTCAGGTGGTGCTTGGGGTCGAGCCGGCGCAGCGCCAGCAGCCGCTCCATCGCCGCCTTGTCGCCCATCGCACAGCCGAGCGCGTAGCACGAGTCGGTCGGGTAGGCGATCAGACCGCCTTCCCTGACGATTTTCACCGCTTCCCGGATCAGCCGCTGTTGCGGGTTGTCCGGGTGAATCACGAAGAATTGGGCCATGTTGTCTAGAAAAGTCCGTCAGGGCCGCCCAGCCCGGCCGCGGCGGCAAAGCGCGCCCACACCGGCTTGCAGATCGGCGGCAGGGGCTGGGTGAGGCCGACGTCGCGCGCGCCCTCGCCCGGCGCGTGAAAGTCGCTGCCGGCGCTGGCGAGCAGGCCGAAGCGCTCGGCCAACAGCGCGTACTTGTGCGTTTCGTCGAGGCTGTGGCTGCCGCTGACCACCTCGATCGCCTCGCCGCCGGCGGCGGTGAAGTCGGCGATCAGCCGCTCGGTCAGCGTGCGGCCGAGCTCGTAGCGGCCCGGGTGGGCGATCACCGCGACGCCGCCGGAGGCGCGGATCCAGCCGACCGCGTCCTCGAGGCTCGCCCATTGATGCGGCACGTAGCCGGGCTTGCCGGGCGTCAGGTACTTGCGGAACACCGTGCGCACGTCCTTGACGTGGCCGGCCTCGACCAGCCAGCGCGCGAAGTGGGTGCGGCCGATCATCTCCGGGTTGTCGCAGTGCTGCATCGCGCCGTCGAAGGCGCCGTCGATGCCGACGCGCGCCAGCCCCTCGCCCATCGCGCGCGCGCGGTTGACGCGGCCGTCGCGGATGGTCTGCAGGCCGTGGACGATCGCCTCGTGCGCCGGATCGATATCGAGGCCGACGATGTGCAGCGTGTGCTTGCCCCAGCTCACCGAGACCTCGACGCCGTCGACGAAGCCTATTCCGGCCGCCTCGGCCGCCTGCCGCGCGGCGGCGAGACCGGCGGTGCAGTCGTGGTCAGTCAGCGCGACAAGTTTCGCGCCGCGCTCGGCGGCGCGCGCGACAACCTCGGCCGGCGCCAGCCCGCCGTCCGACGCGGTCGAGTGAAAGTGCAGGTCGACCGGGTTCATGCCGCGCCCGCCTTGCCGTCCTGGCGCGCCTGCCACGCGGCGAGGCGGGCGCGGTAGTCGGTCAACTGCTCCTGGTACAGGTCCCACACGCACGGCTCGCAGCCCGAGCCGCAGCACAGCTCGTCGGCGGGCGCCTCGGGCGCTTCCGGCATCGGGTCGAAGTCGTCGTCGAGCTCGGTCATCGGCAGATCAGGCATCGGCGGCCACGACCTTGATCGAGAAACCGGCGCCGCTGACCGTCTGGCCCGGGCGGATCTTGCAGGTCTTGCGCAGCTCCTGCTGGCCGTCGACCGACACCTCGCCGGCGGCGACCAGCTGCTTGCCGGCGCCGCCGGAGTCGACCACGCCGACCACCTTCAGCAGGTCGCACAGCGCGATGTATTCGTTTTTGAGCGCGAAGGTTTCGTTCATTTTTTCACAACCGGACTGAACAGCCTTGTGGGGCGCCTGTGGACAAGCGCGACAAGGCATTGATGATGAATCTCTTTTTTCGACCGCCCGTTTTTTGGGCAGTTCGACGGGCTTGTCCACACCGGCGCGGGACAGCGGTGTGCACCGGCTGTGGACAAGCGTCGCAAGACATTGATTCGGCTAAAAAAAGCCGTATCAGCGTAAAAATTGGGCAAGCCCGTGGTTTTGCAAGGCACGCCGCGCAGCCGCGACGCGCGCCTCGCCCTGCCCCGCGATCTCGGCGACCGGCACGCCGGCCTCGGCCAACCTGGCGCGGTAACGCGCCAGCAGCATGTCGCGCGCGTCCGGGTGGCTGCGCAGCGGGTCGTAGGTCCACGGCAGGTCGGGCAGCGGCAGCAGCGTCAGCGCGTAGTCGCGCGGCCGGTTCAGCGCGGCGAGCACGCGGCTGGCGCGCCCGAAGGCGACCTCGGCCCAGATCACGCAGGTCAGCACCGTGCTGTCGCAAATCAGCAGCCGCGCGCCCTGCGCGATGGCGGCCGCCTCGGCGGCGAGCTGGCCGGCGGCGATCGCCTCGACGTCGGCGAGCGTCGGCCGGTACGGCCGGCTCGCGTAGTAGCGACGCGCGTATTCGTCGACGCGCGCGACCGGCAGGCCGGCGCCGGCGAGCTGGTCGCCCAGCGCCCCGGCCAGGGTGCTCTTGCCGCAGGACTCCGGCCCGACGAGGGCGATGCGGGTGACGGCGGGGCTGGACATGGGGCGGGACGAGCGTGGGACGGAAAACGGAACGATTATAAGGCGGGCGGGACGAGCGCCCGGATTTTTTCACACGCGGCGAGGACAAGGATGTGGGCCGGCTGTGGAAAGCCCCGGCAAACCCTTGATGCCGCAACGGTTTTTTCGACCGCTCAAAAAACGGGCAGTTGCCCGCGCTTATCCCGCGCCGGCGTAGACAAGGCTGTGGGCCGGCTGTGGACAAGCGCGCCAAGCCATTGAAAAAAGGCGGACTTTCCGTTTTCGCCTATTTTTTGCGCAACAAAAAGCCCGCCGCGAAGGCGGCGGGCAGGTTCGGGACACCGACTAGCGCGTGCACTCGCCGGCCCAGTCGGCGACGAGCGCCGCGCGTTTTTGCTCGGGCGTGCCCGGCTGCGAGGCGAGCACCGCGAGCTTGGCGAGCGCCGCCTCGGGGGTCAGGTCGCCGCCCGGGATCGCGCCGGCGCGCGCCAGCGGCTGGCTGGCCGCGTAGGCGCCGACCTCGACCGCGCCGCGGAACACCTGGGTCAGGTTCAGCACCAGCGTGCCGGCCTCGCTCGCCCGCTTCACGCCGTCCAGCAGCGCCGGCTCGTCGGGCGCGTTGCCGTTGCCGTAGCTCATCAGGATCGCGCCGGCCAGATCGCCCTCGGCCAACCTGTCGCCGGCGATCGCCGCGCCGGCGCCCGGCGTCAGGAAGAAGGCGGCGACGCGCGCGGCCTCGCTAAGCCGCGTCGCGGCGAAGGCGCCGGCGGTGCGCGCGCGCCAGCGTTCGCGATACCAGTGCGCGGCGATGCCGAATTCGGCCAGCGGCGGCGCGTTGGGGCTGTCGAAGCCGGCAAAGCGCGCCGCGTCGACCTTGCGCGCGCGGCAGCCGCGCAACAGCTGGCGGTCGAAGGCGATCGTCACCTCGCACAGGTCGGCCTGGCTGGCCGCCTCGAAGGCGTCGGCAAGATTGCTCCAGCCGTCGCTGCGCGGGTGCACCAGCGGCAGTTGCGAGCCGGTCAGCACTACCGGTTTGGCAAGATGCTGCAGCGCGAAGGCGAGCACGCTGGCGGTGTAGGCCATGGTATCGGTGCCGTGGATGACGATGAAGCCGTCGTAGGCGTCGTAGCGCGCGACAAGATCGTCGACGATGCGGTTCCAGTGCGCCGGCGCGATCGCCGACGAGTCGATCAGTTCGGCGTATTCGACCAGGTCGAAGTCGTGGCCGGCGTCGGCGAAGCGCTGCATCAGCCGTGGCAGCAGGCCCGGCACCGGCGCGAGGCCGTCGGGCGTGTGGTCCATGCCGATGGTGCCGCCGGTGTAAAGAACGCAGAGTCGGGTCATGGGACAGTCCTTTGACATACAAGGTCGGCCGAGCTTAACGCAAAAACGGCGCGGAAAACCGCGCCGTTCGTGATGGATAACCCGGAATCGAGCGGGTTTACAGATTGTGCAGCAGGATCCAGACGATCAGCACCGGCGCCGCGTAGCGCACGAAGCCCTGCACCGCCGGCAGCCAGGCCGGCGCGCGGTCGCCGTGCGACAGCTGCGCGGCGACCGTCGGCCACACCTTCCAGCCGACGAACAACGCGAGCAGCACCTCGCCCAGCGGCATCATCAGGTTGGAGGTCGCGTAGTCCATCAGGTCGAAGACGCCCTTGCCGAACAGCGTGTGCTCCTTCCAGACGCCCAGCGACAGCGAGGCCGGGATGCCGACCAGGAAGATCAGCACCGACATCAGGATCGCCGAGAACTGGCGCCCGGTCTTGAATTCGTCGATCAGGAAGCTGACGACGACCTCGAGCAGCGACACCGACGAGGTCAGCGCGGCGACCAGCAAGAGGAAGAAGAACAGCACCGCGAACAACTGGCCCATCGGCATCTGCGCGAACACCGCCGGCATGGTGATGAAGGTCAGCCCCGGGCCGGCCGACGGGTCGAAGCCGAAGGCGAACACCGCCGGCAGCACCATCAGCCCGGCGAGAAAGCAGGTCGCGGTGGTCAGCGCGATCACCCACAAGGCCGAGCCCATCAGGCTGGTGCCTTTTTCGACGTAGGAGCCGTAGGTGATCATGATGCCCATGCCCAGCGACAGCGAGAAGAAGGCCAGGCCCATCGCGTCGACCACCATCGCGCCGGTCAGCTTCGAGAAATCGGGCGTGACGAAGTACAGCATGCCGTCGACGGCGCCGGGCAAGGTCAGCGCGCGGCCGATCAGGATCAGCATCAGCACGAACAGCGCCGGCATCAGGAACTTCGACAGGTTCTCGATGCCCTTCTGCACGCCGCCGATCACCACCGCCAGCGTGATGGCGGCAAAGCCGGCGTGGAACCACAGGGGCTGCAGCGGATCGGCGACGAAGGACTCGAAAATGCCGCCGAGTACCTTGGGGTCGGAGGTCAGGATCGAGCCTTCGACAGACTTCGCGATGTAGGCGAGGGTCCAGCCGCCAACGACGCTGTAGAAGGAGTAGATCAGGAAGCACACCAGCACGCCGATGTAGCCGACCGCCGGCCAGACACCGCCCTTGAGCGTGCGAAAAGCACCGGCCGCACTCTGGCCGCTGGCGCGGCCGAGCGCCATTTCCGACACCATCAGCGTCAGGCCCAGCGTCAGGCAGATCGCCAGATACACCAGCAGGAAGGCACCGCCGCCGTTGGTGGCGGCGACGTAGGGAAATTTCCAGATGGCACCCAGACCGATCGCCGATCCGGCTGCCGCGAGAATGAAACCGAGGCGGGAGCCCCATTGTGAACGCGCCATTGCACAACTTTCCTGTCAAACGAAAACGTAAGGCGCCGCTCCGGGTAGGGGCAGCGCCTTTCACGGCGGACGATGGTCCGCCGTGGACTCGGTGGACGACGGCGGCGGGTCGCCGCGGTCGTCGGCAAAGCGTTGGCGACGGTAAACCGTCGCTGCGCGGGGTGGGCGCAGGCGACGCGGCCGCGCCGGCCGGATTCGGGGTGGGAAGCCGGGGCGCGCCCGCATCGGGCCTGAAACGCAGATGCCCGCCTCGCGGCGGGCATGGGTGGAAGGGGCGCGGGGTGGCCGCGACCGACCTTCTGCGCATCGGGCATCACGCCGATGCGACCGGTCCGGCCCACGCGACTAAAGGGTGAACGTTGGCCGAGCCTGTGGCGCCGCACCATAGCAGTCACACGAAAGCGCCAGTAATCAGGGAAAACCCTCGCCACATCCGCCGCAGCCGGCGCCGGCGCAGCGGGCCAGCACCGGCCCGAGCGGCCCTGTCCCCGCAGAAACTACAGCGGCCGCCCGGCGAGCAGGCGCCGGTAGACGGCGAGGTCGCGCTCGGCGTGGCAGACGAACAGCACCCGTTCGATCTCGGGCAGCAGCGCGAGCGTTTCGGCGACGGTGTCGACCGCGAGGCGCGCGGCCGCGTCGAAGGGGTAGCCGTAGGCGCCGGTGGAGATGCACGGGAAGGCGACGGACGCAAGCCGCCGGTCGGCGGCGACAAACAGCGCGCGCCGGTAGCACGACGCCAGCAGCGCGGCCTCGCCGTGGCCGCCGCCGCGCCAGACGGGACCGACGGTATGGATCACGTAGCGCGCCGGCAGGGCGAAGCCCGGCGTGAGCTTGGCGTCGCCGGGCTCGCAACCGCCGAGCCGCCGGCAGGCGGCCAGCAGCTCGGGCCCGGCCGCGCGGTGGATCGCGCCGTCGACGCCGCCGCCACCGAGCAGGCTCGGTCTGGCGGCGTTGACGATGGCGTCGATGGCGAGCGTGGTGATGTCGGCGTTGAGCGCGAGCAGGCGCGAATCCATGCGGCGGGTCCTCACGGCGGTGCGGCTCAGCCCCAAGCTTAGGCGGCCGGCTACGACGGCATCAAGGCCGCGAAGCGCGGTCTACCATCACAGGAAGGAGAACGGATCATGAAATGCTGGAGCTACGACACCCCCTTCGGCCCCTTCGACATCGTGCCGCTCGACGGTGCCTACCACATCATGCACGAGGGCGAGGCGCTCGGCGCCTACCCCAGCCCCGAGCAGGCGGCGCGCGCGCTGGCCGAGGGCCGCTCGTCGTGGCCGCCGTTCGGCGACCCGCGCGACCTCGGCATCCCGGTCGAACTCGCGCGCTGGCGCTGCCGGCCGCTGGTCTGAGCCGGCTCAGAGCGCCAGCAGCGACACCACCCGGTAGCGGCTGACGCCGATCAGCGCCGGCATCACCTCGTACAGCGCGCCGTAGCCACCCGGCTGGTTCAGCCGGGCGTTGAAGTCGGCGACGAAGCCTTCGGCCCAGACGCGCTCGTCGCCGTGCGACAGCTTGGCGATCGACGCGCGCGTTTCCTCCATCGCACGGCTGATCGCCTGCTGCGTCTGCTGCAATTGCGCGAGCGCCTGCACCACGCGCTGCAGTGTCTGCCTGACGTCGGAATGGTCGGCGACGCGCCATTCGCCGGGGCGCAGCGCCTCCGCTTCCGGCTCGGCGCGCAGTCGCTGCGGCTGGCCGGACGGAAAGCGGATGCCGCCGCCGCGAATCGCCAGCCGCTCGGCGAGCGCCGGCCAGGCCGCCTCGTCGACCGAGAAGCGCAGGCGGCCGGCGTCGTCGGCGTCGACGCGCACGCCGGCCGGCGCCAGCGCGCGGTTGAAGCGACGCAGCACCTCTGCCTCGCCGAGGCCGCCGCCGACCTGCACGGTCAGCGCCGCCGTGCCGCGCTCGCCGGCGAACAGCGCCAGCGTCTCGACGTCGCCGCCGGTCAGCGACGCCAGCTCCATGCCGCGCACGGTGAACGCCTGGCGGGCGTCGCCGGCGAGCCGGAAGCGCCACGCGCCGTCCAGGCTGCCGCCGGTACTGGCGTGACGTTGGCCGAGGCGCTCGGCGAAGGCGTCGACGCCGGCCTTGAGGCCGTCGGCGTCGACGCGGCGTTGCGTCAGCCCGCGGCTGAGCTCGCCCTTCAGCGTCTCGAGCTGCTTGACGAGGCCGTCGACGTAGTCGTGGGCGCGCTGCGCGGCGGTCAGCTGTTCGCCGAGCTGGCTGCTGTAGCGCCAGCCGCCGATGGCGCGGAACTCGGGCGCGCGGCGCGCGGCCGGCTCGCCGGACTCGGCCAGACGGGCCGGCGCGGCGACGCCGGCCTTGCGCTGCGTGCCGGCCGGCGTCGTATCCAGGGGCTTGATCAGGGCGTCCATCGTGCCTCGCCCCCTCAGATCACGTCGAACAGCGTCAGCGCGCTCACCCGGCCGTAAGCCTTCTGGCTGGCTTGCAGCGCCTGCAGGTAGCCGTTCAGCTCGATCGACGCCTCGGCGTAGTCGAGCTTGCCGAAGTCGATCAGGCTCTGCTGGTTGGCGAGGCTGACGTGCTCGTGGTTGTTGGCCAGCATCGACAGCGTGTTCTGCGCGCCGCCCAGTTCGGCGATCCGGCCGCTAAGCCGCGCCAGCGCGACGTCGGCGGCGGTCAGCGCGTCGCGCACGGTCTGGCCGACCGCCGGGTCGGACGGATCGAGCGCCGCGTCGCCGAGCGTGGCGACGACCGCGTCGAGCTGGTTCAGGAACGCCGGCAGGTCCTCGAGGGTGACGTTGGACGGCTGGGTGACGCCGTGGCCGACCACCACCGGCTGGCGTTCGGTGTTGCCGCCGAAGTCGTAGCGCGCGCCGGCCGGCGCGCCGGCGTCGTAAAGCAGCGCCGCCGCGTTGCTGGCGGTGCCGGAGAACAGGTAGCGGCCCTCCTGGTCGCGGCTGTTGGCCGAGTAGAACAGGCTGTCGCGCAGGTGGGCGAGCGAGCTCGACATCGCCCTGAGGTCGTCGGCGGTGTTGCCGCCGTCGGCCGCCCAGACGAGCAGGTCGCGCGCGGCCAGCACGTCGCGACTCATCCCGTCCAGATAGGACTCGTTCATCGACAGTCGCGAACGCAGCGCGCCGATGTTGTCGCGGTACTGCGCGAGCGCCGCCTCCTCGCGTTCGAGCCGCAGCAGCCGGATGCTGGCGATCGGGTCGTCGGAGGCGACCAGCAGCCGCTCCCCCGACGACATCTGCTGCATCAGTTCGGACAGGCGGGTGTTGCCTTTCTGCAGGGCGGCGCTCATGGCCGCCTGGTACTGGTTGCTGGCGATGCGCATCGCACCCTCCTCAGAACGCCGCCAGCGTGCTGTCGAACAGCGCGTTGGCGATGGCGATCACCTTCATGTTCGCCTGGTACATTTTCTGGAACTCGACGAGCTTGATCGCCTCCTCGTCGCGGTTGACGCCGCTGGTCGACTGCCAGTTCTGCTCGGCCTCGACGCGCACCGTCTCGGCGGTGTCGAGGCCGGCCTGGTTCTGCGCGCTCAGGATGGCCAGCCGGCCGGCTAGCTGCGCGTAGGCGTCGCCGAGCGTCACGGTGCCGAGCGGGCCGAGCGCGACGGTCTGGTTCTTGAGGTCGATCAGTTCGAGCAGCCTGTCGTTGTTGCCCGGCTTGTCCGGGTCGCCGGACAGGCCGAGCGCTTCGGCCTTGACGCCGGACACCCTGAGCATGCCGTCGGCCGCGGCGGCGTCGAACACGAACAATGCGCCGCCCGCCGTCCCGTCGAGCGCGAAGCCCGTGCCCAGCACCGCGTTGACGCGGCCGGCCAGCTCCTCGGCCAAGGTCGCGACCGAGGCCTTCATCGGCCGCAGCACCTGCTGCTCGTAGGCGTTCAGCCCGCCGAGCTGGCCGCCGACCCTGTCGTTCGGCAGCGTGAAGCTTTCCTTGGCGAAGGCCAGCGTCAGCGCCTGCGAGCCGTCCGGCAGCGTCTTGGCCGCCAGCGTCGCGGCGGCGTCGCCGACGACCAAAGGCTGGCCGCCGGGCAGCGCGACGGTCTTGCCGCCGTCCGGCTGGCCGGTGACGCGCACGTCGACCAGCTCGGCCAACGCGTCGATCTGCCGGTCGCGCTCGTCCAGCAGGCCGGAGACGTTGAGGCCGCCGGCCTCGGCGGCGGCGACCTTGCCGTTCAACTCGGCGATCGTGCGCGTCAGCGTGTTGATCTGCTGCAGCGTCGCGCCGCGCTGCTCGTTGATCGCCGCCTGCTGCGAGGCGTAGACGCGATCCAGGCTGTTGAAGCGGCGCGCGAGCGCGTCGGCCTCGCTGATGATCTGCTGGCGCAGCGGCACCGAGGTCGGCTCGACGCTGGCCGCGTTCAGCGCCGCGTAGAAGGCGTCGAGGCCGGCGGACAGGCTGGTGCCGCCGCTGCCCATCACCCGCTCGAGCTGCGCGTAATAGGGCTGCGCCGCCGCCATCTCGCCCCGGCTCGACGCCGCCTGCCACAGCTGCAGGTTCTTGTAGTCGTCGCTGAAGCGGCGGATCGCGCTCACGTCGACGCCGCTGCCGACGGCGAGGCGGCCGCCGCCCGGCGAGGGGCCGCGCGTCGACAGCACGACGCCCTGGCGCGAGTAGCCGGGCGTCATCGCGTTGGACAAGTTCTGGCTGGCCGTGCCGAGCGCGGCCTGGGCGGCCAGCGCGCCGGACAGCGCGTTGTGGATCATGCTCATGGACAGTCGGAGCCGGTTGGGAGCCGCCGCGCCGTGATCGGGCTTACGGGCGGCTCGGGTTGCGGTTCAGCGGAAGCGGCGCGGCGAACGCGCTCAGCCCCTCCCCTTGCGACAGCGAGGCGACCGGCGGCGCGTTTTCCTTAAACGCGGCCGGCGGTGCGGGCTCGGCCGGCAAAAGCTGCGCGAGGATGGCGTTGGCGATGCCGAACACGCGCGAGCGGGCGACCTGCTCGGCGACCGCCTTGTCGGCGAAATCCATCATGTCGCCGTGGATCGTGCTGGCGAACACGCTGTCGTCGCCGGCGATTTCGCGCGTGACCTTCCTCATCTGCGACAGCATCTCGCGGATGAACAGCGCCTCGAAAGCCTCGGCCGCCTCGCCGGCCTTCTTGCGGTAGGCGTCCGACGGCGGCGCGACGGCCTTATCGGGGTTGGCCGAGCCGGCGCCGGCGCCGGCCTGGGCGATTGCGGGATCGATCATGGGAAGGTCCTTGCGGGTACGCGGCGCGACTCAGATGACGACGAGCTCGCCGTCCAACGCGCCGGCCGCCTCGAGCGCCTGCAGGATGGCCATGATGTCGTCGGGCGTCGCGCCGGTGCTGTTGATGGTGTCGACGATGGTCTGCAAGCGCGCGCCCGGCGGCCAGCGGAACATCCGCCCCTGGTCCTGCCCGACGCTGATGTCCGACTCGGGCGTGACGACGGTGTTGCCGCGCCCGAAAGGCTGCGGCTGGCTGACCCGGGAGCGCTCGGAGATCACCACGCGCAGGCTGCCGTGCGAGACCGCGGTCGGGCGCACGGTCACGCCCTCGCTGATGACGACGGTGCCGGTGCGCGAGTTGAACACCACGCGCGGCACCTCGTCGCCGGTGTCGACGTTGAGCCGTTCGAGCCGCGCGACGAAGGCGACGCGCGCGGTCGCGTCCTGCGGCGCGAGCACCTCGACCGAGGTCGCGTTGCGCGTGCTGGCGATGCGGCCGAAGCGCTGGTTGATCGTATTGACGATATTGGTCGCGGTCTGGAAATTCGGCCGCTTCAGGCTGAGGCGCACCGTCGGCCCCTCCTCGAAGTCGGACGGGATCTCGCGCTCGATCGACGCGCCGTTCGGAATGCGCCCCGAAGTCGGCGTGTTGACGGTCACGCTCGAGCCGCTCTTGCCCTGCGCCGACAGGCCGCCGATCACCAGATTGCCCTGCGCGAGCGCGTAGACCTCGCCGTCGGCGGCCTTCAGCGGCGTCAACAGCAGCGTGCCGCCGCGCAAGGACTTGGCGTCGCCGAGCGAGGACACCGTCACGTCGATGGTCTGGCCGCGCCGGTAACCCGGCGGCAGGCTGGCGCTGACCATCACCGCCGCGACGTTCTTGACCTTGGTGTCGCCGCGCTCGGGCAGCTTGAGGCCGAACTGCTTCAACAGGTTGGCGACCGACTGGCCGGCGAACTTGACCTGCGAGTTGTCGCCGCTGCCGTCGAGGCCGACGACGATGCCGTAGCCGATCAACTGGTTCTCGCGGATGCCCTCGACGCTGACGAGGTTGCGCAGCAGCTGGGCGCCGGCCTCGAAGGGCAGCAGCCCGGCCGCCAGCAGCAAGAGGACGCGGGACAGATAACGGGAAGGCTGGGACATCAGAACGGCATCCACGGGCTGGTGAACAGGCGCGTCAGCCAGCCCGGCGCGTTGGCGTCGCTGAGCGCACCGCGGCCCGAGTAGGCGATGCGCGCGTTGGCGATGCGCTGCGAGGAGACGCGGTTGTCGGCGTCGATGTCGTCGACGCGCACGTAGCCGGCCAGTTGCAGGTATTCCTCGCCCTGGTTCAGCGTCAGCTGCTTCTCGCCCTTGACGAGCAAGAGACCGTTGGGCAGCACCTGGTGGACGACGACGCTGAGCGAGCCCGACAGCGCGTTCTGCTGCGTCGACGACGCCGAGCCGTCGAAGCTGCGGTCGGCGTCGATGCCGACGGTGGTATTGATCGAGTGGGTGCCCAGCAAGGTTGGCCGAATACTGGCGCCGGCCTGCTTGTCGAGGCTGGTGCCGGCACGCTTGCTCGCCTGCGTGACTTCCTCGAGCACCACGGTCAACACGTCGCCGGCACGGTAGGCGCGGCTGTCGGCGACCAGCGACCAGCTACCGCCGGGAGCGAACACGCCGCCGCCGACGCCGCGCGCCGCCACGACGGGCAGCGCCGGCGGGTCGAACTCCGACGGCCCGCTGCGCGGCAGCTGCGCGCAGGCGGCCAGCGCGACGGAAGCGGACAGCAGGACGAGGCGGCTCATCGCACCGACTGCGCGAGGTACTGCATCATGTTGTCGGCGGCCGACAGCACCTTGGTATTCATCTCGTAGGTGCGCTGCGCGGCGATCATGTCGACCATCTCCTCGACCACCTGTACGTTCGAACCCTCGAGCGCACCCTGCTTGAGCTTGCCGAGCGCGTCGGTGCCAGGGTTGCCGACGACCGGCGCGCCGCTGGCGGCGGTTTCCTGGAACAGGTTGTCGCCCAGCGCCAAAAGGCCGGTCGGGTTGACGAAGTTGGCCAGCGTCAGTTGGCCGACCTCGGTCTGCGTGGCGTCGCCGGACACCGTCACCGACACGAGGCCGCTCTCGCTGATGCTGACCGAGGTCGCATTGGCCGGCAGCGTGATCTCGGGCTGGATCGGCAGGCCCTGCGCGTTCACCAGGCGGCCCTCGGCGTTGACCTGCAACTGGCCGGCACGGGTGTAGCCGATCTCGCCGTTGGACATCCGCACCTGCAAGAAGCCCTGGCCGACGATGGCCACGTCGAGCGACTGGCCGGTGGTGGTGATGTTGCCGGTGGTGAACACCTTCTGCGTGCCGACCAGCCGCGTGCCGTTGCCCAGCTGCACGCCGGACGGCGCGGCATTGTTGTCGTCGACGCGCGCGCCCGGCTGGCGCTCGACCTGGTAGAACAGGTCCTCGAACACCGTGCGGTCGCGCTTGAAGCCGACGGTGTTGACGTTGGCGAGGTTGTTGGCGATGGCCCCAAGGCGCGCGTCCTGCGCCTGGATGCCGGTCTTGCTGATCCACAGCGCCGGATTCATGCCCTACTCCTTAATATTCGGTTCGCTCAGCCGCGCACCAGGCGGTTGCCGGCCTCGACCATGTCGTTGGCGGCGTTGAACATCTTCATCTGCATCTCGAAGCTGCGGTTCAGCGTCATCGTCGCGACCATTTCCTCGACCGCCGACACATTGCTGCGCTCGAGGTGCTCGGCCAACACCCGCACCGTCTCGTCGGCCGGCAGCGCACCGCCGAAGCGGCTGACGATCAGGCCGTTCTCGTCCTTGGTCAGCTCCTCGGGCGCGGGCCTGACGAGCTTGAGCCGGTCGACCACCTGCATCGCCGTCTCGCCGGGCGGCAGGATGGAGATGTCGCCGTTGGCCGAGACCGCAACGCTGCTATGCGGCGGCAGCACGATCTGGCCGCCGTCGCCGAGCAGCGGCCGGCCGTTGACGGTCAGCGCGCCGTCGGCGCCCACCGTCAGGTTGCCGGCGCGCGTATAAGCCTCGCCGTTGCCGACCGCCACGGTCAGGAAGCCCTCGCCCTGCACCGCGACGTCGAGCGCGCGACCGGTCTGGGTCAGCGTGCCCTGGCGGCTGTCGACCGCGCTCGGCTCGGCGCGCGTCATGTGGCGCGCGTCGTAGCCGTAGCCCCTGACCGCCTGGCTGCTGGCGACCTCGATATCGGCGCGAAAGCCGACGGTTTCGGCGTTCGCCAGGTTGTTGGCGCGCACCTGCTGCGCGGCGAGCGTGCGGTTCGCGCCGCTCATGATGGTGTAGATCAGCGCGTCCATGCCCTTACACCGCCTGCATCAGCGCCTGGATCACCTGGTTCTCGGTCGCGATCACCTTGGTGTTGGCCTGATAGTTGCGCTGCGCGGTCATCAGGTTGACGAGCTCGGCGGTCATGTCGACGTTGGACTGCTCGAGCGAGCCGGCGACGAGCCTGCCGGCGGTGCCCTCGCCCGGCGCCGCCAGCAGCGGGCCGCCCGAAGCGGGCGACTCGATCCAGCTGGTTTCCGACACCGCGATCAGCCCGTCCTCGTTCGGGAAGGTCGCCAGCGCGACGGTGCCGACCACCTGCTGCTGGCCGTTGCTGTACAGCGCGGTGACGTCGCCGTTCTCCTCGAGGCGCACGCCGGTCATCGCGCCGGCGGCGTAGCCGTTGCTGGCGTTGGCCGTGGTGGTGGTCTCGCCGGCGAACTGCGTGGTGCCGGCGTAGTCGATCGCGACGTTCAGGGCGGCGGCACCGGCCGGCGTACCGAGCGCCAGCGTGGTCGCGGCGGCCGGTGCGGTCAGCCGGCCATCGACGTCGAAAGACAGCGTCGTCTCGGTTCCGGCCGGCAGCAGTACGCCGTCCATCGCGTAGTGCGCGGTCACTTCGTTCTGGTTTGTCTTGACGAAATACTGCGTCAGCGTGTGCTTCTGGCCGAGCGAGTCGTAGACGGTCGACACGCTCGAGCCGTTGAAGCTGGTCGGGTCGTCCTTGTCGAAGGGCGTGGTCGCAGGCGTCTGCCAGCCGGCCGACAGGTTGCCGACGTACTTGAGCGAATCGCTCGCCTTGGCCGGAATCTGGCCGTTCGGGATGCTGATGTCGCCGAAGGCGCCGCGCGCGCCGCCGGTAGCCGCGTTGGCGGCCGCGTAGCCCTGCACGCGGCGGCCGAAGGTGTCGACCAGGAAACCGTCCTTGTCGGCGTTGAACACGCCGACGCGGGTATAGGCCATGGTACCCGTCGCGTCGCGGGTGACGAAGAAGCCGCCGCCCTGGATCGCGGCGTCGAGCGCGCGGCCGGTGGCGACCACGTTGCCGCCGCGGCCGACGCTCTGCGTCGTCGAGCCGACCGAAACGCCCATGGGCTGGCTGCCGGCGTACACCGACGCGAAGTTCGCGCGGCTGGACTTGAAGCCGTAGGTGCCAGAGTTGGCGATGTTGTTGCTGATGTGGCCGAGCTGGCTGTTGACGGCGTTGATGCCGGACAGGGCGATTTCGAAACTCATGCGCGATCCTTCCTACGCTCTACTGGACGGGGTGTGCCCGAGCAGGCGGGACACCGACGAGGCCGGGAAATCCCCGAGGCCGGAAAGGGTCAGGACCGGTTCGCCGCCCTGCACCGGCAGGCGCACCCCCTGGATGGTCGCCGCCAGTTCGAGCGGCGGCACGGACTTGGACGCGGTCTCGACCGCGATCTGGTAGACGCCCGGCGCGAGCCCGTGCTCGGACGGCTTGAAGCGGAACGCCAGCTCGCCGGCCGGCTGCGCGCCCAGCTCGACGAGCGTCACCTGGCCGTCGGCGCCGGTCAGCCTGAGCGCGACGCGCCCCTCCTCGCCCGACAGCGTGACACGGCCCTCGACGGTCGAGCCGTCGAGGCGGGCGACGTCGGTCGCGACCAGCGCGGTGCCTCCGACCTGGCCGCCGAGCGCCAGACCCTGCAGCTCGCGCAGCATCAGCGCGTTGCCCTTGAGCTCGGCCAACATCTCGAGCGAGCTTTGCATCTGGTTCATCTGCACCAGTTGGTTGACGAACTGCGACGGGTCGGCCGGGTCGAGCGGGCTCTGGTTCTTGATCTGCGCCATCAATAGCGTCATGAACATGTCCGGCACGCCCGCCTGCGACTGGCCGTTGGCCGAGACCTGCGTCGTCGCGTTCGCGCCGCTGCGGCCGTTGAGAAGGGTATTGGCGACGGTCACGAGGCGTCTCCCAGCTTGAGCAGGTCCTGCTGCATCGTCCGGACGCGCACCAGCACCTCGACATTGGTCTGGAAGGCGCGCGAGGCGGACATCATGTCGGTCATTTCCTCGACCGGATTCACGTTCGGGTAGAACACGTTGCCGTCGGCGTCGGCGAGCGGATTGTCCGGCTCGTGCACCTTGCGCAGCGGCGCGTCGCTCTTGACCACGTCGAGCACGCGCACGCCGGCGCCCTGCCAGCCGCCCTCGCCGGCCGCGTGGTAGGCGGTCGCGAACACCGGCTTGCGCGCGCGAAAGGCCGCGCCTTCCGAGCCGGCCGACGATTCGGCGTTCGCCAGATTGCTCGCGACGGTGTTCAGGCGCACCGTCTGCGCCGCCATCGCCGAACCGGCGATCCGCGAAATATCTCTGAACGACATCCTTATTGCCCCGCGATGACCTTGGCCAGGCCTTGGTATTTCATGTTCAGGAAGGTCAGGCTGGTCTGGAACTCGGACGCGTTCTGCGCGAATTCCGCCTGTTCGACACCCAGCTCGACGGTGTTGCCGTCGCGTGACGGATGGTAGGGGACGCGGTAGAGCGCCTCGCCGGCGGACAGGCCGGCCGGGAAGCCGTCACCGTCGGACGCAAAACCGGCCAGCGTCGCCTTGAAGTCCAGATCGCGCGCCTGATAGCCCGGGGTGCTCTCGTTGGCGATGTTGGACGCCAGCACCTTGGTGCGCTCGGCCCTCAACTTCAGCGCCTCCGGGTGGATGCCCAGCGCCTTGTCGAAATGGATGCCCATTGCCTTGCCTCGTTGCGTTCAATACCATAGAACAGCGTTCGATTTTCAATCGAACCGAAAATTGAAAGGCGATACTAATAATCGTCGCGCATGCCGTACATGTAATAATTACCAAACCGGTGCAAATGGCATTATTCACTCCTCCCCGCCCCATCGCGCTCCTGCCGCTGGCCGCGCTGCTGCTGTCGCCTCCGGCCTTCACCGCCCCTGCGACCGTCCGGCCCAGCGACGACGCCGTGCGCGCCGAGGCGTCACGCTGGCTGCAAAACGCGCTCGGCAGCGCCGGCCTGCGCGACGCACAACTGCGCCTGCGGCTGATCCCGCCGCGCGAGGCCGCCGCGCTGCCGCCCTGCCGCGAGGCGGTCCGCGTCGAAGCGCTCGACACCACCTCGCTGTCGCGGCTGCGCTTCGCCGCCCGCTGCCCGGCGCCGGACGGCTGGCACCTCGCCTACACGGTACGCGCCGAGGTCGACGCGCGCGTGGTGGTCGCGTCCCGCCCGCTGGCGGCGGGCGCCATCCTGACCGAAGACGACGCGAGCTGGACGCGACGTACGCTTTACGAGCTCGAGAGCGGGCTGCGCGAACCGGCCGAAGCGGTCGGCCTCGGCGCCACCCGGCCGATCAAGGCCGGCCAGATCCTGACCCACAAACTGCTGGAGTCTCCCGTGCTGGTGAAGCGCGGCGAACGGATCGAGATCGTCGCCCGCAAGGACGGCGTGGAAGTCTCGGTCCCCGGCGAGTCGCTCGAGAATGGCCGGCGCGGCGACATCGTCCGCGTCAAGAACAGCGCGAGCGGCAAGAGCCTGCGCGCGCGCGTGACGGGCCACGGCGAAGTCGGCCCGGAATGAGATAAGGAAGGAAAAGGCTTCAGTCGGCGGCGCGCATCGTGCGCGCGACGCGCGCGAGCTTGAGCGCGTACTGCGGGTCGGTCGCGTAGCCGCCGTCCGCCAGCGCGCGCGCGAAGGCCGTCGCGTCGCCGCCGACGCCGAGCGCCTCGCGGTAGCGCGGATTGCCGGCCAAAAGCTGCGCGTAGTCGGCGAAGGCGGCGGCGGGATCCGGGTAGGCGCGGAAGCGCTCGCGGCGCTTCACGTCGACGCCGGCCTCGTGCTCGGTGGTCAGCACCTCGACCACCTCACCCTTCCAGCCCGCGCCGGCCTTGATGCCGAACAGGTTGTGGCTGTCGCGACCGTCGGCGTGAGTCAGCGGCCGACGCCCCCAGCCCGACTCCAGCGCCGCGTGCGCGACCACCAGCTCCGGCGCGACGCCGAGCCGCGACGCCGCTTCGCGCGCGTGCGGCAGCAGGCGCTCGACGAAATCCGCCCTCGCCCCGTCCGGTTCGGCCAACCCCGACACCAGGGCGAGCCGCTCGGCCGGCTCGATCTCGCCGCGCCGCCGCAGCCACGCCCCTTCCGGAGACAGCGCGACCGCCGGGGAAGACCCGGCGAAACCGTCGCGTATCGTTTCGACCACTTCGTGGTAAGTCTGGCGGTAGAGCGCCGAAAAGCCCCCCTGGGCGCCGGCGGGCGCCACCGGCGCCGCGCGCTGCCACAGCGCGTCGGCCCCGAGGCTGGCGTCAACACGGAACATAGACGTCCTTCTCCCCGTGCAGCACCCGTTCGATGCTTTCCTGTTGCGCGGCCAACAGGCCGCCGTTGCGTTCGTTCAGGGCCTTGCAGCGCGAAACCCGCTCGCGCAGCGCCTGCCAGGGTTCGGCCAACGCCATGCGCGGCGCCAGCGGCAGCAGGGCCAGCACGGCGTCGACCGACGCGCCGGCATCCTGGCCGAGCACCGTCGCGCACAGCGCGCGCCGCGCGCGGCGGCGCTCGTCCAGCCGCTCGACCAGTTCGAGCACGACAGCGCCCGCTCCGGCCAGACCCTGCGCGTCGCGCGCGCACGCGGCCGCGAACTGCCGCTCGAGCGCGGTCTCGAGCTGGCCGTAGTCGCGCAGGTCGGCGCGCACGTCGGCCAGCAGGCGCTTGAGCGCGGCACTCCGGCTCACATCCGCCCCCCGTGGTAGGCGTCGATCAGCGCCGCGAGCTTTTGCGCGTCGAAGCCGATCTCGCCACGCCCGAGCGCCGCCTTGATCTCGGCGACGCGCGCGGCGTCGACCTCGGGCAGCGCCGCCAGCCCCGCGGCGGCGGCGGCCACCTCGGCGGCGGCGCCGGTTTCGGCGGCGGCACGCTGCGGCGCGGCCGCCGGCGTGGCCACGCGCTGACGCGCTTCGGGTGCGGCGACGTCGCGCAACTCGGGTTTGTGGGAGGTGATTCGCATGGCGGTCTCGTTGATCCGTTTCTCTGTCTTGCCAGAACGAGGCGACCGGATGACGGGAAATCTTAAAAGTTCTCGGGCAACATCTTCAGCAGCACGATGCGCCGGTTCTCCATGCGGATGTAGTGACCGTAGACCAGCTCCTTGAGGATGCGCGCGACCATCTCGCGCGAGGAGCCGATCTGGTCGGCGATTTCCTGCTGCGTCAGCGGCTTTTCGAGCAGCCACAGGCCGTTTTCCTCGACCTGCATCTGGTTGAACAGGATGCGGATGCGGCCGTAGACGTCGAGCAGCGCGAGATTCTTGGCCGCGGTCGAGATGCGGCGGACCATGGCGGCCAGCTGCATCAGGATCTTGCTGCGCACGGTCTCGCACGGCAGGCCGTCCGAGACGCCGAACACGTTGACGAGGTCGCTGCGACGGAACATCAGCAGGCTGCTCTCGCGCTCGGCGACCGTGCTCCAGGCGCAGGGACCGCCGTCGAGATAAGACACCTCGCCCAGCAACTCGCCCGGCTCGTTGAACATGAAGACGAACTTGCGCCCCTGGCCGTCGGACACCGAAGCCTCGACGCGGCCGCTGACCAGCAGGTAGATGGCGGCGACCGTGTCGCCTTCGCGAAAGATGCTTTCCCCCTTGGCGACCTGCAGCGGCACAGCCAGCTCGATCAGGCCGTCCAGCACCTCGTCTTGCAGGCCTCCAAAAAAATCCGTCCCCAGCAACTGCGACTTGATATCTGTTTTGATCATTCTTTTCGTATAACCGTGTCTACCCGCGCCCAGACATGTCATTTCAATACAAAAATCAATGACATAGAGATGACTGGGCGCGGTTATGGGTCAAAACAGCAGGCAGGCACGGTCGAAACCGGCCACATCCTTATAAATCAGGCCGGCATTGTAAATAAAATTTTTTGTGACGCACAAGTCCGTTACGGGATATTTCACTTCCCGTCATCGCTTGATGAATATCAAATAAAATTTAAATTTTTATAAGCATTTACAATATTGGGGGAAACGCGGCGGCCTCCCCCCCCCTGCGGGCAGCGGGCCACGACGGCGGCACCGCTCAGTCGTGCACCACCACCACGCGGTCCTCGCCCTCCAGACGCCGCGGCAATTCGGCCGAGGCCGGCAGCGTCACGCTCTCGGCCGGCATGCCGTACATCCGCGACAAGGCTTGCGCCTGGGCGCTGGTCAGCACCAGGAGTTCGATGCGGCGGTTGACCGCCGAGTTGGGGTTGCGCCGGTCGAGCGGCGCGCGCTCGGCCATGCCGACGACCTGCAGGATCCGCCCGCCGTCCATGCCGCCGGCAAGCAGACGCTCGCGCGCCGACATCGCGCGGTGACTGGACAGCGTCCAGTTCGAATAGGCGTGCGTGCCGCGGTAGGGCAAGGCGTCGGTGTGGCCGACCAGCAGCAACTGGTTGTCGACGCCGGCGAACATGCGGCCGATCTTGCCGAGCAAGGCGGCGAAGCGGGCGTCGAGGATGGCGCTGCCGCGCTCGAACATGCCCTGCTTGTCGGTATCGTGCAGCATGACGCGCAGGCCGTCCGGCGTCACCACCGTGCGGATGTTGCGCGTCAGCCCGGCCTCGGCCGACAGTTCGGCGATCATCTTCGCGAGCTTCTCGAGGTCGGCGGCGCTGTCGTAGCGCTGGCGGCGCGGCGCGCCGTCGCCGTCGAGCACCGACGGGTGGGCGCTGTTCTTGAGCTGCGCGTTGGGGCGCGCCTCGGCCGCCGGCTGGCCGGGGACCGGCTCGCGCGGGATCAGGCTGCCGCGCGGGTTGCCCTGGTGTTCGATCAGGCGGTTCGAGCCCTCGGCCATCGGGCTGCCGCCGCTGCCCATCAGCTGTTTGGCGAGATTTTCCTGCTCGCGCGCGGCCATCAGCCACATCACCAGGAACAGGCACATCAGCGCCAGTACGAAGTCGGCGAACGCGACCTTCCACGCGCCGCCGTGCCCTTCGCCCTCCTGACGGCGCGATACCTTCTTGATGACCGCCTCGCCCTCGTGGCGCGGGTTTTTGTTCGTGTTGGTGGACACGCGCTACCTCCCGCTCACGCGCCCTGCAGCGCGTTGATCCACGCCTCGAGCTGCGAGAAGCTCGGCTTGGTGTTCAGTTGCACCAGACGGCGGCCGGCGTCGATCGCCAGCAAGGGAGGCTTGCCCGACGCGTGCGTGGTCAGCACCACCTTCACCGATTCGAAGTTGGACAATTCCTCCTTCACCTCTTGGTGCATCACATTGCTCAGCGGGTCGAGCACGCCGTAGCAGAAGAAGATGCCGATGAAGGTGCCGACCATCGCCGCGCCGACCTTCTCGGCGATCTCGCCGGTGCTGGCGCCCTCGCCGACGCTGTTCATCGCCATCACGATGCCGAGCACCGCGGCGAGAATGCCGAAGCCGGGCATCGCCTCGCCGATCTTGTGCAGCGACTTGGACGGCTGGATCAGCTCCTCGTGGATGGCGTCGATTTCCTGGTCGAGCACGCCCTCGAGCTCGTGCGCGCTGATCTTGCCCATCGCCATCAACCGGAAGTTGTCGACGATGAAGGCCAACAGCTTGGGCTCCTCGAGCACCAGCGGATAGCGGTTGAACAAGGGGCTCTGGCGCGGCGCCTCGACGTGCTCGTCGAGCGCCTTCAGGCCGCGGCTGGCGGTAATCAGCAGCTCGTACATCAGCAGCAGCAGCTGGCGCTGGAACTCGGCGCCGTGCTTCTTGCGCAGCACCACGCGCTTGAGTTGGCCGAGCATCTCGACCAGTACGTGCTTGGGATTGCCCAGCACGATGGCGCCGAGCGCGGCGCCGCAGATGATCAGCAGCTCGACCGGCTGCCAGATCACCTGCAGCACGCCGCCGTGCAGCATGAAGCCGCCGAAGACGCACACGAGCACGATGCCTATCCCTAAAAGTTGCTGCATGGTTGGCCTTTCCCAGGTCCTGTTGAGAGTGTCTGCGCCCGATTCAGGCGGCCTCTAGCCGGGCCTTCATCTTCTTGAGCGCGTTCTTGTTGATCTGGCAGACGCGCGCCTCGGTCAGCTCGAGCACCGCGGCGATTTCCTTGAGGCTGAGCTCGAACTCGTAGTAGAGCTGGATCACGCGCTGCTCGCGCTCGTCGAGCGCGGACAGCGCCGAGGCCAGCGTCATCCGCCGCGTGACGCGCGTCTCCGGCGTTTCGGCGTCCACCGGTTCGACGCCGGCGGCGAGCAGTTCGTCGAAACTCGCCATCGCCTCGGCGTTGTCGGCGAGCAACAGCGCGCGGTAGGCGTCGGCGTCCAGCCCGAGCGCGCGCGCCGCCTCCGCCTCGGAGGGCTCGCGCCCCAGGCGGCGGGTCAGCTCGCGCAGGCCGTCGCGCAGGCGGTGCGCGTCCTGGCGCAGGGAGCGCGGCCGCCAGTCGAGCCGGCGCAGCTCGTCGAGAATGGCGCCGCGCACCCTGAGCACCGCGTAGCCGGCGAACTGCGCGTCCGGCTCGCCGTAGCGGCGCAGCGATTCGACCAGCGCCATCAGGCCGATCTGCTCCATGTCCTCGCGCTCGAGCACGCCGCCGGCCTGCGAGGCGAGCTGGCGCACGATGCGCTTGACCAGCGGGGCGAATTCGGCGAGCCGGCTCGCCTCGACGCGCAGCGGCGCGTCGGCTTCGGCGTAAGCGCTATACACGGTTTGCGTCCTACTCGATGATCAGCTTGCCGACCATCACCTCGGAAAAGGGCCGCCCGCCCGCCTCGGCGGCGTAGGCCGCGGTGTAGGCCTTGGCCAGCAGCGCCTGGTAGTCGTCGATGCCCATCGCCGACGCGCGCGCCAGCTCGAGCTGCGACAGCGCGCGCACCGCGACCGTCTTCAGATAGGGCAGCTGGGCCTTGAGCGACTTCTCGTCCTGCTCGGTGGTGCGGAACACCAGGTCGACCGCCATGTAATGCAACTCCCCGGCGCCGGCCTCGCCCTTGAGCATCACGACCACCTTGTCGAGCCCCACGAAACGCGACGGCGCGTCGGCGGCGGCGACGCGCTGCCCCGGCTCGGCCGGCGGCCGCTCCGAGTTCGCCCACCAGTAAACGCCGCCGGCGCCGGCGGCCAGCGCCACCACCATGCCGAGCGCGACCACCACGATGCTTTTCTTGCTCATTTAATCCATCCTCCAAGGCGTTCAGCCGCGATCGAGCGCAAACGGCGCGGCGGCGTCGCCGGCCTCGGCCAGGGCACGGCCCGGCTGGCGCGCGTCGCGCTCGGGTTCGCGGCCCTGACGCTGCCCCTGACCCTGACCTTGAGCCGCGCCCTCGCGTACCTCGACCGCCACCTGGGTGTACTGGCGCGACGCCAGATCCTGGCGCAGCACCTCGCCTATCGCCTGCAACTGGCGGACCACCTCGCCGCTCGACGCGACAAGCTGCACCGACAGCGCTCCGCCCTCGTGACGGATCGCGATTTCCAGCGAACCGAACTGCGGTGGGTCGAGCCGGATCAGCGCGCGGTCGATGCCGTGGGCGCTCTGCACCGACAGCCGCTCGCCGAGCGCGGCGCGCAGCGACTCGCCCCAGACCTCGGGCTTGCCGGGCGGCAGTTTGAGCGGCGCCCACTCGGGAGCCGGGTCGGACGGCGCGGGCGGCGGCGCCCACGCGCCGACGAGCTGCACGGACGGCCCACCCTCGCGCGGCGCGAGCGCCGGCTCGACGGTCGGCGCGGTCGCGTCGGCCAGCGCCGGGGCGAGCGGCACAGCCGCCGAGACGGCCACCGCGCGCGCGTCGGCCGCCTGCGGCCAGATCGGCGTCGCCGGCCCGTCAAGGCGCGGCGCGTCGACGCCCGACGCGCCGGACAACGGCACAATCGGGGTACCAAGCGGATCGGCGCGCGTGGACGGCGCCGGCGGCGCGGGCACCAGGGGGACGGTGGGCGGCAGCAGCGGCGCGACCGTCGGCAACGCCGCCGGCTCCCGAGCGGTCTCCTCGTCCCGAATCGCCGGTCCGGCCTCGGCCGACGGCGGCGCGGCGCCGAGCAGGCCCAGCATCGCGTCGAAGAAGGAGGCCGGCGCGGCCTCGTCGGCGTCGGCGGGCGGGGCCGCGCCGGGGGCGGCTGCGTCGCGGGGAACGGCCGGCGACGGGGGAAGCGACGCGATCATGCTTCGCCCCACTGGCTGGCCAACGCGTAGGCCAGGTGGCCCTCCTTCGAACGACCGAGCGCCGTCAGGCGCTGCTCCAGCTCGGTGCGCGCGGCTTCGCAGGCGGCGAGCGCCTCTTCGTAGCTGGCTCGCAGCCGCTCGATCGCCCGGCTGTCGTCGATCGCCGGCAGCAGCGCGAGGTAGGTGGACAGGCGGGAGTCCAGCCGTGCGAGCGTCTCCCAGTCGCGCGCGGCGACGGCGGTGCGTACCGCCAGATCGAGGGTTTCCAGGTCAAGCGGCTTCATGCTGTTCGAGCACCCCCATCCAGCCGCCCTTGAGCGTGTGCAACAGGCCGGCCACCTCGTCGAGCGCCGCCACGTCGAGGCGCGCGCTGCCGTCGTAGAGGCGGTAGGCGCAGTAGTCGTACAAGCGCGCGAGGTTGCTCACCACCTCGCCGCCCGACTCGAAGTCCAGCGCGCTGGACAGGCCGTTCAGGATGTTGATGCAGCGGGTGATGCTCTCCCCCTTCTGCTCGTAGCGGCGGCCCTCCATGTGGCCGCGCGCGCGCGCCAGCTCGTCGATGAGGCCGTCGAACAGCACCAGCACCAGCTGGACCGGCGACGCCGTCGCGGTCTGGGCCTCGAGGTTGATCGCGTGATAGTCGCGGAAGGCTTGGTAATCCACGTTTGCTCCCTGTTGTCCCGGACGCTTACTGCTGGGCGAAATAGCCGTTGAGGGTGTCCAGGGTCTGGCTCATCTGCGCCTGCATCGCCTGCAGTTGCGAGTACTGGGCGAGGTAGCGCTTGTAGGCCTGGTCGTACTGGTTGTCGATGCGCGCCTGGCGCGCGTCCAGCTCGCCCTGCATGCGCTGCGCGCTGTCGCGGCGCTGCTTGATCAGGCCGCTGCTGCCGTTCAGCCACTTGTCGAGGTAGCCGCCGACCTCCTTGAGCAGGCCGTTGGCACCGGCGCCGTTGAAGAAGTCGTCGAGCGCGGTCGGCTTGTCGGCCATCAACTTGTCGAGCTTGGCGCGGTCGAGCGACAGCGTGCCCTGGCGCGACGCGGTCACGCCCATCTCGGCCAAGCTGACGCCGCCGAAGCGCTGGCGGATCATCGTGTTGAGCCGGTCGCGCAGCGCGCGCACGCCCGAATCGGAGGCGAACGGGCCGGCGCTCTTGTCGGTGCCGCCGGCAGCCGACAGCGTGTCGAGCGTCTTGAGCAGGCCGTTGTAGGCGTCGACGAAACTTTGCACGTTGGCGGCGGTGTCGTTCGCGTTGCGCGCCACCGTCAGCGTCAGCGGCGCGTCACCGTCCTGCATCGCGCGCGTGAAGGTCATCGTCACGCCGTCGATCGCGGTAAAAGTGTTCGACGCCTGCTGCATCTTGACGCCGGAGTCCTTGCCGCCGAGCCACACCACCGCGTCGGCCGCGGCGGAAAGCTGGGTCGGCGTGCCCAGGGCCGCCTGCAGCCCGGCGTCGGCCACCTGCGAGGCGTCGAGCGTGATCTGGCCCGCCGCGCCGGTGTTGGCCGAGGCGAACACCAGCCGCGTCTGGCCGTCGGCGGTCAGCACCATCGCGTTGACCTTGCCGCCGTTGTCCGGCGCGCGGTTGACCGCCCGCGCGATCTCGGCGGCCGACAGCGAGCCGTCGCCGTCGCGGTCGGCCGCCGCCAGGTCGACGTCGAAGCTGCCGCCGCCGGCCAGACCGATCGTCAGCGTGCCGCCGGCCGTCGCCGTCGCGCCGTCGACGGCGATCTGGTGCGCGGTGGCGAGCTTCTCGACGAACAGCGCGTAGCTGCCCGGCTGCGCGGTGCCGCTGGCGCTGACCGTGCCCGCGCCGTCCTGGCCGAAGCTCGCGCTCATCGCAGCCAGGGTCTTTTTGGCGCCGAGGCCCGACAGCGTCGAGCGGAAGTCCTGCAACGCCTTCTGCAGCTGGTTCAAGGCGTCGCTGCGCGCCTTGGCGGCCTTGTTCTGCGTCGTCAGCTGCTGCTGCGACTTCTGCACGTACAGGCTTGCCAGCTGGGTGGCGATCTGGGTGGGGTTGATCTCGGCCATCTCTGTATCCTCGTTCCCGAACCGTTCCGAATACCTGTGAAGGCGACCGGGAGCGGGAACTTCTTCAGGCGGCGTGAATAATCACACCGCGCGCCGGCCGCGCCACCAGGCCTGGCCGGCGCTCTCGTCGCAGCGCCGCTGCTCGCGGCGCGCCGTCTCGCTCGCGATCCGCCCGGCCACGTCGTCGCGCGCCTGCGCCATCGCCTCGCGCCTGAGCGTCGCGGCGGTCAGCGCCTGGCGGCTGACCGCCGCGTCGGCCTCGGCCAAGGCAAGGTCCTGCCGCTGCGAGGCCATCAGCTGCAGCAGCGCCCCCTTGTAGCCGGCGCAGTTGAGCGCCAGCGCCGGCAGCGCCGCCGCGCTCGCGCCGCTCTGGCCGCACAGCGCGTCCATGCGTTCGATATTGCGCCGGTAGCGTTCCTGCAGGCGGCGCTTGGCGTCGAGCTCGGCCCTCAGCCGGTCGACGTCGGCGTCGCGCAGGCGGACCAGGGTTTGCAGGCTCGTCAGCGTCTCGTACGGGTTCATCGCGCGCTCAGCTCCGTCAGTTGCGTCAGGGTGTCGGCCAGCGGCGCCGCTTCGTCGGCGTCCTGGCGCAAGAAAGCCTCGATCGCCGGCATCGTCTGCACCGCGAGGTCGGTTTCGGGGTCGGCGCCGGCCGTGTAGCCGCCGAGCGGGATCAGCGCGCGCACCTCGCGGTAGCGCGCCCAGCGCGCGCGCAGCGTGCGCGCCGCCTCGCGCTGCGCGCGGTCGGCGACCAGCGTCATGCAGCGGCTGACCGAGGCGCCGATGTCGATCGCCGGGTAATGACCGCGCTCGGCCAACTCGCGGCTCAACACGATGTGGCCGTCGAGGATGGCGCGCGCGGTGTCGACCACCGGGTCCTGCTGGTCGTCGCCCTCGGCGAGCACCGTGTAGATCGCGCTCATGCTTCCCGCCCCCTCGCCGTTGCCGGCGCTCTCGGCGAGGCTGGGCAGCATGCCGAACACCGACGGCGGGTAGCCGCGCGTCGCCGGCGGCTCGCCGAGCGACAGCGCGACCTCGCGCTGCGCCATCGCGTAGCGGGTCAGCGAATCGACCAGCAGCAGCACGTTGCGCCCCTGGTCGCGGAAATGGGCGGCGACGGTGTGGCAAAGCTCGGTGGCCTTGAGCCGCATCAGCGGCGACTCGTCGGCCGGCGCGACCACCAGCACCGCCTTGGCCAGCCCCTCTTTGCCGAGCGAATGTTCGACGAACTCGCGCACCTCGCGGCCGCGCTCGCCGATCAGGCCGACGACGACGACGTCGGCCTCGGTGTGGCGGGTGATCATGCCCAGCAGCACGCTCTTGCCGACGCCGCTGCCGGCGAACAGGCCGACGCGCTGGCCGCGCCCTATCGTCAACAGGCCGTTGATCGCGCGCACGCCGACGTCGAGCGGCGCGTCGACCGGGCGCTTTTTCAGCGGGTTCACGCGCGGCGGGTGCGCCCCGAGCGGATGCTCGCCGCTCAGGCGGCCGAGTCCGTCCAGCGGCTCGCCGAGCCCGTTGACGATGCGGCCGAGCCAAGACGGGCCGATGAACAGGCCGCCGGCCTCCGGCGCCGGCCGCACGCGCGCGCCGGTCGCCAGGCCGATCGGCGCCTTGAACGGCATCAGGTAGGACACCTCGCGCTTGAAGCCGACCACCTGCGCGTCGAGCCAGTCGCCGGACGCGGTCTCGATCAGGCAGCGCTGGCCGGTTTCGAGCGGGCAGCCGACGCTCTCGAGCAAGAGGCCGGACGCGCCGACCAGCCGGCCGGTGACGGTCGCCAGCGGCACGTCGGCGAGGTCGAGCTTGCCGAGCGCGGCGCGCAGCATCTCAGCCTTCTCCGTGGAAGGCCGGAGCCTCGGCCAACTGCTCGTGCACCTGCTCGAGGCAGGCGGCGAGACGCTGCTGGCAGCCGGCGTCGGCCTCGCTGTCGTCGGCGCGGATGCGGCACTCGCCCGGCGCGAGCTTGGCGTCGGCGACCAGGCGCCAGCGCGCGGCGCGCTCGGGCGCCAGTTCGCGGATGCGCTCGCACTCGTCGGCGTTCAGCGCGATCTCGACCTCGCCGCTGGCCTTGGGCAAGGTCGCGAGCGTTTCCTCGACCAGGTCGAGGATCTGCGCCGGGCGCAGCGTCAATTCGCAGCGGATCACCTGGCGCGCGACGCGGGCGACCAGCTCGACCACGTCGTCGCGCAGCGCGCTCTGGTAGTCGTCGACGGTGCGCGCGAGCGCCGCCGCCGCCGCGTCCAGCGGCGCGGCCAGACCGTCGAAACGCGCCAGCACTTCGCGCCTTGCCGCCTCGAAGCCTTGCTGGCGGCCTTCGGCCAACCCTGCGGCATGACCGGCGTCGCGTCCGGCCTGCTCGCCGGATTCGAAACCTTCGCGGTAGCCGGCGTCCATGCCCTGACGGAAGCCGTCGGCGAGCGAGTCCTGCAGCGAGGCGGCGCTGTCGTCGGCCGGCGCGAGCTGCGCCAGCGGCGGGAATCGGAACGGGCGCCAGCTCTTCACTCGAGCACTTCCTCGGGAAACAGCTGCAGGTCGATCTCGCCGGCGTCGGCGAGCGCCTTGACCTGGGTCATGATGTCGCGGCGCGTTTCCTCGACGCGGCTCTTGGGCACCGGGCCCGAGCGGCGCATCATGTCCTCGAAGCTCTGCGCCTGACGGCGCGGCATGGTCTGGATGATGGCCTCGCGCACCGCCGGCTCGGCGCCCTTGAGCGCGATCGCCCACTGTTCGAGCTCGATCTCTTCGGCGATGCGCATCAGCACCGCCTCGGTCTGGCGCGACAGCACGAAGAAGTCGTACATGCGCGCCTCGATCTCGCCGACGATCTCCGGGTCGTGCGCGCGCAAGAGTTCGACCATGCGCGCGCGGTCGCCCGGCAGCCGGTTGATGATGTCGGCGGTCTGCTGCATGCCCTCGACGGCGGTGCTCTGCGTGTTGAGGCTGTCGAGGCAGCGGTTGACCAGCTCCTCGAGCTCGGCCAACAGGTCACGGTCGACGTCGGTCAGCCGCGCGACGTTGACGAGCACGCTGTCGCGGCTCTCCTCGGGCAGCGCGTCGAGCACCTGGCCGGCGAGCGCCGGCGGCAGGAAGGCGAGGAACACCGCCTGCATGCGCACATGTTCGGCGGCGATGCGGTCGGCCAGCCACTGCGGCGACACCCACTGCAGGCGCGCCATCTTCGGCCGGATCGCGTCGCCGTAGATGTTGTCGAGCACGCTGTCGGCGATGTCGCTGCCGAGCGCCATGTCGAGCGTGCGCTTGAGGAAGGCGCGGCTGGCGCCGTGCACGCCGCTCTGCTCGCGGTACTCGTCGAAGAACTTCTGCAGCGTGCCCTTGACCATGTCGACCTTGATGCCGCTGAGGCTGGACATGGTCTGGGTGACGGCCAGGAGCTCCTCGCGCGACAGGTAGCGCAGGACGCCGGCGGCCGGCTCCTCGCCCATCGACAGCAGCAGGATCGCCGCCTGCTCGACCGGGCTCACCGCCGCCGGGTCTAGCGGCAAGTTGCCGGGATTACGCGCTTCTTCCATCTTTTTTCTGCACCCATTGTTTCAGCACCTCGGCCACCCGCTCGGGCTCCTTGGCTGCGAGGCCCTTCAGATGGTCGACCAGCACGTCGACCGGCGAGCCGGCCGGCGGCAGGTCGTAGTTTTCCAGCAGCGGCACCACCGGGCTGACCGCCTGGTTCGGATCGGGCAGCGCCGCGGGCGCGTCGGCGCGCGCGGCCCCGTCGCCGCCCTCGTCGCCGGAGGCGACGGCCGGCGCCTCGAGGCGCGCCTGCTTGAGCTCGGCCAACTCCGGTGCGACCGGCGCGGCGCGCGACGACTCGACCCACTCGCGCAGCAGCCTGAGCACCGGACGGGCGATCAACAGGTAGCCCAGCAGCAAGGCCAGCGCGTAAGCGAGCCAGCCGGCGCCGTCGACGATGGTGTCGCGCTGCGTCCACCACGGTTCTGGCGCGACCTGGCCGGGGAAGGCCATCGCGCTGACCACCAGCGCGTCGCCGCGCTCGGCCTTGATGCCGAGGCCGTTCCTGAGCACCCGGTCGACTTCGGCCAACTGCGCCGGCGTCCACGCGCGCCCGGCCGGCGCCGCCGCCTGGTTCAACACCACCGCGACCGACAGCCGCCCCAGCTGGCCGCGCGCGCGTTTGATCTGCGTGATGTTGCGGTCGTAGGCGTACTGGCGGGTAACCGCGTTCTTGCGCGAACCCAGCGCCTCGCCGGCCGGCGCGGACGCGTCGGGAGCGATCGGGCGGTTGCTCAGCGAGCCGGGGATGCCGAGCGCCGCCGCCTCGCTCGACTTTTCCTCGCGCGAGGCCTCGTTGGTGACCTTGGGCGCCTCGCCGTACTGCTCGCGCGTTTCCTCGACGCGGTCGTTGTCGACCTCGGCGGTCACGCTGACCTTGAAGTTGTCGGCGCCGACCACCGGCACCAGCAGCGCGCGCACGTTCTCGATCGCCTCCTCGCGGAAGCGGCGCGCCGCATCGCTCTCGCTGGCCAAGGGCGCGCCGCCCTCGGCCAACTCGACGCGCGACGACAACAGGTTGCCGGCCTGGTCGACCAGCGTGACCTTGGCCGGGTCGAGCGTCGACACGCTGCCGGCGACCAGCTTGACGACCGCGGCGATCTGCTCGTTCGACAACTGGCGGCCGCTCTTGAGCGTCACCACCACCGACGCCGAGCCCTTGTCGTCGCCGGCGGAAACGAAGGACGACGAACGCGGCAGCGACAGGTGCACGCGCGCCGCCGCGACCGGGTCGAGCGCGAGGATGCTCTGCACCAGCTCGCCCTCGAGGCCGCGGCGGAAGCGCACGTCCTGCACGAACTGGCTGACGCCGAGCGGGTCGTTCTTGTCCAGCAGCTCGAGTCCGGCCGGCAACTGGGCGACCACGCCGCGCGCCGCCAGCGTCATGCGCACGCGGCCGAGCGCGGCGTCGGGCACCAGCACCTGGCCGGTCTGCGGGTGGAGGCGGTAGGGAATCTGCTCGGCGTCGAGCACCGCCATCATGTCGGCGGCGGCGACCTTCTCGGTGGCGCCGAACACCGGCTTGTAGCTGGCGTCGTCGCGCCACAGCCAGGCGAGCACGAGGGCGGTCAGGCCGATGGCCAGCACCAGCATGGGCAAGAAATAGCGCAGGCCGGAGGCCGGCAGCGCCGGGCGGCGGGCGGCGAGCTCGCGCCACGACGACAGGCCGTTGCGAAGTTGGGCTAACACGATGGGAACCGTCGCTTCAGTCAGATGGGCATCTTGAGCAGGTCGTCGACGGCGGCGACCACCTTGTTACGAACCTGCATCAGCATCGAGAACGACAGGCTCGCCTCCTGGCTCATCATCATCGCGCCGACCAGATCGTCGCTGGCGCCGCTGTCGACCTCGGCCATCTTGTCGCCGGCCGCACGGTTCTGCGCGTCGACGTCGTGCACCGCCGCCATCATCGCCTGCGCGAAGCTTTCCGCACCGTGCGCGTCGCCGGCCGCCGGCGCCGCGCCCGCGACGCGCGCGAGGCCGGCCATGTCGTTGAGGATGCGCGCCTGGTCGGCCAGGATCGTCGCGTTCAGGTTTACTGCCATTCGGAACTCCGTTGAGGTCGGCTCCTGGCGACGCGTCGCGCGCCGCACGGTCGGGGCCGAGGCTGAATGCGGCGCAGTTTAAACTCATCACTTACTTATACACCGCGTAAATTTTCACAACTCACAACGTGAATTTTCACCCTTTGCGCCCGGCGGGCTTTCAGTAAGATGCGCGGACACTTGATCCGGCCGGCGCCCGAGCCGTTCCGGTCCGACACCGAAAACACGCGCCATGCCCAAGTCCCGAATCCTTCCCCGCGCCGACGGCGCCGGCTTGCCGGCGCTGGATCCGGCCACGCTGGGCCGCCCTTTCCACCTGTTACCGGCCTTTCTGCGCCTGCTCGAGCAGGAACTGAGCGACTTCGTCGCGCACGAGCTCAATGGCCGCTACCGCGCCCGCTTCCGGCTGCAATCGCTCAAGGCGGGGACGGTGGAGGAAGGCACCGGCGCCGGTAGCTGGCATCCGCTCGACGAGGGCCACGTCGGCGTGCGCGTCGAGCGGCCGCTGCTGCTGTCGGTGCTCGAATACCGCTACGGCGGTCGCGCGGCCGCCGGCAGCGCGCGGCTGGCGCCGCAGACGCAGCACGAGACCGAGACCGAAAGGCGGCTGGCCCGCCTGCTCGGCGAGCGGATCGCGCCGCACGTGCGCCGTGCCGTCTGGCGGCTGGCCGGCGACGGTCTGCCGGCGGGAGGCGCGGCCGAAGCGCCGGCCACGCTGCCCTTCCCGCCCTGCGAGGCGCCGGCGTGGACGTTGGCGCTGACGCTGGGCGAGGCCGGCGGCGGCGCGAGCCGCATCGCGCTCGCCTTCGACGCGCCGGCCTTCGCCGCCGTGCTGCGCCTTTTGGCGCGGCGCCGCGCGCACGCCGAGCCGCGGCCGGCGCCGGCGACGGCCTTCTCCGAGCGGCTCAAGGTCGCGCTGTGCGCGCGGCTGGTGGAAAAACGGATGACGCTAGGCGACATCGTCGACCTGAAGGTCGGCACGGTGCTGCCGGTGGGCCTCAAGCCGCGGGCCGACGTACGCATCGGTCCGCGACGCGTGTTCTCGGCCAACGTGGCCGAGCGCCACGGCAGGCTCTGCCTGACCTCTTTCGACGATGCGGAGTAAGCATGGAACTGAACGACGAATTCGATCTGGACGGCGTCCTCGACGACCTCGACAAGGCCCCCGCCCAGGCGCAAGCGGCGCCGCGCCGCGCCTCGCGCGACATGAGCCACTTCCTGCGCAAGATCCCGGTGACGCTGACGCTCGAGGTCGGCACCGCCGACCTGACCCTGGCCGAACTGGTCGACATCGGCCCGGACTCGGTGCTGGAGCTGGACAAGCTCGCCGGCGAGCCGCTCGACATCAAGGTCAACGGCACGGTGATCGGCCGCGCCGAGGTGGTGGTGTGCGGCGACAACTACGGTCTGCGCGTCGTCGAGCTGAACGACCTCGACCTGGACTCGCTGGCGCCATGAAGGCGGTCCGCGCCCTCCTGCTGCCCTCGCTGGCGGCGGCCCTCGCGCTCGCCGCCGGCGACGCCTGCGCCGACGACGCGCTGACGCTGCTGTCGGCCGACGCCGGCGGCACGCAGGTCGACTTCACCGTCAAGACGCAGATCCTCATCCTGATGACCCTGCTCGGGCTGCTGCCCGCGCTGGTGCTGATGATGACGAGCTTCACCCGCTTCGTGATCGTGCTGTCGCTGCTGCGGCAGGCGCTCGGCCTGCAGCAGGGCCTGCCCAACCGCCTCGTCACCGGCGTCGCGCTGATCCTGACGCTGCTGGTGATGCGGCCGGTGGGCCTGGAGGTGTGGAACAAGGCGATGGTGCCGTTCGACGCCGACAAGATCACCATGCAGCAGGCGCTCGCGATCGCGCAGGAGCCGGTGTCGCGCTTCATGCTCGCGCAGACCAACAAGGCGGCGCTCGCGCAGGTGGCCAGGCTGTCGGGCGAGGCGAACGTCGCGCGGCCCGAGGACCATTCCTTCGCCGTCAAGCTGGCCGCCTTCGTGCTGTCGGAACTGAAAACCGCGTTCCAGATCGGCTGCATGCTGTTCATTCCCTTCCTCGTGATCGACCTGGTCGTCTCGAGCGTGCTGATGGCGATGGGCATGATGATGCTGTCGCCGCTGGTGATCTCGCTGCCGCTGAAGCTGCTGATGTTCGTGCTGGTCGACGGCTGGTCGCTGACCGTCAACACGCTGGTCACCTCGGTGCAGCCCTACTAGCCCGGATTCCCCATGCTGACCCCCGACATCGCCGTCGACCTCGTCAACGACAGCCTCTACGTCGTCGTCACCCTCGTCGTGCTGCTGATCCTGCCCGGCCTGATCGTCGGCGTGCTCGTCAGCCTCGTCCAGGCGGCGACGCAGATCAACGAACAGACGCTGTCCTTCCTGCCGCGCCTGTTGGTGACGCTGGCGACGATCGCGCTCGCCGGCCACTGGATGGCCGGCCTGCTGATGGATTTCTGCGTCGAGACCTTCCGGCGCGCCGCGACCCTGGTCGGATAGGCCGGATGAGCGGTCCGATCGCCGGCCTCGTCGAGCTGCTGCCCGCGCTGTGGTGGCCGTTCTGCCGCTTCGTCGCCGCGCTGACCGTCGCGCCGCTCCTGGGCGAGGCGATGGTGCCGGCGCGGGTGCGCATCGGCGCCGCGCTGGCGCTCGCCGTCGCGGTGCAGCCGGCGCTGCGCGGCACGCCGGCGATCGACCCGTTCTCGCTGTACGGCGTCATCGTCGCCTTCGAGCAAGTGGTGATAGGTCTGGTGTTCGGCATGGCGCTGCAGCTGGTGATGACGGTGCTGTCGCTGCTCGGCTTTCTGGTGTCGTCGCAGATGGGCCTGTCGATGGCGGTGATGAACGACCCGGGCAACGGCAGCTCGTCCGACGTCGTCTCGACGCTGCTCTACCTGTTGGGCGCGCTGCTGTTCTTCGCGATCGACGGCCACCTGGTGCTGGTGCAGATCGTCCATTCGAGCTTCGTCGCCTGGCCTGTCGGCGGCGGGGTCGACGCGGCCTCGCTCAGGGCGCTGGCCGGCGGCCTGGGCTGGGCGTTCTCGGCCGCCGTGCTGCTGGCGCTGCCGGCGGTGTTCGCGACCTTCGTCGTGCAGGTCGGCTTCGGCCTGATCAACCGCGTCGCGCCGGCGCTGAATCTGTTCTCGCTCGGCTTTCCGCTGGTGACGCTGTTCGGGCTCGGCACGCTGTCGCTCTTGGTGCGCTTCGTGCCCGAGCAGTACCTGAGGCTGACCGACCAGATCCTGAAGATGATAGAAGCGATGCTCGGAGGCGGGCGTGGCTGAGGCGAAGGGCGACAAGACAGAAAAGGCCACGCCGCACAAGCTGCGCGAGGCGAAGAAGCGGGGCCAGGTCGCGCGCTCGCGCGACGTCGCCAGCGCCGTCGGCCTGCTGGTCGCGCTCAAGCTGTCCTTCATGCTGATGCCCGGCTGGCTCGACGACTTCCGCCGACTGTTCGCGCTGTCGTTCGCGACGCTCACGAGCCCCGGCTCGCTGGAGAACGCCTGGTCGATGCTGTTCCTCGGCACGCTGTGGCTGCTACTGAAGATGCTGCTGCCGCTGTGCGTGATCCCGGTGATGGTGGCGACCGTGTCGCTGTTCCCGGGCGGCTGGGTGTTCGCCGCGCGCCACTTCCATCCGAAGTTCGAGCGGCTCAACCCGCTGGCGCACTTTAGCCGCATCGCGTCGCCGCAGCACGCGACCGAGATCGGCAAGTCCATCGTCAAGGCGCTGGTGCTGGGCGCCGTGCTGTACTACATCAGCCGCAACGCGCTCTTGGACTTCTTCGCGCTGCAGGGCGCGCCGCTCGAGACGGCGCTCGCGAACTCGGCCAGGCTGCTGCTCGACGCGCTGCTGGCGCTGTGCGCGGTGTTCGCCGTGTTCGCGCTGATCGACCTGCCGCTGCAGGCGATGCTGTTCATGCGCCAGCAGCGCATGAGCAAGCAGGAAGTCAAGGACGAGTACAAGAGCACCGAGGGCCGGCCCGAGATCAAGCAGCGCGTGCGCCAGCTGCAGATGCAGATGGCGCAGCGCGGCGCAAGGAAGGCGGTCCCCTCGGCCGACGTGGTCATCGTCAACCCGACGCACTACGCGGTCGCGCTCAAGTACGACGAGGACCGCGCCGAGGCGCCGTTCATCGTCGCCAAGGGCGTCGACGAGATGGCGCTCTACATCCGGACGGTCGCCGACGAGCACGGCGTCGAGGTGCTGACGCTGCCGCCCTTGGCGCGCGCCGTCTACCACACCACCCAGGTCAACCAGCAGATCCCCGCCCCGCTCTACCGCGCGGTGGCGCAGGTGCTGACCTATGTCCTGCAACTGAAGGCGTTCCGCGCGGGCTCGCGGCGCAGCCGGCCCGAGCTGTCGGCCGAGCTGCCCGTGCCGCGCGAGCTTGCCGAACCGCGAAACCAGCCATGAAGTCCCTGACCCGCCTGATCGCCGAACTGTCCCGCCACAAGGTCGCCGCGCCGCTCTACCTCTTAGCCATCCTGGCGATGGTGATCCTGCCCTTGCCGCCCCTGGCGCTGGACGCGCTGTTCACCTTCAACATCGTGCTGGCGATCATCGTGATCCTGGTCAGCGTGTCGGCCAGGCGGCCGCTGGACTTCTCGGTGTTCCCGACCATCATCCTGGCGACCACGCTGATGCGGCTGACGCTGAACGTCGCGTCGACGCGGGTGGTGCTGCTGAACGGGCACGAGGGCACCGCGGCGGCCGGCCGCGTGATCGAGGCCTTCGGCCACGTGGTGATCGGCGGCAACTTCGTCGTCGGCCTGGTGGTGTTCGTGATCCTGATGATCATCAACTTCGTCGTGGTCACCAAGGGCGCCGAGCGCATCTCGGAAGTGTCGGCGCGCTTCACGCTCGACGCGCTGCCCGGCAAGCAGATGGCGATCGACGCCGACCTGAACGCCGGCGTGATCAACCAGGAAACCGCGCAGCAGCGCCGCCGCGACATCGCCAACGAGGCCGACTTCTACGGCGCGATGGACGGCGCGTCCAAGTTCGTGCGCGGCGACGCGATCGCCGGCATCCTGATCCTGATCATCAACCTGGTCGGCGGCGTCGCGATCGGCGCGCTGATGCACGACATGGGCTTCGCCGACGCTTTCCGCCAGTACGCGCTGATGACCATCGGCGACGGCCTGGTCGCGCAGATTCCGGCGCTGCTGTTGTCGGCCGCCGCCGCCATCATCGTCACCCGCGTCAGCGACGCCGGCGACATGCAGGACCAGGTCGGCTCGCAGCTGTTGGCCTCGCCGACCGTGCTGTTCTCGGCCGCCGGCGTGATGTTCGTGCTGACCGTCATCCCCGGCATGCCGTGGCCGCCCTTCCTCGCCTTCGCGCTGTTGCTGGCCTTCGTCGGCTGGCGGCTGCAAAAACGCGCACCCAAAGGCGCCGCCGCGCCGGACGCCGCGACGCTGCAGCAGGCGCTCGCCGGCGACGGCGAGGTCGAGCTCGACTGGCAGGCGCTGCCGCACACCGAGCTGCTGTCGCTGTCGCTCGGCTACAAGCTGGTCGGCCTGATCGACAAGGCGCAGGGCGCGCCGCTCTCCAAGCGCGTCAAGGGCGTGCGCCAAAGCTTGAGCGAGGCGATGGGCATCCTCGTGCCGCCGGTGACCGTGCGCGACGACCTCAGGCTCAAGCCCTCGCAGTACGCGATCCTGATCGGCGGCGCGACGTTGGCCGAGGCCGAGGTGCACGCCGAGAGGCTGATGGCTATCCCCTCGCCCGAGGTCTACGGCCAGCTCGACGGCATCCCCGGCGTCGACCCGGCGTACGCGATGCCGGTGACGTGGATAGACCCGGCCGACAAGGCCCGCGCGCTCGGTCTCGGCTACCAGGTGGTCGACTGCGCCAGCGTGATCGCCACCCACCTGAACAAGCTGATGCGCGATAGCCTGGCCGAACTGTTCCGCCACGACGACGTCGCCGCGCTCGGCGAGCGGCTCGCGCAGCAGGCGCCCAGGCTCGCCCAGGCGCTGAACCAGGCGCTGAACCCGAGCCAGCAGTTGCGGGTGTTCCGCACGCTGTTGACCGACGGCGTACCGCTCAAGGACATCGTGCCGATCGCGACCACGCTGGTCGAGGCGGCCGAGACGAGCAAGGACCCCATCCTGCTGGCCGCCGAGGTGCGCAGCACGCTCAAGCGCCAGATCGTGCAGGCCATCCTCGGCCCGCGCGGCGAGATGAAGGCGTTCAACCTGACCGCGGAACTGGAGAATCTCTTGCTCGGCGCGCTGGCGCAGGCGCAGCAGACCGGCAAGCCGCCGCTCGACAGCTTCCCGGTCGACCCGAACGTGCTGCAGCAGCTGCAGGTCAACATGCCGATCATCCGCGACCAGATGAAGCAGCACGCGACCGCCCCCATCCTGCTGGTGATGCCGCAGATCCGGCCGCTTTTGGCGCGCTACGGCCGGCTGTTCGCGCCCGGCCTCAACGTGCTGTCGTACAACGAGGTGCCGGAAAACCGCGAGGTCAGCCTGATCGGCACCCTGGGTTGAGCGGCGTCGGCCTCGAAGGCCGAGCGTCACGCCGCGGCCGGACACAAGGCCAGCAGCACCGCCGCCGCCGCCGCGCACAATTCGCCCGACACGCGGCGCGCCTCGAACAGGCTGGCGCCGTGCCGGCCGATCGCCAGCCCCGCCATCGCCTCGTCCTCGTCGATGTACAGCCGCGCCAGACTGACGCCGGCCGCCGCGACCGCCGCGCCGAGTTCGGCCGACCGCTCTCGCAACAGGCGGCACGCCGCGGCGTCGGCGGACAGCGCCAGGGCCACGCCGCCGTCGCGCAGCTTCCTTGCCCTCAGCTTCAGCCGTCCGAACCCCGGCAGCGTCGCCTCGAGCACCAGGTCGAGCGTGTCGACCGCGTCCGCCTCGTCCGGCGCGCGCAACGCGTCCTCGACGCTCAGCGCGAGCCGCGGCCCGCCCCACAACCACATCGGCAGCCACAGGGGCAGCGGCGGCTCGGCCAACCCCTCGCCGCGCGAGGCGGCCAGCGCCAGCTGCGGCGAGGCGGCCAGCAGCGCGCCGGGCAGATGGCTGCCGGCCTCGTGCACGAAGCGCGCCGCGCCGGCCGCGAGCCGGCCGAGCAGCGCCTCGCGCCAGTCGCGCGCCAGCGCCGCCGCCTCGGGTCGCGCCGGCGTCAGCCGCGGCAAACTCGCCTCGTCGGCGCGCCACGCCCGCGCGGCGGGCGCGTCGCCGCCCGCATCCGGCGCGTCGGGCGGCGCGTCCAGCCAGGCCAGCTCGAGCCGCGGCGCCACCGCGAGCACCTGCAGCCTCACCGTCGTGCCGGGCTGCCAGGAGGCCGACGGCGGCAAGGTCAGCGTCAGCCGCCGCCCGTCGACGCTCAGCGCGACCTCGTCGCCCGCCCCGCGCGCCTCGACGCTCGCCGTCAGCACTTCGCCGGCAAAAAAACGCCGCTCCTGCGCGCCCGGGCGCTGCGGCGAGACCGGCCGCAGCGGCGCGACCGGCTGGATTCTGTCGTTCATCAAGAGCTACCCGTAATGAAAAAGCCGGCCGCGAAGGCGGCCGGCCGGGGACGACGGGACGAAGAAACGCGTCCGTCTTACTGCAGCAGCGACATCGCCAGCTGGCCCATCGAGCCGCTCTGCTTGAGCATGCCGACGCCGGCCTGCATCAGCATCTGCTTGGCGGTCATCGACGCGGTCTCGGTCGCGTAGTCGGTGTCCATGATGCGGCTCTTGGCGATCTGGGTGTTGTTGTTCACGTTCGCCAGGTTGTTGTAGACGTGGCCGAGGCGGTTGGCATTGGCGCCGATGGCGGAACGCACGGCGCCCGTAGCGGCAATGGCGGTATCCAGCAGGGTGATCGTGGCGTTGGCGCTACCCGTCAGCTCGGTCCCCACGCCGGCCGCCGTATAGTTGGCCGTGGCCGCACCCAGCGCGGTATCCAGAGCGCCCATCTCGTCGTTGCCGCCCGTGCCCAGGTCCATGGTCAGCACTTCCGCCGCGCTGGCGCCGATCTGGAAATTAATCGCGCCGGTCAGCTTGCCCGAACCCGCCTTCAGCAAGTCGGTACCCCCGAACTTGGTGTTGTTCATGATATTGCCCAGCTCCTGGCCCAGCGCGTCGAACTCGGCCTGCAGCGCGGTCTTGTCGTCGGCGCTGGCGGTGCCGTTGGCGGCCTCGGTCGCGAGGTCCTTCATGCGCAGCAGGATGTTCGACACCTCGCTCAGCGCGCCGTCGGCGGTCTGCAGCATGCTGATGCCGTTCTGGGTGTTCTTCATCGCGGCGCTCATGCCGCGGCTCTGCGCGTCCAGACGGGTCGCGATCTGCAGCCCGGCCGCGTCGTCCATCGCCGAGTTGATGCGAAAACCGGTACCCAGGCGGGTCATCGCGGTGGTCAGGCCGCTCTGGCTGGCGTTCAGGTTGCTCTTGGTGAACAACGCGGCGGCGTTGGTGTGCAAGCTCAGCATGGATGGTGCTCCTTCGTCGGGGTTCGGGACCGGCGTCATCGCCGTCACCCCCACAAGGCGACCGGGACGGCGCGCGCCTTAAACGGCGCCGGGTGTGAAAAATCACACCCGCGACGCCGGCCGGCCGGTGCGGCCATGAACATGAAAAAGCCGACCCTGCCCGGGTCGGCTTGAAGCGGCGCAGCGCGGGACTCGCCGGACTTACTGCAGCAGCGACATCGCCAGCTGGCCCATCGAGCCGCTCTGCTTGAGCATGCCGACGCCGGCCTGCATCAGCATCTGCTTGGCGGTCATCGACGCGGTCTCGGTCGCGTAGTCGGTGTCCATGATGCGGCTCTTGGCGATCTGGGTGTTGTTGTTCACGTTCGCCAGGTTGTTGTAGACATGGCCGAGGCGGTTGGCGCTGGCGCCGATCGCCGAGCGCAGGGTGCCGACATTGTTGATGGCCGTATTGATGGTATCGATGTCCGCTGCCGCACCAATGGTAGTCGGTACGGTCTCAGCAGCGGTCAATGCCGCACTCACATCAACCTCCATCGTTTCGGCTGCAGAAGCACCAATCTGAAAGGTAACCGCGCTGGCCAGCTTGCCGCCGCTCAGCAAGGTTTCGCCGCCGAACTTGGTGTTGTCCAGTATGTTGGTCATCTCGGCCCCCAGCGCGTCGAACTCGGCTTTCAGCGCGGTCTGGTCGTCGGTGCTGGCGGTGCCGTTGGCGGCCTCGGTCGCGAGGTCCTTCATGCGCAGCAGGATGTTCGACACCTCGCTCAGCGCGCCGTCGGCGGTCTGCAGCATGCTGATGCCGTTCTGGGTGTTCTTCATCGCGGCGCTCATGCCGCGGCTCTGCGCGTCCAGACGGGTCGCGATCTGCAGCCCGGCCGCGTCGTCCATCGCCGAGTTGATGCGAAAACCGGTACCCAGGCGGGTCATCGCGGTGGTCAGGCCGCTCTGGCTGGCGTTCAGGTTGCTCTTGGTGAACAACGCGGCGGCGTTGGTGTGCAGACTCAGCATGGATGGTGCTCCTTCGTCGGGGTTCGGGACCGGCGTCATCGCCGTCACCCCCACAAGGCGACCGGGACGGCGCGCGCCTTAAACGGCGCCGGGTGTGAAAAATCACATTTCTCCGCCGCGACGCGGCGCGCTACTGGAAGGCGACCTCGGCGAAGCTGCGCAGCTTGCGGCTGTGCAGGCTGTCGACGCCGCGCTCGCGCAGCAATTCCATCGCGCGGATGCCGATGCGCAGGTGCTGGTCGACGCGCTCGCGGTAGAAGTGGTCTGCCATGCCCGGCAGCTTGATCTCGCCATGCAACGGCTTGTCGCTGACGCACAAGAGGGTGCCGTAGGGCACGCGGAAGCGGAAGCCGTTGCCGGCGATGGTCGCGCTCTCCATGTCGAGCGCGACGGCGCGACTCTGGCTGAAGCGCCGCTGCGGACCGTTGTCGGGCAACAGCTCCCAGTTGCGGTTGTCGGTGCTGGCGACCGTGCCGGTGCGCATGATGCGCTTGAGCTCGGCGCCCTGCGTGAGCGTGACGTCGGACACCGCCGCCTCGAGCGCGAGCTGGATCTCGGCCAGCGCCGGAATCGGCACCCACAGCGGCAGGTCCTCGTCGAGCACGTGGTCGTCGCGCACGTAGCCGTGCGCGAGCACGTAGTCGCCGAGCCGCTGCGACTGCCGCAACCCCGCGCAGTGGCCGAGCATGATCCACGCGTGCGGCCGCAGCACCGCGATGTGGTCGGTGATGGTCTTGGCGTTGGCCGGGCCGACGCCGATGTTGACCATGGTGATGCCGCCGCGGTCGCCGCGCACCAGATGGTAGGCCGGCATCTGCGGCAGGCGCGGCGGCGCCTTGCCGCCGGCGTCCTTCCCGCCGCGCCGGGTGATCACGTTGCCGGGCTCGACGAAGGCGGCGTAGTCGCCGCCTTCGTCGGCGACGCGCTCGCGCCCGAGGCGGATGAACTCGTCGATGTAGAACTGGTAGTTGGTGAACAGCACGAAGTTCTGGAAGTGCTCGGGCGAGGTGCCGGTGTAGTGGCGCAGCCGGTGCAGCGAGTAGTCGACGCGCGGCGCGGTAAAGAGCGCCAGCGGCTGCGGCTCGCCCCCCTTCGGCGCGTGCGTGCCGTTGGCGATGCCGTCGTCCATCGCGGCGAGCTCGGGCAGGTCGAACACGTCGCGCATTTTCTGCCGCCGCTCTGGCGTGAGGCTGCCCTCGAGATGGTCGCCCTCGGCGAAGGAGAAGTGCACCGGAATCGGCTGCGAGCTGGTGCCGACCTCGAGTTCGCCGCCGTGGTTCTGCAGCAGCAGCGTCAGCTGTTCGAGGTAGTAGTCGGCGAACAGGTCGGGACGCGTCAGCGTCGTCTCGTAGCGCCCCGGGCCGGCGACGAAGCCGTAGCTGAGCCGGCCAGCCTCGCGGGCGGCCAGCCGCGTCGCCGTTTCGGTCTGGATGCGCACGAAGGGGTAGAAGGCGCGCACGCGACCGGGCGGGTCTTCGCCGGCGACGAAGCGACGCGTCGCCTCGCGCAGGTGGGCGAGGCTGCCGTCGTAGATGCGGGTGAGCTGGGCCAGCGCGGCGGCCGGGTCGTCGTAGCGGGACGGCGGGATGAAGTCGGGCAGATAGGGCATGGCGCGGGCTCCCGTTCGGGCATTCGTCTTGCGGTCGCGGGCCGCAGCGGGCGCCCGCGGCGGGCTCGGGACGGCACTCGTCCCGCTCTAATTATCCTGCATAGCCGGCCGGCGCGACAGCCCGGCGACGCCAAGCCCCGCGCCGCGCCGAGCGGACCGCTGCCCGCCCGCCACGCCGGGCCGCCGTCTTGCCAAGCCGCCGAAAAGCCGCTACATTCGGCGGCTTCTGACGCGGCACGCGGGTGTAGCTCAATGGTAGAGCTGAAGCTTCCCAAGCTTAAGACGAGGGTTCGATTCCCTTCACCCGCTCCAGACCGCCTCCCCTCCTGACGCCCTCAACCCACGCGAGACCCGACGTCATGAAGTGGAACTCCGGCCGACTCTGGCTCCATCTCCTCGTCTACGGCATCGGCGGACTGGTCGCCCTCTTCCTGCTGACCCAGGCCGTGCTGCTGTGGCAATTCGACGAGCGCGCGGTACGCGACGCGCTCCAATCCAGCCTCGCCGACACCGGCCGCCGCGTGAGCGTCGCCGGCGACATCACGCCGCAACTGTTTCCGCGCCCCGGACTGACCCTGGAAAAACTCTCGCTCAGCGCGCCGGACGGCCGCACGCCGGCTCTGGCCGTCGCCGAGGCGCGGATCGGCTTCGCCTGGCTGCCGCTGCTTCTGGGCGACAAGGAAGTCACCGCGCTGGCGCTCGACGGCGTCGAGCTCGACCTGGCGCGCGACGCCAACGGCCGCCTGTCGATTGCCGACCTGCTGCGCCGCCGCGCCAACAGCGACGTCAGCGTCCGGCTCGACAGCCTCGCGCTGGGCCGGGCCAACGTGCGCTTCAGCGACGCGCTCTCCGGCCGCCGCTGGCGGCTCGACGCGCTCGAGATGGAGGCCGACGAACTGCGCGACGACGCGAGGCTATCCGCCAGGGCGGTGCTCGACACCGGCCGTCAGCGCGTCGGGCTCGCGCTCGCCGCGCCGCTGCGGATCCAGGATGACCAGGTCAGCGTCAACGCGCTGCAACTGTCGGCCAAGGCGAAGCTGCCCGAGCAGGGCGAGACGCAGATCACGCTGACCGGGCGGCTCAAGCTCAACTTCGCGACGCTGCAGGCCAGCGGCGAGGCGCTGCGTGCCACCTTCGCCACCCAGGCGCCGGCGGCCGAGCTCGTCATCGACATGCCGACCGTCAGCGCCAGCCTCGCCAGCGTCGAGCTGCCGCGCGCCGACCTCAAGGGCTTCATGCGTCAGGACCGCAGCGAATACCGCTTCGCCGGCCGCCTCGACGAGATCGCGCTGACCGAGGCGCGGCTGGCCGCGCAGCGCATCGCGGGCGCGCTGACCTGGCTGGCCGGCCCTCACCGGCTCGCGCTGTCGGTCGACGGCCCGCTCGACATCACCAACCTCGACGCGCTGAAGGTCGAACCGCTGGCGCTGACCGCGACCGCCACGACGCCGCTGCTGCCGCGCGGCAAGCTGGTCGCCCGGCTCGCGGGCCATCTCGAAGGCAGCCTCGCCGCCTCGGCGCTGAACCTGCGCGTCGCAGGCTCGCTCGACGGTTCCGACCTCGCCGCCGACGTGCGCCAGTTCGGCTTCGTCAAGCCGCGCCACGAGCTGATGCTGTCGGTCGGCAAGCTCGATCTGAACCGCTACCTACCCGAAAACAGCGCGCGCCCGGTCGCGGTGTTCCAGGACACCCGACCGCTGTCGCTGGACTGGCTGGACTTTCTGAACGTGTCGGGGCAATTGTCGGTCGGCGAGCTCGCGGTCGGCCGCTTCAGGGTCAACGGCGTGTCGGCCAAGATCGACGCGACGCCGCAGGAGCTGGCGGTCAGCGAGCTCTCGGCCAACATCTACGAGGGCCAACTGACCGGCTCGGCCCGCCTGGTGCGCGGCAACCCGCACAGGCTCGACGTCGACCAGACGCTCCAGGGCATGAGCATCCGCCCCTTGCTGATCGACCTGTTCAACTTCCCGCGCCTGGACGGCCACGGCGACGGCCACGTGCGCGTGCGCGCGCAGGGCAGCAACTTCGCCGCCTTCAAGGACACACTGTCCGGCGACGTCCGGATGAGCCTCAACCGGGGCGCGCTGACCGGCATCGACCTGGTCGCCGCGCTGAAGAACCTGCCGCAGGAACTGAAAGACCTCGGCAACACGCCGGTAAACGCGGTCACCGACCAGCGCACCACCTTCTCGACGCTGTCGGCGCGCTTCGCGCTCGAGAACGGCGTCGCGCGCAACCAGGACCTCAAGCTCGCCTCGCAGCTGGTCAACGTCTCGGGCGGCGGCAAGCTCGACCTGGTCAAGAGCATCGTCGACTACTCGCTCGACGTCTCGGCCAACCCGCGCGAGTTCGCACGCCTGAAGGACGTCAGCGTGCCGTTGAAGATCACCGGGCCGATGAGCGCGCCGGTGTACGCGCTCGACTTCAACGCGATGGTCAAGGGCAAGAAGACGCAGGGCGAGAAGCAGCAGGCGCTCAAGCAGGAGCTGACCCGGCAGATCAGCACCATCCTGCCCTGAGGGCGCCGGACGGCAAAAGGCTCGGCCAACCTTTGCGGAGGTTGGCCGAGCCTTTTGTCTTGCCCGTCGTTGCGGTGACCGGCGACGGGCGCCGCTTCAGCCCTGCAGCAGCAGGTTCTCGGCGCTGGCGAGCGCCTCGGGCTCGCCGAACAGGATCAGCACGTCGTCGGGCAGCAGCTCGAAGTCGTCGGAGAAGTCGGTGCGGCGCAGGTTGTTGCGGCGCACCGCCTTGAGTTCGACCCCCGCCTTGTCGAGCCGCAACTGGCCGAGGCACTGGCCGACCGCCGCCGCGCCTTGCGGCAGCACCACGCTGTAGAGGCGCGGCTGCAGGAATTCGTCGAGGCCGTCGGTGTCGTCGCTGACGCCGCGGAAGAAGCCGCGGAACAGCGCGTAGCGCTCCTCGCGCACCGCGCGGATGCGCTTCAGGACGCGGTTCAGCGGCACGCCCATCACCATCAGCGCGTGCGAGGCGAGCATCAGGCTGCCTTCCATGATCTCGGCGACCACCTCGTCGGCGCCGGCGCGGCGCAGCACCTCGATGTCCGAATCGTCGACGGTGCGCACGATCACCGGCAGGCCCGGGCGCTGCGCGTGCACCGCGTCCATGATCCGCAGCGCCGCGTGCGTGTCGGAGAAGGTGATCACCAGCGACTTGGCGCGCATCAGGCCGGCGGCCATCAGCACCTCCTTCTTGCCGGCGTCGCCGAACACCACCGCCTCGCCGGCCTCGCCCGCCTCGCGGATGCGCTCCGGGTCCATGTCGAGCGCGAAGAACGGGATGTTCTCGGCCTCCAGGAGGCGCGCCAGCGCCTGGCCGCTGCGGCCGTAGCCGCAGATGATCACATGCTCGCTCTTGCTCATCGACTGCACCAGGATCTGGTGCAGGCTGGCCGCCTGCAGTGCCCAATCCTGCTTGATGAGGCGGCGGGTGATCGCGTCGCCGTGCTGGATCAGGAAGGGCGCGATCAGCATCGACAGCAGCACCGCGGCGATCGCCGCCTGCATCAGCCCGGCCGGCACCAGCCCAAGGTTGGCCGACAGCGCCAACAGCACAAAGCCGAACTCGCCGCCCTGCGCCAGCGCCAGCGCGCCGCGGAAGCTCTCGTTGGCGCGGTGGCCGAAGGCGCGCGCCAGGCCGAACACCACGCCGAGCTTGACCGGCACCAACAGCAACAGCAACAGCAGCACTTCCTTCCAGCGCTCGACGAACACCGCCAGCTCGAGCCGCATGCCGATGGTGATAAAGAAAAAGCCGAGCAGGATGTCGCGGAACGGCCGGATGTCGTCCTCGACCTGGTAGCGGTACTCGGTCTCGGCGATCAGCATGCCGGCGACGAAGGCGCCGAGCGCGAGGCTCAGCCCCGACAGCTCGGTCAGGTAGGCGACGCCGAGCGTGACCAGCAGCACGTTGATCATGAACAGCTCGCCCGAGCGCTGGCGCGCGACGAGGTGGAACCACGGCCGCATCAGCTTCTGGCCGAAGAACAGCAGCAGCGCCATCACCGCCACCACCTTCACGCCGGCCAGCCCCAGCTCCATCCACAGCCCGTCGCCGCCGGCGGCCAGCGCCGGCAGCAGGATCAACAGCGGCACGACGGCCAGGTCCTGGAACAACAGCACGCCGATCGCCAGCTGGCCGTGCGGCTGCGCCAGCTCGAGCCGCTCGGCCAACAGCTTGCTGACGATCGCCGTCGACGACATCGCCAGCGCGCCGCCGATCGCGACGCCGGCCATCGCGCTGCCGGTCAGCGCGCCGGCCACGCCGACGATCAGCAGCATGGTCGCGACCACCTGCGCGAGCCCGACGCCGAACACCAGCCGCTTCATCGCCTGCAACTTGGGTAGCGAGAACTCGAGGCCGATAGTAAACATCATAAACACGATGCCGATCTCGCCGAGGAAGCGCGTCTCCTCGCTATCGGGGATCAGGCTGGCGACGCCGGGGCCGGCGAGGAAGCCGACCACCAGATAGCCCAGCATGGGCGGCACCTTCAGGCTGCGGCACAGGGTGACCGACAGCACCGACGCCAAGAGCACGACCACGATAGGGGCCAGTGAATGCATGAACGCTCGCTTTCCGGAATGAGGGACATCGACCGTGCGGCCGGCCGCTTGAACAAACTCTGTTAAGCAAAAGCCGCACCAGGCCGCAAGTCACCGGATTATAACCTTGATATACTCTCGCCCCATGGATACCACCGTGAATCGACAGCGCCTCGAAGCGGCGCGCCAGGTCCTCGCCATCGAAGCCGAAGCGATTTCGCACCTGGCCGCGCGGCTCGACGAACAGTTCTCCCGGGCGGTCGACGCCATCCTCGCCTGCCGCGGCCGCGTGGTGGTGATCGGCATAGGCAAATCGGGCCACATCGGCCGCAAGATCGCCGCCACCCTCGCCTCGACCGGCACGCCGGCCTTCTTCGTCCACCCGGCCGAGGCCGCCCACGGCGACCTCGGCATGATCACCGCCGACGACGTGGTGCTGATGCTGTCCAACTCGGGCGAGAGCGACGAAGTGCTGACGCTGCTGCCGGCGCTCAAGCGCAAGGGCCTGACGCTGATCAGCCTGACCGGCCGCCCCGAATCGACGCTGGCGCGCGAGGCCGACCTGCACCTGAACGCGCAGGTCGAGCAGGAAGCCTGCCCGCTCGGGCTGGCGCCGACCGCGAGCACCACCGCGGCGCTCGCGCTGGGCGACGCGCTGGCGGTGACGCTCTTGTCCGAACGCGGCTTCGCGCCCGAGGACTTCGCGCTGTCGCACCCGGGCGGCAGCCTCGGCCGGCGCCTCTTGGTGCACGTGCGCGACGTGATGCACGCCGGCGACGCGCTGCCGGTGGTCCGAAGCGGCACCTCGCTCAAGGACGCGCTGCTCGAGATGACCAAGAAAGGCCTCGGCATGACCGCGGTGCTCGACGAGACCGGCGCGCTCGCCGGCATCTTCACCGACGGCGACCTGCGGCGCACGCTCGACGCGACGCTCGACCTCGCCGGCCTCACCGTCGACGCGGTGATGCACCGCGCGCCGCGCACCGTCGGCGAGGCGCGGCTGGCCAGCGAGGCGGCCAAGCTGATGGAAGAACACAAGGTCAACGGCCTCCTGGTCGTCGACGCCGCCGGCCGGCTGGTCGGCGCGCTCAATATGCACGACCTGCTCAAGGCCGGGGTCGTTTAAGGAACCGCGAATGAAAAGTTTTCAGGAACTGGCGCGCCGCGTGAAGCTGCTGATCATGGACGTCGACGGCGTCTTGACCGACGGCAGCATCTTCATCAGCGCCAGCGGCGAGGAGCTCAAGGCCTTCAACACGCTCGACGGCCACGGGCTCAAGATGCTGCAGTCGACCGGCGTGAAGCTCGCCATCATCACCGGCCGAGACGCGCCGGGCGTCGCCCACCGCGCCCGCGGCCTGGGCATCGACTACTACTACGCAGGCATCCACGACAAGCGCGCGACGTTGGCCGAGCTGTTGGCCACCACCGGCCTGACGGCCGACGAATGCGCCTACATCGGCGACGACGTGGTCGACCTGCCGGTGATGACGCGCGTCGGCCTGGCCGTCGCCGTGCCCGAGGCGCCGAGCCTGGTGCGCCAGCACGCGCACTACGTCACCGGCGCGTCCGGCGGCGCCGGCGCGGTCCGCGAGCTGACCGAGCGCATCATGCAGGCGCAAGGCACCTTCGACGCGCTGATGGCGCGCTACCTCGAATGATACGCGCGCACCGCCTGTTCCCGGTCGCGCTGGTCGGCCTGATGGCGCTGCTGGCCTTCTGGCTCGACCATGTGTCGCGCTGGAACCCGACCGGCAAGGCGCTCGACCCGAACCGGCCGGAGTACGTCGTCGACGGCTTCAGCGCCAGCCGTTTCGACGCCGAAGGCCGGCTGCAGGAGAGGCTCACCGCCCGCCAGGGCTGGCAGTTTCCCAAGCAGCCGGACCTGCACCTGCGCGACGCGCGGCTCGACAGCTACCAGGGCGGCGCCCTCGCCTACCGGGCCACCGCCGGCGAGGCGCGCTACAACCGCCGGGACGGCATCGCGCTGCTGGAAAAACAGGCCCACTTCTTCAAGCCGGGCGCGGCCGGACAGCAGGACACGCATGTATACGGCTCGCAGATCACCGTCGACACGCGGGCCCGGATAGCGCGCGCCAAGACCCCGGTGCAGATCCGCTACGGCGACTCGGTCGCCAACGCCGTCGGCTTCGAATACCAGCAAGACAACGGCGTCCTGAAACTCCTCTCCCAGGTGAGGGCGAAGTATGTACAGTAAGCTCATCGTCGCGGCGGCGCTGCTCGCCCTCGTCGCCGGACCGGCCGCCGCGGAACAGGCAGACCGCAAGAAACCGATCGAGATCACCGCCGACTCGGGCACGCTCGACCAGCTCAAGGGCGTCACCGTCTGGCAGGGCAACGTGATCGTCGTGCAGGGCACGCTCAGGGCCACCGCCGACCAGGTCACCGTCACCCGCGACGCGCAGGGCCGCCAGACGCTGCAGGGCGTCGGCCGCCCCGCCACCTTCCGCCAGAAGCTCGAGGGCCGGCCCGAATACATCGAGGGCCAGGCCTCGCGCGTCGACTACACCAGCGCCAGCAATCAGGTGGTGCTGACCGGCAACGCGCGCGTCAGACGCGGCGCCGACGTCGTCAGCGGCAGCGTGATCACCTACAACACCGAGACCGAGGTCTACCAGGTCAGCGGTGGCGCCGCGACCGCGCCGGGCCAGAGCAAGGGCCGTGTCACCGTGATCCTGCAACCCAGGGACGAAGGCCAGAAATGACGCACAGCCAGCTTTCCGTCCGCCACCTGCAAAAGCGCTTCAAGAAGCGCACCGTGGTGCGCGACGTGTCGCTCGACATCGCCAGCGGCGAGGTGGTCGGCCTGTTGGGCCCCAACGGGGCCGGCAAGACCACCAGCTTCTACATGATCGTCGGCCTCGTCGCCGCCGACGGCGGCGGAATCGAACTGGACGGCACCGCGATCACCCGGCTGCCGATCCACCAGCGCGCGCGCATGGGGCTGGGCTACCTGCCGCAGGAGGCGTCGATCTTCCGCAAGATGACGGTCGAGGAAAACATCCGCGCGGTGCTCGAGATCGGCGGCCTGAAGGGCGACAAGCTCGCGCACGAGCTCGAGCTGCTGCTCGACGACCTGCACATCGCCCACCTGCGCGACACCAACGCGCTGGCGCTGTCGGGCGGCGAACGCCGCCGCGTCGAGATCGCGCGCGTGCTGGCGACGCGGCCGCGCTTCATCCTGCTCGACGAACCGTTCGCCGGCGTCGACCCGATCGCGGTGATCGACATCCAGAAGATCATCGCCTTCCTCAGGGAACGCGGCATCGGCGTGCTGATCACCGACCACAACGTGCGCGAGACGCTACGCATCTGCGATCGCGCTTATATCATTAGTGAAGGGACCGTGCTCGCGTCGGGCGAGCCGGACGCGCTCGTCAACGACGAGAAGGTCCGCGAGGTCTACCTCGGCGAGCACTTCCACCTCTGAAGACGGCCACGCCATGAAGCAGAGTCTCCAGCTCAAGATCGCGCAACAGCTCACCCTCACGCCGCAGTTGCAGCAGTCGATCAAGCTGCTGCAGCTCTCGACGCTCGACCTGCAGTCCGAGGTCGACCGCATGCTGCTCGACAACCCGCTGATCGAGCGGATGGACGACGGCGCCGGCGACGCGGGCGGCGACGCCCCCGCGACCGAAGCCGCCGCCGAGGCACCGGGAAGCGACGGCCCCGACAGCCCGGACAACCTGCCGGGCGAGTTGACCGACTGGGGGCGTGGCGCGGCGCGCGGCGACGACGACTTCGACCCGCTGGCCAACGTGCCCTGCCCGGTGTCGCTGCGCGAGCATCTGCTCGCCCAGCTCGGCGAGATCGCGATGTCGACGCGCGAACACGGCGTCGTCAGCCTCTTGATCGAGGAGCTCGACGAGCAGGGTTTCCTGCCGCAGCCGCTCGACGCCATCCTCGCCGAGCTGCCGGCCGAACTCGGGCTGACGCTCGAGGAGCTCGAGGACGGCCTGGCGCTGCTGCAGGGCTTCGACCCGGCCGGCGTCGGCGCGCTCGACCTGCCCGGCTGCCTGCTGTTGCAACTGGCGCGCCTGCCCGCCGTCACGCCGGGCCTGGCGACCGCGCGCGCCATCGTACAGGCGCACCTGCCGCTGCTCGGCCAACGCGAGTACGGCAAACTCAAGAAGCTGCTCGGCGTCGGCGACGACGAGCTCCGGCTCGCGCAACAGCTGATCGCCAGCCTGACGCCGCATCCGGCCGCCGACTTCGGCGGCGACGAAACCCACTACATCGTGCCCGACGTGCTGGTGGTCAAACGCAAGGGGCGCTGGCGCGCCGAGCTCAACCCGGCCGCCGTGCCGCGCCTGCGTGTCAACCCCGACTACGCCCGGCTGGTGTCCGAGTCGCGCGGCGAAAGCGGCGAACTGGCGCCGCGCCTGCAGGAGGCCAAGTGGTTCGTCAAAAACATCCAGCAACGGTTTGACACCATCCTGAAAGTGTCGGAATCTATTGCCAACAGGCAGCAAGCGTTCTTTGAACAGGGTGAAGTGGCGATGCGTCCGTTGATACTGCGCGACATCGCCGAAGAACTGGGCCTGCACGAATCGACCATCTCCCGGGTGACCACGCAGAAGTACCTTCTCTGCGCGCGCGGGCTCTTCGAACTCAAATACTTCTTCGGCAGCGCGCTGGAAACCGACAGCGGCGGCGAGTGTTCCGCGACAGCGATCAAGGCCTTGATCAAGCAGTTGATCGACGCCGAAGACCGCCAGGCGCCGCTCTCCGACAGCAAGCTGGTCGAGCTCCTCAACCGCCAGGGCATCCAGGTCGCGCGGCGCACCGTGGCGAAATACCGCGAAGCGTTGCAGATCCCCGCGGTCGCCCTGCGCAAGGCACTTTAAAAACGCAGCCGCCACCCCACCTGTTCCTCAAGAGGGATTCCGTCGCCACGGCGACGGGGTCGCCGAGCAGAAATCGCCGGGCGCTCCACGCCCAGGCGTTGTCACCTGAAGGAGTTAGGGTATGAACCTCAAAATCACCGGTCTTCATCTCGAAGTTACTCCGCCGCTGCGCGAATACATCGAAAGCAAGCTCGAACGCGTGACTCGCCACGTCGACAACGTGATCGACGTCGCCGTAACCCTCTCCGTCGACAAACTGGTGCAGAAGGCGGAGGTGAACGTTCACCTCTCCGGCAAGGATATCCACGTGGAGGCGACCGACGGCGACATGTACGCCGCCGTCGACGCGCTGATCGACAAACTCGACCGCCAGGTCCTCAAGCACAAGGAAAAGCTGAACGAACGCCGCGCGCCGGTGCCGGCCTCGACCGAGGAAGCCCCCGTCGAGCAGGCGAACGCCTGATCGCGGCGACGGTCGAAACGGGAACCTTCGGGTTCCCGTTTTTCATGGCGCGCCCGCCTTGGCGGTTGCCCCCCGTTCCGCAGGAAGGCCCCAGCACGCGGCATGCCGCGGCCCCCCGTTGCGGCTTTTTTGTCCTCGCCGCGGCCGTCACGCGCCGCCGGTCATTTGCCTGACCGGCGCTTGGGCGTAGAATGGCCGGGTTTTTTCTGTAGCCAACGCATAGTATGAGCCTGATCGGCAAAATCCTCGCGCCCGACCATGTCCTGATCGACCTGGACGTCGGCAGCAAGAAACGCGTGTTCGAACAAGTGGGGCTGCTCGTCGAGAATACCCACGGCATCGCCAGAAGCGAAGTGTTCGACTGCCTGTTCGCCCGGGAAAAGCTCGGTTCGACCGGACTCGGCCAGGGTGTGGCGATTCCGCACGGCCGCGCCAAGGGCCTGAAGGAGGCGGTCGGCGTCTTCATCCGCCTCAAGAGCCCGATTCCCTTCGACGCCCCCGACGGCAAGCCTGTGCAGAGCCTGTTCGTGCTTCTCGTCCCCGCGGAGGCGACCGACTTGCACCTGCAGGTGCTGTCCGAACTGGCGCAACTGTTCTCCAGCCGCAGCCTGCGCGAAGCGCTGCTCGCCGCGCCGGACCGCGACGCCCTGTTCAGCCTGCTCACCCAATGGTCCGGCCATGCCTAGCGTATCCGTTCGCCAGCTCTACCAGGACAACCACCAGAAGCTGTTCCTGAACTGGGTCGCCGGCACCGGCGGTTCGGACACGATGATCCGCAACGACGATCAGCGTCCGACCCTCGCCCTCGTCGGTCACCTCAACTTCATCCACCCGAACGCCGTCCAGGTGCTCGGCGTGGCCGAGGTCGAGTACCTGGAGAAGCTGGAGAACGCCGCCGCGCGCACCGCGCTCGACCAGTTGTTCCACAAGCCGATGGCGGTCGTCATCGTCGCGAACAACCAGACGGTGCCCAAGCTGCTGCGCGACTACTGCCATACGCACAACGTCCCCTTGATGAGCTCGCGGCTCGAGAGCCCGTACCTGATGGACGTGCTGCGCATCTATCTGGCGCGCGCGCTGGCGGTGTCGACGGTGCTGCACGGCGTGTTCCTCGACGTGCTCGAGATCGGCGTGCTGATCATGGGCGACTCGGCGATGGGCAAGAGCGAGCTGGCGCTGGAGCTGATCTCGCGCGGCCACGGCCTGGTCGCCGACGACGCGGTCGAGCTGTACCGCATCGGCCCGGAGACGCTCGAAGGCCGTTGCCCGCCGCTGCTGCGCGACTTCCTCGAGGTGCGCGGCCTCGGCATCCTGAACATCCGCACCATCTTCGGCGAAACCGCCGTGCGGCCGAAAAAGGTGCTGAAACTGATCATCCACCTGGTCAAGGCCAACGACCAGGCGATGCAGGCGCTCGACCGCCTGAACATCCAGTCCGAAACGCAGGAGATCCTCGGCGTCAAGGTGCGCAAGGTGATCCTGCCCGTGGCGGCCGGCCGCAACCTCGCGGTGCTGGTCGAGGCGGCGGTGCGCAACTACATCCTGCAATTGCGCGGCATCGACAGCACGCGCGAGTTCATCGAACGGCACACCAACTTCCTCAGGGATCAGGAACATGCAGCTGATCCTGATTAGCGGCCTGTCCGGCTCGGGCAAGTCGGTCGCGCTCAAGGCGCTCGAAGACGCCGGCTACGCCTCGGTCGACAACCTGCCGGCCACGCTGCTGGCGAGCCTGATCGCGCTCTACCGCGAGCAGGGCCACGAAAGGGTCGCGATCAGCGTCGACACCCGCGGCGGGCCGACGCTCGCCGCCCTGCCTGGCGCGATGGCGGCGCTGGCCGCCGAAGGCGTCGACGTGCGCCTGCTGTACCTCGAAGCCAAGTCCGACACGCTGGTCAGGCGCTTCTCGGAAACGCGCCGCCGCCACCCGCTGTCCGGCCCCGGCCTCACCGTCGAGGAGTGCATCCGACAGGAAGAGGCCATGTTGGCCGAGGTCAAGGCGCTCGGCTACCCGATCGACACCAGCGAGCTGTCGGCCAACCGTCTCAGGACCTGGATCAAGGCGCTGGTCGGCGCCGAAGCCGGCCGGCTGACGCTGGTGTTCGAATCGTTCGGCTTCAAGCACGGCGTGCCGCTCGACGCCGACCTGGTGTTCGACGTGCGCTGCCTGCCCAACCCCTTCTACGACCCGCGCCTGCGGCCGCTGACCGGGCTCGACCAGCCCATCGTCGACTTCCTGCTGCAGGAGTCGTCGGTCGCCGAGATGGTCAACGACATCCGCCGCTTTCTCGACAAGTGGCTGCCGGCCTACCGCCAGGAAAACCGCAGCTACCTGACCGTCGCCGTCGGCTGTACCGGCGGTCAGCACCGCTCGGTATTCGTCGTCGAGACGCTGGCGCGCGCCTTCGCCGACGAGCAGGTGCTGGTGCGCCACCGCGAGCTGCCCGAGGCGCGATGAGGGCGCTGCTGCGCCCGGGCGACTGGCTGACGCTGGCGCTCCTGGCGGCGGCCACCGCCCTCCTCGCCGTCTCGCTGTGGGGCGACGGCCACGCGCGCACCGTGCGGATCAAGCAGCACGGCCGGCTGTTCGCCGAGGCCAGCCTGCTGCACGACCGCGTCGTCGCGGTGCCCGGCCCGCTCGGCGTCACCGAGGTCGAGATCGCCGCCGGCCGCGCGCGTATCCGCCGCGACCCGAGCCCGCGCCAGTACTGCGTCAGGCAGGGCTGGCTCGATCGCGCCGGCCAGGTCGCGATCTGCCTGCCCAACGCGACCAGCATCGAATTGTCCGGTGGCGAACGCGCGTATGACAGCCTGCAGTTCTGACACCCGGCGCCTGGCGCCCGACGATAGCGACCACCGCGTCGCGCGGCTGGCCGCCGTCGCGCTGGTGCTGGCCCTGGTCGACGCCGGCCTGCCCTCTCCCTTGCCCGGCGTCAAGCCGGGGCTGGCCAACATCGTCACGCTGATCGCGCTGTACCGCTACGGCCTCGGCGCGGCGGTCTGGGTCAGCGGCTTGCGCATCGTCGGCGCCGGCCTCTTGTTCGGCAGCCTGATGACGCCCGGCTTCCTGCTCAGCCTCGCCGGCGGGCTCGCCAGCCTGGCCGGCCTCGCCGCCGCGCACCGGCTGCCGGCGCGCGGCTTCGGCCCGGTGACGGCCAGCCTGGTCGCCGCCTTCTGCCATATCGGCGGCCAGCTGGCGCTGGCGCGCTTGATCCTGATCCCGTCGGACGGCATCCTCTACTTCGTCCCCGCCTTCGCGCTCGCCGCGCTCGTCACCGGCACCGTCAACGGCGTGCTGGCGGCCAAACTGCTGGAACCCGACCATGAGACCGATTGAAACCGTCACCGTCGCGCTGACCGGCGCCTCCGGGCTGCCCTACGGCTTTAGATTGATCGAGACGCTGCTCGCCGCCGGCCGGCGCGTGTGGCTGCTGTACTCGCAAGCGGCGCAGGTGGTCGCCAGGCAGGAAATGGACCTGACGCTGCCGTCGCGACCGGCCGAGCTCGCCCACTGGTTGGCCGAGCGCTACCGCCCGGCCGACGGGCAGCTGGCCGTGTTCGGCCGCGAGGAATGGTTCGCACCGCCGGCTTCCGGCTCCAACCCGGCCGACGCGATGGTGGTCTGCCCTTGCTCGATGGGCACGCTGGCGGCGATCGCGCACGGCATGTCCGACAACCTGATCGAGCGCGCCGCCGACGTCAGCCTCAAGGAAGGCCGCAAGCTGATCCTGGTGCCGCGCGAGACGCCGCTGTCGGCGATCCACCTCGAGAACATGCTCAAGCTCGCCAGGCTCGGCGCGGTCATCCTGCCGCCGGCGCCCGGCTTCTACACCCACCCGCAAACGGTCGACGACATGGTCGACTTCGTCGTCGCGCGCATCCTCGACCAACTGGCCGTCCCGCACGCGCTCGCGCCGCGCTGGGGCGAGGAGACGCCGCGATGAACGCCTTCCACACCCTCGCCACGCTGCGCGCGATCGAAGCGCGCGCCGACGGCGCCGGCGTCGACCTGATGGCGCGCGCCGCGCGCGCCAGCGCCGACTGGCTGATCGCGAAAGGCGCGCGCCGCGTGCTGGTCGCCGCCGGCCCCGGCAACAACGGCGGCGACGCGCTGTGGGCGGCCTGCCTGCTCGACGACGCCGGCGTCGACGTCGCCGTCTGGCTGCCGATGCAGCCGGCCGGCCCCACCGGCCGCGCCGCGCTGGCGGCGCTGGCCGAGCGCGGCGTCGGCGTCGCGCGCGGGACGGACATGCCGCGCGGCGCGTGCGACTGGATCGTCGACGGCCTGTTCGGCATCGGCCTCGCGCGCCCGCTGGCCGCACCGTGGGACGGCGTGGTCGCCGCGCTGAACGCGCACGGCGCGCCGATCCTCGCGCTCGACACCCCGTCGGGCCTCGACGCGATGACGGGCCGCGCAACCGGCCCCGTCGTGCGCGCGGCGGCGACGCTGACCTTTCTCGCGCCCAAGGTCGGCCTCGTCAGCGGCGCCGGCGTCGATCTGGCCGGCGACGTGACGCTGGCCGCGCTCGACGTGCCGTCCGACTGGTGGCCGGCGCCGGCCGGCGGCCTGGTCGCGCCGCGGCCCGGCGTGCTCGCGCGACCGCGCGACAGCCACAAGGGCCGCTTCGGCGCCGTCTGCGTGGTCGGCGGCGCCCCCGGCATGCTCGGCGCCGCGCTGCTCGCCGGCCGCGCCGCGCTGGCCGCCGGCGCCGGCAAGGTACACGTCTGCCCGATCGACGCGCGGCTCCCGGTCGATCCGTTCGCGCCCGAGCTGATGATCCACGAGCTCGACGACGAGGCACGGCTGCCGGCGTGCGACGTGCTCGCGCTCGGCCCGGGCCTCGGCCTGGGCGGCGCCGCGCGCGCGCTGATCGACGCGCTGATCGGCGTCGACAAGCCGCTGCTGCTCGACGCCGACGCGCTCAACCTCGTCGCCGCCGACGCCGGCCTCGGCCAACGTCTGGCCGCGCGCGTGCTGCCGACGGTGCTGACGCCGCACCCGCGCGAGGCGGCGCGGCTCTTGGCCTGCGACACCGCCGCCGTACAGGCCGACCGCGTCGCCGCCACGCAAACCTTGGCCGAGCGCTACCGCGCCGTCGTCGTCCTGAAGGGCGCCGGCAGCGTGATCGTCGCGCCGGGCGCGCCCTTCCTCGTCAACGGCACGGGCGGGCCGGCGCTGGCGGTCGCCGGCCAGGGCGACGTGCTCTCGGGCGCGATCGCCGCGCTGCTCGCGCAGGGGCTGAGCGCGCGCGACGCGGCCGCGCTGGCCGTGCACGCGCACGGCACGGCCGGCGACGACTACGCGCGCGACGCCGGCGGACCGCTCGGCCTGACGTCGGCCGCGCTGCTGCCACGGCTGTCGCGCATGCTCAACCGCTACGCGTGAGGGCGCGCGCAACAAATCCTCATACTTCTTTACAGAAACTCGCCGGCGGGGCGGATAAGCTTCAGGCATCGAAACGGAACACGATGCAAAGAGGTCGAAGCCATGATCCGCAAACACCTTCCGCTGGCGGCGCTGCTACTGCTGCCGCTGTCCTTCGGCGCCCATGCCGGCAGCGAGGTGCTGCTCGGCGGTGCGCTCGGCGGCGCCGCCGGCGCGGCGATCGGCGACTCGCTCGGCGGCCGCGACGGCGCGGTGCTCGGCGGCGCGCTCGGCGCGGCGGTCGGCGCCGGCATCGGCCACGACTACCGCCGCGAGCGGGTGATCGAGCGGCGCGTGGTCTACGAGGACCGCCGCCCCTACTACCGCTCGCGCTACGACTATGACCCACCCAGGCATTACGGCCACTGGAAACACCGCCAGCACTGGAAGCACCGCCACTGGCGCGACCGCGACGACGACTAGTCCCCCAGCGCCGGCCCGCCCGCCCCGTTTCCCCTCTCGGCGGCGGCAGGCGCGGCCGGCGCACCTCCCTCCTGCAACTGTATCCAATCGCCAATCCACCGCGCGTTCCGGCTAGAATGGGCCGAACCCCATCCACCGGAGCCCTGCCTTGAGCCGCCAAGGAAAAGCCTACGCCTACGGCCTCGCCGCCGTGCTCGCCTGGTCGACCGTCGCCACCGCCTTCAAGATCAGCCTTGAGCACCTGACGCCGGCGCAGCTGGTGCTGTACGCGTCGACCGCGTCCTTCCTCGTGCTGCTCGGCGTGCTCGCCGCGCAGCGCCGTCTGCCCGAACTGGCCTGCGCGCTGCGCCGCCACTGGAAGCGCTCGCTGCTGTTGGGCGCGGTCAACCCCTTCGTCTACTATTTGGTACTGTTCCGCGCCTACGACCTGTTGCCGGCGCAGGAGGCGCAGGCGATCAACTACACCTGGGCGCTGACGATGACGCTGCTGGCGATCCCGCTGTTGAAGCAGACGCCACGCCGCGCCGACGTGGTCGCCGCGCTGGTCTGCTACCTCGGCGTGCTGGTGATCGCGACGCGCGGCGAGGTGCTCGCGCTGCATTTCTCGAACTTCGAGGGTCTCGTCTACGCGCTGGCGTCGACGCTGCTGTGGGCCGGCTACTGGATCTTCAACGCCAAGGACGAGCGCGAGCCGGTGATCGGCCTGGCGCTCAACTTCGGCTTCGCGCTGCCTATGGCCTTGGTCTGGTGCCTGCTCGGCGACGGGCTCGGCCAAGCTTCGCTATCGGGCTTACTCGGCGCGGCCTACGTCGGCGCCTTCGAGATGGGGCTGACCTTCGTCGCCTGGCTGATGGCGATGAAGCTGACCGAGAGCACCGCGCGCATCGCCAACCTGATCTTCCTGTCGCCGCTGTTGTCGCTGGCGCTGATCCACCTCATCGTCGGCGAGACGATCTACCCGTCGACCTTCGTCGGCCTCGCGCTGATCCTCGGCGGGCTGGCGCTGCAGAAATGGCTGACGCGCGCACCGGCCGCCGCCGCCTGAACGTTGGCCGAGCCGGCTCGGCCAACCTTGGGCCCGAAAACCTGGTGCGCCGCCAAAGAAAAACGCCCCGCCGAATCGGCGGGGCGTTTTCGCATGAGGCGGGATCGGGCGATCAGGCGCCCAGCGCGGCGAACAGCTCGTCGCGCACGGCCTCGACGGCCTGGGTGCCGTCGACCTTCACGTACTTCGGCGCGGCAGCGTCGCCCGAGGCGGCCATCTGCGAGTAGAAGCCGACCAGCACCTCGGTCTGCTCGTGGTAGACGGCCAGGCGCTTCTTGACGGTTTCTTCCTTGTCGTCGTCGCGCTGCACCAGCTCTTCGCCGGTCTCGTCGTCGCGGCCCTCGACCTTGGGCGGGTTGTACTTGACGTGGTAGGTGCGGCCCGACGGCAGGTGCACGCGACGGCCCGACATGCGGTCGATGATGTTGGCGTCCGGCACGTCGATCTCGACCACGTAGTCGATGTTCACGCCGGCTTCCTTCATCGCCTCGGCCTGCGGGATGGTGCGCGGGAAGCCGTCGAACAGGAAACCGTTGGCGCAGTCCGCCTCGGCGATGCGCTCCTTCACGAGACCGATGATGATGTCGTCGCGCACCAGGCCGCCGGCGTCCATGATCGCCTTGGCCTCCAGGCCCAGCGGCGTGCCGGCCTTCACCGCGGCGCGCAGCATGTCGCCGGTGGAGATCTGCGGAATGCCGAATTTTTCCTTGATGTAGTTGGCCTGGGTGCCCTTGCCCGCGCCCGGCGCGCCCAACAGAATCAGTCTCATGTGCGAATCTCCGTCTGTGCTTTTGCTATTTGGGTGGTTATTCAGTTCGCGGCGAACAGCGCGCGCACGCGCTCGAGATCCTCGGGCGTGTCGACGCCGGCGGGCGGCGCGGCGTCGAGCGTCGCGACCGCGATCTTGTGGCCGTGCCAGAGCACGCGCAGCTGTTCGAGCGCCTCGAAGCGCTCCGTCGGCGCCACCGCCAGCGCGGTGTAGGCCGGCAGGAAGCCGGCGCGGTAGGCGTACACGCCGATGTGGCGCCAGGCCGGCAGCCCCTCGGGCAGCGCCTCGCGGCTCGCGGCGAAGGCGTCGCGCGCGTACGGGATCGGCGCGCGGCTGAAGTAGCGCGCGAAGCCGTCGTCGTCGAGCACGACCTTGACCACGTTCGGGTTGAAGAATTCGGCGGCGCTGTGGATCGGATGCACCAGCGTCGCCATCGGCGCGTCGCACGCGGCCATCAGCGCGGCGAGGCGGTCGATCAGCGCCGGTTCGAGCAGCGGTTCGTCGCCCTGCACGTTGACGACGATGGCGTCGGCCGGCAGGCCGAGCCGGGCGACCGCCTCGGCGAGCCGGTCGGTGCCGCTCGGGTGGTCTTCGCGCGTCATCACCGCGTCGACGCCGTGGACGGCGCAGGCGGCGGCGATGTCGGGATGGTCGGTGGCGACGACGACGCGAGCGGCCGCGCTCTTTTGCGCCTGCTCGGCGACGCGCACCACCATCGGCTTGCCGCCGATGTCGGCCAGCGGCTTGTTCGGCAGGCGGCTGGAGGCCATGCGCGCCGGCACGATCACCGTGAAGCTCATTTCACCTCTTCCTCGGGCGGCAACTCGCGCGCCTCGGTCTCGAGCATCATCGGAATGCCGTCGCGGATCGGGTAGGCGAGGCGGTCGCCCTTGCAGATCAGCTCCTGGCGGGCCTTGTCATACACCAGCGGGCCCTTGCACACCGGGCACACCAGAATGTCGAGAAATTTTGCGTCCATAGGGCAGCTTCAGTTTGGCGAGCAGCCAGTCGGCGAGGTCGGGCTCGACCACGCCGGTCACCGGCAGGACCCACAGTTTAACATGATTGACGCACTGCAACTTCACCGCGTCCTTGGCGGTGACGACGATGGCGTCGGCGTCCTCCGGCAGGTCGGCGGCGCTGAAGGCGTGGTGGTCGGGAAAGGCGATCTCGCGCGAAACGGCGAGGCCGAGCGCGCGCAAGGTGGCAAAGAAGCGTTGCGGGTGGCCGATGCCGGCCAGCGCGACGACGCGCAGGCCGGCGAAGTCGGCCGCCGTGCGCGTGAGTGCCGGCTCGGCGAGCGAGACGAAGCGCTGCGGCGCGAGCCGCATCGAAAAGCGTGCCGGCGCCGCCGGCAGCTTGTTCAGCAAGGCGGCGTCGGGCGGGCCGTTGATCACCAGCGCGTCGACCGACGCGAGCCGGCTCGCCGGTTCGCGCAAGGGGCCGTTCGGCAGCAACCGGCCGTTGCCGAGCCCGCGCGCGCCGTCGAGCACGACGATCTCGACGTCGCGCGCCAGCCGGTAGTGCTGCAGGCCGTCGTCGGACAGGATCAGCTGAACTTGGGGGTGCGCGGCCAGCAGCGCGCGGCCGGCGGCGACGCGGTCGCGGCCGACCCACACCGGCGCGCCGGCCTGCGCCAGCAGCAAGGGCTCGTCGCCGACCAGCGCCGGATCGCTGTCGCGCGCGACGGGCGTCGGAACGTTGGCCGAGCCGCCGTAGCCGCGGCTGATCACGCCGGCCGTCACGCCGCGCTCGGCGAGGCTCGCCAACAGCGCCAGCGTCAGCGGCGTCTTGCCGACGCCGCCGACGTTGACGTTGCCGATCACCACCACCGGCACCGGCAGCGCGTCGACGCGTCCGAGCCCGCGCCGGAACGCCAGCCGGCGCAGGCCGGACAGCGCGGCGAACAGCGCTTCCAGCGGCGCCAGCAGCACGCCCAACCACGGGCGCGGCCGGTACCAGTGCCGCTCGATCAGCGCTTTCACGACGGCTTCTGCGTCGCGAAGGTCAGCTGCGTCAGGCCGGCCTGGCGCGCCGCCTCCATCACGTCGACCACCGCCTGGTGGGTCGCCCGCGCGTCGGCGTTGACGACCACCACCGGCTCGCGCTTGCCGGCGGCGGCGGCCTTGAGCGCGGCGACCAGCGCGTCGCGCTCGCCCGCCGCCAGCGTGCGGCCGGCGAGCTCGACCTTGCCGTCGACGGCGACGGCGAGCGGGATCGCGTTGTCGCGCGCGTCCTGCGCCCTGACGTCGGCCGACGGCAGCTTGACCTCGATTTGGGAAAAGTGCGAATAGGTGGTGGTGACCATCAGAAAGATCAGGATCACCAGCAAGACGTCGATCAGCGGGATGAAGTTGATCTCGGGTTCTTCGCGATGGCGGCCGCGGCGGAAGTTCATGGCGTCCCCACCCTCAGCGACCGCCGTTGTGGCGCTCGCCGTGCAGCACCTCGACCAGCTTGACCGCCTGCGCCTCCATCTCGACCAGCAGCGCGTCGACCTGGGCGCGGAAGTGGCGGTAGAACATCATGCTCGGGATCGCGACGATCAGGCCGAAGGCGGTGTTGTAGAGCGCGACCGAGATGCCGTGCGCGAGCTGCTGCGGGTTGGTGCCGGTCGCGTTCTGCGAACCGAAGATCTCGATCATGCCGATCACGGTGCCCAGAAGGCCCAACAGCGGCGACATCGCGGCGATGGTGCCCAGCGTGGTCAGCAAGCGCTCGAGCTGGTGCGCGACGACGCGGCCCTCGTCCTCGATCGCCTCCTTCATCACCTCGCGGCTGCCGTCGACGTTGCGCACGCCGGCGGCGAACAGGCGGCCGAGCGGCGAATGGCGCTCGAGCCTGTCCAGCAGCGCCGTGCGCGAGCCGCCGGCGCGGAAGTCGCTCAGCGTCTGCGCCAGCAGCCCTTCGGGCGCGACCTGCGAGCGCCGCAGGCTGAACAGGCGCTCGAAGATGATGGCCAGCGACACGACCGACGCGACGATGATGGTCCAGATCGGCCAGCCGGCCGCTTCAACGATAGACCACAAGGGCTTTCTCCCGCGAATGTGCAAACGGGTTAGACTTTAGCGGTTTCGCGACGCCATCCGCAACCGCGCGCCGTGAAACAGCCGATCGATCTCCGCTCGAACTGCGCGCGGCAAGTATCGATTTTTTAAGACTTTTTGAACGCCACCCACAGAATCTGTGGATAACGCTGTGGAAAAGATGCGGAAAACCGCGGCGAAGCCCGACGCCACCGGCGCCGCTCGCTGCAGCGCAGAAAATAGGCAGGCCGCGCAAAGCCTTGATTTATAAAGACAGCAGCCGAAACGCCGCGCGCGGCACGCCGCGCGCTGCCGACGGTTTCACGCCGCCTCCACCCCCCGTCCCGCTGTGGATGACTTGACAAACGCCCACCCCATGCTCCCGACCCCGACCCAATCCGACGTCATCAGCGTTTCCACCCTCAACCGCATGGCGCGCGACCTGCTCGAAGCCGGCCTGCCCGCCGTGTGGATAGGCGGCGAGATCTCCAACCTGACCGTCGCCGCCTCGGGCCACGCCTACTTCTCGCTCAAGGACAGCAGCGCGCAGGTGCGCTGCGTGATGTTCCGCCAGCGCCTCGCCGCCGCCGGGCTCAGGTTGGCCGAGGGCATGCAGGTCGAGCTCCGGGGCACGGTCACGCTGTACGAGGCGCGCGGCGACTATCAGATCAACGTCGCCACGCTGCGCTCGGCCGGCCTGGGCCGGCTGTTCGAGGCCTTCGAGCGGCTCAAGGCGCGGCTGGCCGCCGAGGGCCTGTTCGACGAGGCCAAGAAACGCGCCATTCCGGCGCATCCGCGCGCGATCGGCGTCGTCACCTCGCCGGCCGCCGCCGCGCTGCGCGACGTGCTCAGCACGCTCAAGCGCCGCGCGCCGGCGATCCCGGTCGTCCTCTACCCGACGCCGGTGCAGGGCGACGGCGCCGCGCAGAAAATCGCCGACGCGATCCGTATTGCCGGTGCGCGCGCCGAGGTCGACGTGCTGATCGTCTGCCGCGGCGGCGGCAGCATCGAGGATTTGTGGGCGTTCAACGAGGAGGTCGTCGCGCGCGCGCTCGCCGCGTGCCCGATCCCGGTGGTCAGCGGCGTCGGCCACGAGACCGACTTCACCATCTGCGACTTCGTCGCCGACCTGAGGGCGCCGACGCCGACCGGCGCCGCCGAACGCGCGTCGCCGAGCCGCGAACAGATGACGAGCCAGGTCGAGCTGGCGCGCCGCCGGCTCGAGCGCGCGCTCGCGCGGCTGATGACCGACAAGGCGCAGCAGCTCGACTACCTGGCGCGCCGCCTCACCCACCCCGGCGAAAAGCTGGCGCGCCAGCGCGAACGGCTCGCCGCGACGCGTCAGCGCCTGACGCTGTTGGCCGAGGCGAGGCTGTCCGGCGCACGCCGCGGCTTGAGCGCCGCCGAGACACGGCTGGCGCGCTGCCGGCCGCGCCCGGCCGAGACCGCGCGCGAACTCGACCGTCTGGGTCACGCGCTGCGCCGCGCGCTGGTCGAGCGGCTCGCCCGCCAGCGCCTCGCGCTCGCGCAGCACGAGGCGACGCTCGTCGCGCTGAATCCCGAGGCGGTGCTGTCGCGGGGCTACGCGATCGTCGAGAAGGCCGACGGCAGCGCCGTCAAATCGCCCGGCCAGCTCGCGCAGGGCGAACGCGTGACGCTGAGGTTGGCCGAGGGCAGCACGCACGCACGCGTCGACCACTCGAGCGGCGCGCAGGGCGAGCTGCCGTTCTGACGCGCGCCGCCCGCGCAAACGGGCAGGCCCACCCCGACCGGCCGTTCCCCGGCCAGCCGTGCCGATGCACGAGCGGGACCGTTGCGGCATCCGCGATGCGCGCCGGCGCGACAGCAATCCGGGCAGCGGCCGCGTTGATGCGGCAGTGCAACATGGTTATCCCCAAGTCTTGCGCCGGAACGACGCCGGATGTCGGATTAGGGAAGCTCCGGCCGGCGCGGCGCGGCACTTTGCGGTTACAATATTGCGATCGTGCCCGAGACGGCCTCACCCATCTGCCTGCGACACCATGACTGACATCAAGCCGGTTCTTCTCTTGATTCTGGACGGCTTCGGCCACCGCGAGGAAGGCGACGACAACGCCGTCCTGCACGCGAACACCCCCAACCTCGACCGACTCAAGCGCGACTACGCCTACGGCGTGATCGACGCGTCGGAACAGCATGTGGGCCTGCCCGGCGGGCAGTTCGGCAACTCGGAGGTCGGCCACCTGAACATCGGCGCCGGTCGCGTCGTCGACCAGGACGTGACCCGCATCGACCGCGACGTCGAGGGCGGCACCTTCGGCTCCAACCCGACCATCGTCGAGGCGGTGGACAAGGCGCGCGGCCACGCGCTGCACCTCCTTGGCCTGTTGTCCGACGGCGGCGTGCACAGCCACGAGAACCACATCCACGAAATGATCCGCGTCGCGCAGGCCGCCGGCGTCGACAAGATCTACGTCCACGCCTTCCTCGACGGCCGCGACACGCCGCCCAAGAGCGCCGCGCTCTACCTCGAACGCCTAGCCGCGGTGCTCGCCGACTGCCCGAACGCGCGCCTGGCGACCGTCAGCGGCCGTTACTGGGGCCTCGATCGCGACAAGCGCTGGGAGCGCGTCGAGCAGGCCTACCGGCTGATTGTCGACGGCGAGGGCCTGTACAACGCCGACAGCGGCCACGCGGCACTCGAAGCCGCCTACGCGCGCGGCGAGCTCGACGAGTTCGTCAAGGCGACCCGCATCGGCGACGCCGCCCCGATCGCCGACGGCGACGTGGTGCTGTTCATGAACTTCCGCGCCGACCGCGCGCGCGAGCTGACCAGCGCGCTGACCGACCCGGGCTTCCGCTCCTTCGCCGCGCGCCAGCCCAAACTCGGCTACTTCGCGACGCTGACCTCGTACGGCGAGGCCTACCGCAACCCGGTCGCCTACCCGCCGCAGAGCCTGAAGAACAGCTTCGGCGAATACCTCGCCTCGCTGGGCCTCAACCAGTTGCGCATCGCCGAGACCGAGAAGTACCCGCACGTCACCTACTTCTTCAACGGCGGCGAAGAGCTGCCCTACCCGGGCGAGGACCGCATCCTGGTGCCGTCACCGAACGTCGCCACCTACGACCTCAAGCCCGAGATGAGCGCGCGCGAGGTCACCGACGAGATCGTCCGCGCGATCGAGAGCCGCCGCTACCACGCGATCATCTGCAACTACGCCAACGGCGACATGGTCGGCCACTCCGGCGTGTTCGACGCGGCGGTCAAGGCGGTCGAGACGCTCGATGAGTGCGTCGGCCGCTGCGTCGACGCGATGCTCGCCGCCGGCGGCGAGGTGCTGATCACCGCCGACCACGGCAACTGCGAAATGATGCACGACGCGATGCACGACCAGCCGCACACCCAGCACACGCTGAACCACGTGCCCTTCCTCTACGTCGGGCGCCGGGCCGAAATCGAGCCGGGCGGCGCGCTGAAGGACATTTCGCCGTCGCTTTTGGCTATCATGGGGCTAGCCCAACCTCCGGAAATGACGGGACACTCGCTCATTCGACTGCTGTGAAACGACTCGCCCTGATCGCCCTGATGGCCGGCACCGCGCACGCGGCGCCGGCTTCTTCGTCTCTGAATCCCGCGCCGCACCAGAACGACCTGCAGTCGGTGCGCAAGGAAATCGACTCGGTCAAAAAAGACATCGCCGAGAAGGAAGCGGTGAAAAAGCAGGCGCAAAGCGCGATCGCCGCTTCCGAAGCGGCGCTCGCCGCCACCCGGCAGGCGCTCGCCGCGCTCGGCCGCCAGCAGGGCCAGTCGGCCGAACGGCTGGCCGAACTGTCGGCCGCGCTCGAGGCGAACCAGACGCAGGTCAAGGGCGTGCAGGCGCGCGTCGCGCGCATGTTGGCCGAAAGCTACAAGCGCGGCCAGCACGACGCGATGCGCTTGATGCTCAACGCCAGCGACCCCAACCAGGCCGGCCGCGACCTCACCTACTACCGCCACATCGCCGCCGCGCAGCAGCGGCTGATTGCCGACCTGTCGGCACGGCAGGCCGAGCTGGCGCGCATGGCCGACGAGCTCAAGCGGCAGCTCGGCCAACTGGGCCTGATGGCCGACGCCAAGGCGCGCGAAAAACGGCAGCTCGAACTGAGCAAGGCCAGCCGCGAGGAAACCGTCAGCGCGCTTTCCGGTCAGATCGAGAACCAGCACAGCCGGCTCGCGCGCCTGAAGGAGGACGAGCGCCAGCTGAGCGCGCTGATCGCGCGCATCAACCGCGAGATCGAGGCGCGCCGCATCGCCGCCGCCAAGAAGGCCGCCGAGGAAAAGAAAGCCCGCGAACTGGCGCGCCGCCAGGCCGACGAGAAGCGCCGCCAGGAAGTCGCCGCCGCCCAGAAGGCCGGCAAGGCGCCGCCGCCGGACACGCGCCGGCCGGCCGCCGCGGAGCCGGTCGACACCGTCGCCGACGCCAGCGCCAGCGGCCGCGCGTTCCGGAGCCTGCAAGGCCGCATGAAGCTGCCGGTGGCCGGTACGCTGGCCGGCCGCTTCGGCGGCGCGCGCGGCGAGGGCACGACCTGGAAAGGCGTCTACATCCAGAGCGCGCCCGGCCAGCCGGTACGCGCCGTCGCCGACGGCCGCGTCGTCTACGCCGACGCGCTGCGCGGCTACGGCAACGCGATAATCCTCGACCACGGCGGCAACTACCTGACCATCTACACCGGGCTGTCCGCCATCGTGCGCGGCGTCGGGCAGGAAATCCGCGCCGGCGACGCGCTCGGCACCACCGGCACGCTGGACAGCGGCGAGACGGGGCTGTACTTTGAGATTCGTCATATGGGCCGCCCGGTCAACCCAATGTCATGGGCCCGCTGAGCCCGATTCAACCGTCTTGATAGAGAGCCGCGACACATGAAAGAGCCGCTGAAAAAAATCGCACTGGTCACCGCAGGGGCCCTGGCGGGCGGCGCGCTGACCATCAGCCTGCAGGCGCTGGCGCAGAAGGATGCCGTCGCACCGCTGCCCTTGAACGAGCTGCGCACCTTCGCCGAGGTGTTCGGCCGCATCAAGCAGGAATACGTCGAGCCGGTCGAGGACAAAAAACTGATCAACCAGGCGATCAAGGGCATGATCTCGGGGCTGGACCCGCACTCGGACTACCTGGACGCCGACGCCTTCAAGGAATTGCGCGAGGGCACGCAGGGCGAATTCGGCGGCCTGGGCATCGAGATCGGCGCCGAGGACGGCGCGGTCAAGGTGATCGCGCCGATCGAAGACACGCCGGCGCAGAAGGCCGGCATCAAGAGCGGCGACCTGATCGTCAAGATCGACGAGACGCCGGTGCGCGGCCTGTCGCTGACCGACGCGGTCAAGAAGATGCGCGGCAAGCCCGGCACCAAGGTCACGCTGACCGTCGCGCGCAAGCTGGAAACCAAGCCGCTGGTCTTCACGCTGACCCGCGCGGTGATCAAGACCAAGAGCGTCAAGTTCAAGATGCTCGAGCCGGACTTCGGCTACATCCGCATCGCGCAGTTCCAGGAGCACACCACCGAGAACCTGGTCGAGGCGATCCAGACGCTGTATCGCGACAACCAGAAGCCGCTACGGGGCCTGATTCTCGACCTGCGCGACGACCCGGGCGGCCTGTTGACCGGCGCGGTCGGCGTTTCGTCGGTGTTTCTGCCCAAGGGCGCGCTGGTCGTCTACACCGAGGGCCGCGCCGACGACGCGAAGATGCGGCTGACCGCGATCCCGCAAAGCTACACCCGCAGCCCGGGCAAGGACCCGCTGGCTGCGCTGCCGGCCGACGTCAAGTCGCTGCCGCTGGTCGTGCTCGTCAACGCCGGTTCGGCGTCGGCGTCCGAGATCGTCGCAGGCGCCTTGCAGGACCACAAGCGCGCGGTACTGGTCGGCACGCAGACCTTCGGCAAGGGCTCGGTGCAGTCCATCCTGCCGCTGGGCGGCAACGCCGGCGGCATCAAGCTGACCACCGCGCACTACTACACGCCGAGCGGCCGCTCGATCCAGGCCAAGGGCATCACCCCCGACGTGATCGTCGAGGACGGCAAGCTGACCGCCGCCGAGAGCGCGCTCAGGGTGCGCGAGGCCGACCTGGAGAACCACCTGAACAACCCGAACGGCGACGACAAGGCGCCGGCGCGCCCGGTGCGCCGCATCGAGCCGCCCAAGGACGACAAGAACGCGCCCAAGGGCGACGGCAAGGACGACAAGTCCGAGGTCAATCCGCGCGACCCGAATCCGAAGACCGACTTCCAGCTCGGCCAGGCCTTGAACATCCTCAAGGCGCAGCAAATACTGGGCAAGAAGGCGAACTGAGCGCCCACGACACGGGGCCGGTCGACGCCGGCCCCGTTCTTTTTCCCGCGAGAAGGCCGCCGCCATGCCGCACGACGAACTGACGAAGACCCGCTCGATCGCGCTCGCCGCCGGGATCGACGCCGCCGCCGCCGCCGCGCTGCTGAACTCGCTGCCGGGCGTCGCCGCCTCGCCCGAGGCCGACGGCCAGCGGCTGCGGCTGCGCTACCGGCTGCCCGAGCACACGCTCGGCGAACTGCTCGGCCAACTCGAAGCCGCCGGCTTCCGTCCCGACGACAGCCTGTTGCAGCAGGCACGGCTGACGCTGGCCGCCTACCGCGAAGACGTGCAACTGCACAACCTCGAGACGCCGCCGGTCGAGACCAAGCCGCGCGACGCCTACAGCGTCGTCTACCAGCACCATCCGCACGGCGACGCCGACGACACGACGCCCGAGGAGTCGCGCCACTACCGCTAGCCGGCCCGGGCTGCACGCGGCCCCCTTTCCTGCTACCCTTGCCCGGATTTCCTTACCCCTGCCCGCTGCCATGCTGTCCCGTGAATTCGTGCTGTCTTTCCGCGAAGCGGCCCCTTATATCAACGCCTTCCGCGACAAGACCTTCGTGCTGGCCGTCAACGGCGAGACCGTCGCCGCCGGCCGCGTGCCCGGCCTCGCGCAGGACATCAACCTGTTGGCCAGCCTCGGCGCACGCATCGTGCTGGTACACGGCGCGCGGCCGCAGATCGAGAAGCTCGCCGCCCAGCACGGCCTGCGCCAGACCTTCCACCGCGAACGGCGCGTGACCGACCCGGCGACGATGGACGTGGTGCGCCAGGCGGTCGGCGCAACCCGCTACGAGATCGAGGCGGCGCTGTCGATGAGCATGCCCAACTCGCCGATGCACGGCGCCCACCTGAGGATAGGCGGCGGCAACTTCCTGACCGCCCAGCCCTTGGGCGTGCTCGACGGCGTCGACATGCTGTATACCGGCCACGTGCGCAAGATCGACAACTACGGCATCCGCCACCGGCTCGAGGCCGGCGAGCTGGTGCTGATCTCGTCGATCGGCTACTCGCCGACCGGCGAGGCGTTCAACCTGACGATGGAAGAGGTCGCGACGCAGGCGGCGATCGCGCTGCGCGCCGAAAAGCTGATCTTCTTCATCGCCGACGACAGCGTGATCACCCGGAACGGCGAAGTGGTCAGCACGCTCGACGCCGGCGAAGTCGACGCCGCGCTCGAGGCCGGCGGCCTGTCCGAAGAAGCGAGCGCCTACCTGCCGTGCGCGGTGCGCGCCACGCGCGAGGGCGTGTCGCGCGTGCACCTGGTCAGCCGCGACGAAGACGGCGCCTTGCTCACCGAGCTGTTCACCGACTACGGCAGCGGCACCATGGTCGCGCGCGACCCGCTGGTGCGCATCCGCACCGCGACCATCGAGGACGTCGGCGACCTGATCGGCCTGATCGCCCCGCTGGAGGCACAGGGCATCCTCGTCAAGCGCAGCCGCGAAGTGCTCGAAATGGAAATCGGTCAGTACGCCTTGCTCGAGCACGACGGCCGCATCTGCGGCTGCGTCGCGATGCACGCCTTTCCCGAATCCGGCATGGCCGAGCTCGCCTGCCTCGCGGTCAGCGCCGAGCGGCGCGACGCCGGCTTCGGCGAAATGCTGCTGCGCTACGTCGAGAACCAGGCGCGCCGCCGTGGCATCGCGCGCCTGTTCGTGCTGACGACGCAGACCGCGCACTGGTTCGTCGAGCGCGGCTTCGTCGCCGCGCCGCTGTCCGAGCTGCCGATGGAGCGCCAGGAGTGCTACAACTTCCAGCGCCGCTCGAAGGTGTTCATCAAGACGCTGTGAACGGGCTCGGCCAAGCCCCCTTGCCGCTTGCACCACGGCGCATCGCCCCCATCTGCTCGATGACGTCGCCTCCTGGTCGCGCCATGCGGTCTGGATGACGTGTCATCTGTATGACACAATATTCCGCTATCCTGTTTCACCTCAACGAAGGAAGTGCAATGGCTCGTACCGTTCACTGCGTCAAGCTCGGCCGCGAAGCCGAGGGTCTCGATTTCCCGCCGCTGCCGGGCGAACTCGGCAAGCGCGTGTTTGAAAGCGTTTCGAAAGAAGCCTGGCAAGGCTGGCTCAAGTATCAGACCATGCTGATCAACGAGAACCGCCTGAACCTCGCCGACAGCCGCGCACGCCAGTACCTCGCGCAGCAGCTGGACGCCTACTTCTTCGGCCAGGGCGCCGACGTGCCGGAAGGCTACACGCCGCCGTCCGCCTGATCGACCGACAGAGCCCTCCTTCGCGAGGGCTCTGTCGTCTTCGCGCCGCGAGAGTCCTGAGCCGAGCGCCGCTACGCGACGCTCCGCTCAGTGCCTTCGCCCAGAGCAGATTGCCATGACCCAAGTAGCCCAGACCGAACTCTTGCTCAACCGCGAACTCGGGCTGATCGAGTTCAACCGCCGCGTGCTCGCGCAGGCGGAAGACGCCAGCCTGCCCTTTCTCGAGCGGCTCAAGTTCCTGTGCATCGTATCGTCCAACCTCGACGAGTTCTTCGAGGTGCGCGTCGCCTGGCTCAAGGACAACGTCGCCGAAAACCCGAACCGCCTCTTGCCCGACGGGCTGACGCCGCGTCAGGCGCTCACCCGCGTCTCGAACGCCGCGCACGCGCTGGTGCGCGAGCAGTACCAGGTGCTCAACGAGGTGCTGCTGCCGGCGCTGCGCGAGCAGGATATCGTGTTCCTCAGGCGCGCCGAGTGGAACGACGCGCAGCGCGACTGGATCCGCGCCTACTTCTTCCGCGAATTGATGCCGATCCTGACGCCGATCGGGCTCGACCCCTCGCACCCCTTCCCCAAGCTCCTGAACAAGAGCCTGAACTTCGCCGTCGAGCTCGAAGGCCGCGACGCCTTCGGCCGCGCGTCGGGCATCGCGATCGTGCAGGCGCCGCGCATCCTGCCGCGCGTGATCCGGCTGCCGGCCGAACTAACCGACGGCCGCGACACGCTGGTCTTCCTGTCGTCGATCCTGCACGCCCACGTGCACGAGCTCTTCCTCGGCATGGCGGTCAAGGGCTGCTATCAGTTCCGCGTCACCCGCAACAGCGAGCTGACGGTCGAGGACGAGGACGTGAAGAACCTGCGCACCGCGCTGCAGGGCGAACTGCGCCACCGCCAGTTCGGCGAGGCGGTACGGCTGGAGATCGCCGACACCTGCCCCGAGCACATGGAAGAATTCCTCGCCGGCCAGTTCGGGCTCGAGAAGCTCGACGTCTACCGCGTCAACGGACCGGTCAACCTGGTCAGGCTGATGCAGGTGCCCGAGCTGATCGACCGCCCCGACCTCAAGTTCGCGCCGTTCGAGCCAAGCCTGCCGGCCGCCGTCGCGAAGAAAAGCAATCTGTTCGACGCGATCGCCCGTGGCGACATCCTGTTGCACCACCCGTACCAGAGCTTCCAGCCGGTGATCGACCTGTTGAACCTCGCGGCGACCGACCCGCAGGTGGTGGCGATCAAGATGACCGTCTACCGCACCGGCACCGACTCGGTGCTGATGGACTCGCTGCTCGCCGCCGCGCGCGCCGGCAAGCAGGTCACCGTGGTGGTCGAATTGATGGCGCGCTTCGACGAGGAGGCCAATATCGGCTGGGCCAGCCGGCTCGAGGACGCCGGCGCGCACGTCGTCTACGGCGTGTTCGGCTACAAGGTGCACGCCAAGATGCTGATGGTGGTGCGCCGCGAGGAAGGCGGCCTGAAGCGCTACGTGCATCTGGGCACCGGCAACTACCACCCGCGCACCGCGCGGCTCTACACCGACTTCGGCCTGTTGACCTGCAACGACGAGCTGGCCAGCGACGTCAACGACATCTTCGTGCAACTGACCGGCCTCGGGCGCGCCGGCAAGCTCAAGCTGATCTACCAGTCGCCGTTCACGCTGCATTCGATGCTGCTGTCCGCGATCGAGCGCGAGGCCGAGCACGCCGCCGCCGGCCGCCCGGCGCAGATCATCGCCAAGATGAACGCGCTCCTGGAGCCGCAGATCATCCACGCGCTCTACAAGGCCAGCCAGGCCGGCGTGAAGATCCAGCTGATCGTGCGCGGCGTGTGCGCGCTGCGGCCCGGCGTGCCGGGGCTGTCGGACAACATCAGTGTGCGCTCCATCGTCGGCCGCTTCCTCGAGCACACGCGCGTGTTCTACTTCTTCAACGACAAGCACGAAGACGTGCTGATCGCCAGCGCCGACTGGATGGGCCGCAACCTGTTCCGCCGCATCGAAACCTGCGTGCCCATCGTCGACGCGAAGATCAAGCGCCGCCTGATCAAGGAAGGCCTCAAGCTCTACCTCGAGGACAACGTCAACGCCTGGGAAATGCAGCCGGACGGCAGCTACCGGCGTCGCGCCAGCCGCGCCCGCCCGCGCTGCGCGCAGGACGTGCTGTTGGCCGAATACGCGCGCTAGGCGCCGGCCGGAACTCGGCCACCCCATTTCCCCCTAAAGACGGGCGCGCCGCGCGCCCGTCTTTTTTCTGCCCGGAGCCTTCGCCTTGGACATCGCCCTCTACGCACTTTCCGCCGTTCTCGTATTGCTCGGTCTCGCCGGCACGGTGTTTCCTGCGCTGCCCGGCCTGCCGCTGATGCTAGCCGGCTTCGCGCTCGCCGGCTGGGTCGGCAATTTCCAGCTCATCGGCGCCACCGCGCTGGTCGTGCTCGGCGTCCTGACCGCGGTCGGCCTCGCGGTCGACTTCGTCGCCGGCCTGCTCGGCGCCAAGATGAGCGGAGCGAGCCGCAAGGCGCTGTGGGGCGCGCTGATCGGCAGCGTGGTCGGCGTCTTCTTCGGTCTGGCCGGCCTGATCCTCGGCCCGCTGGTCGGCGCCGGCGTCGGCGAGTTCCTCGCGCGGCGCGACCTCTATCAGGCCGGCAGGGTCGGCATCGGCACCTTCGCCGGCTTCATCGTCGGCACCGTCGCCAAGATCGGCTGCGCGTTCGCGATGCTGGCGGTGTTCGCCGGCGCGCTGCTGCTCTGAGCCAGCTCGACAACGCTGGCCGCGCGGTCGACCGCCCGGCCCTTTAACGGCCCTTTACCGGCTCTTCCAGCGCGCCTTGCGGCGCGAAACCGCCCCTTCGAGCGCCGACAGCGCCAGCGACACCGCCGCCGAGGTCGCGACGATCAGCGTCGCCATCGCCGCCGCCGCCGCGGTGTCGCCGGCGTCGTCCATCGTGACGAGGGCCACCGCCGCGACGCTGCTGTCCGGGCTGTACAGGAAGATCAGCGCCGACACGGTGGTCATCGCCGACACGAAGAAGAAGCGCGCGACGTCGATCAGCGCCGGCGTGCACACCGGCAGCGTGACCCGATACAGGGTCACCCAGAACGGCACCTTCAAGGACGCGGCGACCGCCTCGAACTCGGCGTCCAGCTGCTTGAGCGCCGTCGCCGCCGTCAGGTGGGCGGTGGTGTAGAAGTGCGCGACCGTGCACACCGCCATCAGCGCCATGCCGCCGTAGAGGCCGCGCAGCGGGTTGGCCGGATGGTTGAAGAAGAACACGTAGCCGAGGCCGAGCACCAGGCCCGGCACCGCCATCGGCAACAGCGCGAAGGCGCGCAGGACGGGCGCGACGCCGGCCGCCGCCTTGAGCTTCTCGGTCCAGTAGGCGCCGAGAAAGACCAGCGGCGCGCCGACCAGCGCCGACGCCGTCGCCAGCGTCAGGCTGTTGACGTAAGCCGACCAGCCGCCGCCGTCGACGCCGCTGAAGTCGTAGTGCGCCAGCGTGAACGACAGGTCGTACGGCCAATAGGCGAGCAAGGACGCGGCGACGCCGACGGCCAGCAGCGACACGATGGCGAACGACACCAGCGTCAGTCCGGCGAAGGCGGCGAGGTCGACGCCGCGCCGGCGCGACGGCGCGAAGGGCACCGCGCGCGCCGACAGCGCCGCCGCCTGGCGGCGCGCGAGACGGCGCTCGACGCCGAAGGTCAACAGCGCCGGCACGAGCAGCATCAGCCCGACCACCGCGCCGCGCTCGAAGTTCTGCTGGCCGATCACCTGCTTGAACGCCTCGACCGCCAGCACGTTGAAGTCGCCGCCGACCACCTTGGGCACGCCAAAGTCGGTGACGACCAGCGTGAACACCACCAGCGCCGCCGACACCAGACCGTAGCGCGCCGCCGGCAAGGTGACGCTGAAAAAGCGCCGCACGGGTCCGGCGCCGAGCACGCGCGCGGCCTCGGCCAGGCGCGCATCCGAGGCCGCCAGCGCGGTCGCGAGGATCAGGAAGGCGTGCGGAAAGGTGTAGAACACCTCGCCGGCGAGCACGCCCCAGAAACCGTACACGCTGCCGCCGACCCAGTCCTTCAAGAGGCCCTGGTTGCCGAACAGGTAAACCAGCGAGATCGCCGGCATCAGCGACGGCGCCAGCAGCGGCAGCAGCGCGACCTGGCGGAAGACGCCGCGCCCCCAGGTCGCGGTGCGCGTCAGCGCGAACGCAAAGCCGAAGGCGAGCGGCACGACGACCAGCGTCGCCGCGGCCGACACCGCGAAGCTGTTCAGCGCCGCGCGCACCAGGCCCGGCGAGCCGGCGACCTCGGCGAAGTGCGCCAGACCGACGAAGCCGCCGTCGGCGGCGAGGAAGGCGCGGCCGAGCATGGCCATCAGCGGGAAAGCGATCGCGAGCAGCAGCGCCGCGACCCAGACGAGCGGCAGGATGCGGCCGAGCAGCGCTTCCAGGTCGGGGCCGGACGCGGGCCGGGCCGGGCCGGCGCCGTCGGTCCGGCGGGCGGGCATGTTCAGCATCGCGCGCCCTCCGGGTAGGCGATCAGCCGCTCGGCCGGCAGCGCGACCGGCACGATCTGGCCGGGCACGACGGTCTGGCGCGACAGCATCGACGGGCACAGCTCGGCGGTCAGCGTCACGCCCGGCATGCCCTCGGGCGCGAGCTTGAGCCGCGTCAGCGCGCCGGCGAAGGCGACGTCGGCGACGCGCGCCAACAGCGTGTTCGGCGCGGCCTGCCAGCGCTCGCGCACCAGCACGTCTTCCGGACGCACGAACAGCGAAAAGGCGTCGCCGGCCGGCAAGGCCTGGCCGAGCACGAGCCGGTGCGAGCCGACCTCGACCACGTCGTCGGCCACGCGCCGCGCAGCCAGCCAGTTCGCTTCGCCGACGAACTCGGCGACGAAGCGGCTCGCCGGCTGGCGGTAGATCTCGGACGGCGTGCCGACCTGCTCGATGCGGCCGGCGTTCATCACGACGACCCGGTCGGCGATCGCCAGCGCCTCGGCCTGGTCGTGGGTGACCATCAGCGTCGTCACGCCGAGCTTCTTCTGCAGCCGCTTGAGCTCGTCGCGCAGCTTGTCGCGCACCCGCGCGTCGAGCGCCGACAAGGGCTCGTCGAGCAGCAGCAGCCCCGGCGAGGTCGCCAGCGCGCGGGCCAGCGCGACGCGCTGCTGCTGTCCGCCCGACAGCGCCGCCGGGTACTTGTCCTCGGCGCCGGGCAGGCCGACCAGCTCCAACAGCTCGCGCACCCGCTCGCGGTGGCGCGCGCGCTCGCGGCGCGGCGTCAGGCCGTAGGCGATGTTGTCGGCGACCGAGAGGTTGGGGAACAGCGCGTAACTCTGGAACACGATGCCGTAATCGCGACGCGCCGGCGGCAGCCGCGTGATGTCGGCGCCGTGCGCGAGCACGCGGCCGGCGTCCGGCGTGTCGAGACCGGCGACGAGGCGCAACAGCGTCGTCTTGCCGCAGCCCGAGGGGCCGAGCAGGCAGACGAACTCGCCCTTGCGGATGGCGAGCGACACGTCGTCGAGCGCGGTGAACGCGCCGTAACGGCGCGAGAGGCCGGCGACCGCGAGGTGCGGCGCGGCCGACAGGAAGGCGTCGTCGGGTTTCATGCGGGGGGGAACTCCAGAATGGCGGATCGCGTTTGCCCAAGCCGCGTGCGACCGACGGCCGGCTTGGGCAAACGGCCGGCGGCGCGCGCCGCCGGCTCGGCCAACGTTATCGGCTTACTTGGCCTCGGCCTTGCTCTCGTAGCGGCGCGACCACTCTTTCAGGATCGCGTCGCGGTGCCGGGCGGCCCAGGTGAAGTCGTTCTTCACCAGCTGCTTCTCGTAGTTGGCCGGCAGCAGCGGGTTGGGCTTGGCGACGCCCGGCATCGCGAGGACGGCGTAGTTCTTCTCGTACAGCTCCATCGCCGGACGGCTGGCGGCGAAGTCGGCCAGCCTCTGCGCGGCGGCCAGCTGCTTGGTGCCCTTGACGATCGCCGTCGCCTCCAGGTCCCAGCCCAGCCCCTCCTTCGGGAACACCAGGTCGATCGGCGCCCCCTTCTCCTTCAGTTGCGCGCCGCGGTATTCGAACGAGATGCCGATCGGGTACTCGCCGGCGGCGGCCATCTTGCACGGCTTGGAGCCGGAGTGGACATACTGCGCCATATTGACGTGCAGCTTGTCCATGTAGTCCCAGCCCTTCTTGTCGCCGAACATCTGCAGCCAGGCCGACACGTCGAGGAAGCCGGTGCCCGAAGACGCCGGGTGCGGCATCACGATCTGGTCCTTGTAGACGGGACGGGTCAGATCCATCCAGCTTTGCGGCTTGGGCAGGCCCTTCTTCGCCGCCTCGACGGTATTGAAGCAGATCGTCGCGGCCCACACGTCCATGCCGACCCAGCGCGGCGGATTCGCCCGGTCGCGGAAGGCCGGCGTGATCGACGCCAGAGACTTCGGCGCGTACGGCTGCAGCATGCCCTGGTCGGCCAGCACCTGCAGGCTGGTCGCCGCCAGACCCCACACCACGTCGGCCTTCGGATTGTTCTTCTCGGACAGCAGCTTGGCGGTGATGATGCCGGTCGACTCGCGCACGAAGCGCAGCTCGACGTCCGGGTTGGCCTTCTCGAACGCTTCCTTGTACGGCTTGATCTGGTCGGCTTCGAGCGCGGTGTAGACGGTCAGCGTGGCGGCCTGGGCGGCGGTGGCGGCCAAGGCGAGGCCGACGGCGGCGGCGAGGGTGTTCAGCGTCATGGAGGGCTCCACATTATTTAGACGTATAGACCTATTTGCGAATGCAACGGCACAGTCGAATGCCGCACAACGCCGCCCACCTTAACCCGTCCCGATGACAGACGCGTGACGCGGAGGTGACAATTCCGGCGCGAAAACCCGATACGAATCAGACGTCTAGCCAAAAGCGGACGTATGCAGCCCGACGGCCGCGCCGCTTCAGCCCCCGGCGAGGAGGCGCAGCAGCGCCTCGCCGCCCGCCTCGGGCACGCCGTCGTTGACGATCACGCGCGCGTCGTCCGGCGGCGTGAACGCGCCGGCCTCGGCCAACCTTTGCGCAATCGCCGCCGCATCCTCGCGGCCGCGCCGCGCCAGCCGCTGGGCGAGCACCGCCGGGCTCGCGGTGACGAACACCGGCACCAGCGAAGGAAAGCGTGCGCGCGCCGCCGGCAACGCCGCGCGCGAGCCGTTGACGACGACGTCGAAGCCGGCCGCGAGCCAGGCCTCGACCTCGACGCCGACGCCGTAGGCCAGCGCGTGCCGCCGCCACGTCAGCGCGAAGCAGCCGCCGGCTTCGCGCGCGTCGAACTCGGCCGGGCTCAGCGCGACGTGGTTCTCGCCGCCGGCGTCGGCCGGCCGCGTGATGTAGCGGTGCGCGAACAGCGTCGTCGAGCCGGCGAGCCGCGCGCGCGCCAGATTGATCAGCGTGTCCTTGCCGGCGCCCGACGGGCCGACCACGTACCACAGCCGCGCGCTCATCGCCCACCACCGAACGGGCAGCGCGCCAGCAGACGGAACGGGGCGTCCGGCACCGGTTCGACGAACACCGACAGCGCGTCGAAGCACAATAGCGGTGCGGCGCCGAAGTGGCGTCGCGCCGCCTCGGCCAACCTGGCGCGCTCGTCGGCCGCGCACGGCGCAGCCAGCGTGAAGTGGAAGCGGTAGTGCTCGAACAGGTGCGGGTAACCCCAGCGCGCGGTCAGCGTCTGCCGCCGTCGGTCGAACCCGGCCGCGCGGCGGCCGATTTCCGCGTCGTCCAGCGGCGCGACGAACGGCGCGAGCGTGACGGTCGCGGCGGCGGCCAGTTCGGCCAGCTCCGCCTCGGCGCCCGTCGGGCGCAGCACCGGAAAGCCGGCCAGCTCGCCGACTTCGAGCGGCACGTCGAAGGCCGCGTAGCGCGCGGCCAGGCCCGCGACCGCGTCGAGCACGGCGCGCGCGTCCGCACCCGTGGCCAGCGCAAACGGCGGCCGCACCGTCGCGTGCCAGCCGTAGCGTGCGGCGGCGCCGGTCAACGCGGCCAGGCGGTGCGGCGCGACGCCGGTCAGCGCCGGCCGTTCGAGGGGGGTGTCGTTGACCGCGTCGCGCCCCAGCCAGGCCGAGCCGCGTCGCCACAGCACGGTGTCGGCGCCGGGGGTCGCGTAGATCGCCAGCCTCATCATTCCTCCTCCATCGTCAGTTGCACCAGGTCGCCGTTGAAGCGGGTGATGCCGTATTGCACCGGCACGCCGTTCTCGTCGACGTTCAGCGACTTCACGTGCAGCACCGGCCGCGTCTTCGGGATGCCGAGCCGCTCGACCGTCTCGGCGTCCGGCAGCCGCGCGGTCACGCGCGTGAAACGGCGCGTGTAATCGGCGACGCCGTAATGCGCCAGCGTCTTCGTCACCGAGCCGAGCGCCTCGTAGACGGCCGGCAGGCCCGGAAAGCGCGCGGCCGGAAAGAACATCGTCGCCGTGTCGATCAACCGGCCGTCGACGCGGCTGACGGCGTCGACGCGGTACAGCGGCGCGCCGGCCGGCAGCGCCAACAGCGCGGCCAGCTCGGCGCTGGCCGGCAACTCGGCGGCGGCGACGAATTCGACGCTCGCCGCGCGGTTCTGCGCCGCCATGTTCTGCGAAAAGCGCGTGCGCTTGCTGATCGCGTAGTCGATCGCGTTGTCCTCGACGAAGGTGCCGCGCCCCTGCTCGACACGCAGCAGGCCGCGCTCGACCAGCGCCGACACCGCGCGGCGTATCGTGTGGCGGTTCACGCCGAAACGCTCGGCCAACTGCAGCTCGGTCGGGACGCGCTCGCCGGCGCGCAAGGCGCCGGCGGCGATGTCCTCGGCGAGCGCGGTTTCGATCTGGCGCCACACCGCGACGCCGCTGCCCCTCTCGATCATGCTTTTTCCTTTCCGGTCTGTTCTCTGTCGCCGCCCCCCGCTCCGGCGTGCATCCGGCGGCGCCGTCGGCAAAACGTCACAAAAACTTCACCGTTTCTTGCTGTTTGCCGTATCGACGCGGCGATTATGATGGATACGTCTATACGTTTATATGAATTTTTGTTGACGGGAGACCTCCATGTCCACCATCGATATTCCGACGCGGCAGCGCTGGATGCGCGCGCTGGCCCTGTCGCCGCGCGCTGCGCTCGAATCCGGCCTGGCGCCGCACCTGCCGCCGCCCGACGCCTGCCGCTGGCTGCGCCGGCCGCAAACCGGCCTCGTGATGGTCGAGGCCCGCAGCGGCGGCAGCGGCGCGCGCTTCAACCTCGGCGAGCTCAGCGTCACCCGCGCCAGCGTCGCCGTCGGCGAGCGGGTCGGCCACGCCTGGATCGGCGGCGGCGACGCGCGCCACGCGGAGCTGGCGGCGCTGGCCGACGCGCTGCTGCAGGACGACGCCCGCCACGCCGAACTGATGGCCGGCGTGATCGCGCCGCTGGAAGACGCGATCGCCGCGCGACGCGCGTCCGCCAGCCGCGCCGCCGCCGCCAGCCGCGTCGAATTCTTCACCATGGTCAGGGGGGAATGATGCTCACCGCCGCCTTCGCCCAGCCGGTCGACGACGCCCAGGCCACCTTCCGCACGCTGCTGTCGGCGCTGTCCGAGCCGCTGTTGCCGCGCGCGCTGCCGGTCTTTCCCGACGCCCCCGCCGGCGTTTCGCCGGCCGCCGCCGCGCTGCTGTTGACGCTCGCCGACGCCGACACCGCCGTCTGGCTGCCGGACGGGCTCGCCGACGCCGCCGCCTGGTTGCGCTTTCACGCCGGCTGCGTGCTCGTGAGCGACATCGCCGTCGCCGACTTCGTCTACCTGCCGCAGCGCAGCGCGCTGCCCGACTTGCCGACGCTCAAGCGCGGCAGCGCCGACTACCCCGACCGCTCGGCGACGCTGATCGTCGACGTCGCCGGCTTCGATCGTGCCGCCGGCGTCACCGGCAGCGGCCCCGGCTTCGCCGCGCCGCGCCGCCTCGGCATCCAGGGCCTGGCCGGGGACTTCTGGCCGCAGTGGACCCGCGCCAACTGCGCCTTCCCTCTCGGGATCGACGCCTTCTTCGTCGCGCGCGACGCCGTCGTCGGCCTGCCGCGCACCACCCGTCTGGAGCTTTGAATGTACGTCGCCGTCAAGGGCGGGGAAACCGCCATTCTCAACAGCTACCGGCTGCTCGCCCGGGCACGGCGCGGCGATGCCGCCGTGCCCGAGCTGAGCCTTGCGCAGATCAAGGGGCAGTTGCGCCACGCGGTCGACCGCGTGATGCAGGAAGGCTCGCTGTTCGACCCGGAGCTGGCCGCGCTCGCGCTCAAGCAGGCGGCCGGCGACACGCAGGAGGCGGTCTTCCTCTTGCGCGCCTTCCGCACCACCCTGCCGCGCTTCGGCTACAGCGTGCCGCTCGACACCGCGGCGATGCGCGTGCGCCGGCGCGTGTCGGGCACCTTCAAGGACGTGCCCGGCGGCCAGGTACTCGGCCCCACCGCCGACTACACGCAGCGCCTACTCGACTTCTCGCTGGCCGGGACCGGCTCGGCCAACCTTGAAGAGCCCACCGCCTTGGCCGAACCGCTGCCCGAACGACTGCCTTGCGTGCTCGACGTGCTGAACCGCGAGGGCCTGATCGAGCCCGAAACCCCTCCGCCCGGCGACCCGGCGCCGACCGACCTGACGCGCGAGCCCTTGATGTTCCCGGCCGCACGCGCCACAAGGCTGCAAAACCTCGCGCGCGGCGACGAGGGCTGGCTGCTCGGCCTCGCCTATTCGACGCAGCGCGGCTACGCCGAAAGCCACCCGTTCGCCGGCGAGATCCGCATGGGCGAGGTCACCGTGTCGATCGCCCCCGAGGAGCTCGGCTTCGCGGTCGACATCGGCGAGATCACGCTGACCGAATGCCAGATGATCAACCAGTTTGCCGGCAACGGCAGCGCGCCGCCGCAATTCACGCGCGGCTACGGCCTCGTCGTCGGCGAAGCCGAGCGCAAGGCGATGGCGATGGCGCTGGTCGACCGCTCCTTGCGCGCGCCGGAGCTTGGCGAAACCGCGCACGCGCCGGCGCAGCAGGCCGAGTTCGTGCTGTGCCACAGCGACAACGTCGAGGCGTCCGGCTTCGTCCAGCACCTGAAACTGCCGCACTACGTCGACTTCCAGGCCGAGCTGTCGCTGCTGCGCACGCTGCGCGCCGGCTTCGACGCGAAAGGAGACGCGCAATGAAGCATTCGACTTCTTGCAAGCCGCAGACGGGTCTGCATCGCGAAGGCGGGCGAGCTGCGACGGGACCGTACTCGCCGTACGGCGAGGAGGCGCACAGCGACGCCGACAAGGCGTCCAATTGGCGTTACAACTTCGGCTATCTGGACGAGAACACCAAGCGCATGCTGCGCCGCGGCCTGTTGAAGGCGGTCGCCATCCCCGGCTACCAGGTGCCGTTCGGCAGCCGCGAGATGCCGCTGCCCTACGGCTGGGGCACCGGCGGCATCCAGCTCACCGCGAGCCTGATCGGCCGGCAGGACGTGTTGAAGGTGATCGACCAGGGCGCCGACGACACCACCAACGCGGTCAACATCCGCCGCTTCTTCGGCCGCGTCTGCGGCGTCGACACCACCGAGAAGAGCGCCGACGCGACGCTGATCCAGACCCGCCACCGCATCCCCGAGACGCCGCTCAAGGCCGGCCAGATCGTGGTGTTCCAGGTGCCCGAGCCCGAACCGCTGCGCCTGCTCGAGGCGAGCGAGGTCGAGACGCGCAAGCTGCACGCGCACCAGGAATACGGGCTGATGCACGTCAAGCTCTACGAGGACATCGCGCGCTTCGGCCATATCGCGACCAGCTACGACTACCCGGTGCGCGTCAACGGCAGGTATCTGGCGTCGCCGTCGCCGATCCCGAAGTTCGACAACCCCAAGCTGCACCAGAGCCCGGCGCTGCTGCTGTTCGGCGCCGGCCGCGAAAAGCGGCTGTACGCGATCCCGCCGTACACCGACGTCGACAGCCTCGCCTTCGACGACCACCCGTTCGAGATACAGGCCTGGGACACGTCGTGCGCGCTGTGCGGCTCGCACGACTCGTATCTGGACGAAATCGTCACCGACGACGCCGGCAGCCGGATGTTCGTCTGCTCGGACACCGACTACTGCACCAGCCGCCGGGAGGATGCGCGATGAAACCGATCCTGCAAGTGAAGCAGCTCGCCAAGCGCTATGGCGACCGCTACGGCTGTCGCGACGTGAACTTCGAACTGTACGAGGGCGAGGTGCTGTGCATCGTCGGCGAGTCGGGCTCGGGCAAGTCGACACTGCTCGCGACGCTCGCCGGCCGGCTCGCCGCCGACGAGGGCGAGGTGACGTTCCGCGATGCGAACGGCGACTGGCACGAACTGAGCACGTTGGCCGAGGCCGAGCGGCGCCGGCTGGCGCGCACCGAGTGGGGCTTCGTCACCCAGCACGCGCGCGACGGGCTGCGCATGGGCGTGTCGGCCGGCGCCAACGTCAGCGAACGGCTGATGGCGCTCGGCCACCGTCACTACGGCCAGCTGCGCGCGACCGCCGCCGAATGGCTGGAAAAGGTCGAGATCGGCGCCGAACGGCTCGACGATCCGCCGTCGCGCTTTTCCGGCGGCATGCAACAGCGGCTGCAGATCGCGCGCAACCTGGTGACCCGCCCCCGCCTCGTGTTCATGGACGAGCCGACCGGCGGCCTCGACGTGTCGGTGCAGGCGCGGTTTCTGGACCTGCTGCGCCGCCTCGTCCACGAGTCGGGCGTCGCGGTGATCATGGTCACGCACGACCTGGGCGTCGCGCGGCTGCTGGCGCACCGCACGCTGGTGATGCAGCAAGGCCGCGTGGTCGAGGCCGGCCTGACCGACCAGATCCTCGACGACCCGCAGCATCCGTACACGCAGCTTTTGGTGTCGTCGATCGTCCAGGCATAAGGAAACCGTCATGACCCTACTGATAGCCGCCCGGCAGCTGTCGAAAACCTTCGTGCTGCACCAGCAGGACGGCCTCGAACTGCCGGTGCTCGCCGACGTGTCGCTCGAGGTACACGCCGGCGAATGCGTCGCGCTCACCGGCCCGTCGGGCGCCGGCAAGAGCACGCTGCTGAAGGCGCTGTACGCGAACTATCTGGTGCAACACGGCACGCTCAATATCCTTCGCCACGGCCGCTGGATCGACATGGCGCGCGCGGCGCCGCACGAGATCGTCGCGGTGCGGCGCGACACGCTCGGCTACGTCAGCCAGTTCCTGCGCGTGATCCCGCGCGTGTCGGCGCTCGACATCGTCGCCGAACCGCTGATCGAACAGGGCGAGGAGCGCGAGACGGCTCGCGAGCGGGCCGGCGCGCTGCTCGAAAGGCTCAACATCGCCGAGCGGCTGTGGAACCTGCCGCCGGCGACCTTCTCCGGCGGCGAACAGCAGCGCGTCAACATCGCGCGCGGGCTGGTCGCGCCACGCCCGGTGCTGCTCCTGGACGAGCCGACCGCCTCGCTCGACGCCGCCAACCGCGCGGTGGTGGTCGAACTGATGCGCGAAGCGAAGGCGCGCGGCGCCGCGCTCGTCGGCATCTTCCACGACGAGGCGACGCGCGACGCGATCGCCGACCGACTGTTCACCGTGCCGCTCGCGCGGCGCCACACCAAGGAAATCGCAACATGAACACCCTGACCCTCTGCAACGCCCGCATCGTGCTGGAACACGACGTGATCGAATGCGGCACGCTGGTGATCGACGGCGGCTTGATCGCCGAGATTCGCGCGGGCTCGGGCCAGCCCGACGGCGCGATCGACTGCGGCGGCGACGACCTGTTGCCCGGCCTGGTCGAGATCCACACCGACAACCTCGAAAAGCACCTGATGCCGCGCAACGGCGCGTTGTGGCCGAGCCTGCCGGCGGTGATCGTGCACGACGCGCAATGCGCCGCGGCCGGCATCACCACCGTATTCGACGCGCTGTCGGTCGGCGACCTCGAGGGCGAGAGCGTGCGGCTCGACACCCTGCACAGCTCGTTCGCCGCGATCGACGCGGCGCAGGCGCAGGACGTGCTGCGCGCCGAACACTTCTTCCACCTGCGCTGCGAGCTCGCCTACCCCGGCTTGTTGGCCGAGCTTGCGCCGCTGATCGACCACCCGGCGGTCAAGCTGATCTCGGTGATGGACCACACGCCGGGCCAGCGCCAGTACCGCGACCTCGATCAGTACAAGAAGTACTACGCGAAGAAGCAGGTCGCGTGGAACGACGACACCTTCCTCGCCGCCGTCGACGAGCGGCGCGCGCTGCAGGCCGAATACTCGGCCAGACACCAGCAGGCGGTGGTCGAGCTCGCCCACGCGCGCGGCATCGCGCTGGCCAGCCACGACGACACCGACGCGGCGCACATCGCCGTCGCGGTGCGCGACGGCGTCGCGATCTCGGAATTCCCGACCACGCTGGAGGCGGCGCGCGCGGCGCGCGCGGCCAGGCTTTATACGGTGATGGGCGCGCCGAACGTGGTGCGCGGCGGCTCGCACTCGGGCAACGTCGCGGCGGTCGAACTGGCGCGCGCCGACCTGCTCGACATCCTGTCGTCCGACTACGTGCCGGCCAGCCTGCTGCACGCGGCCTACCTCCTGACCGAACAGGCCGGCTGGAGCCTCGCGAAGGCGGTGGCGACCGTCTCGGCGCGGCCGGCGCGCGCCGTCGGCCTCGCCGACCGCGGCACGCTCGCCGCCGGCTACCGCGCCGACGTGGTGCGCGTACGCCGCGTCGGCGGCCTGCCGGTGGTGCAGTCGGTGTGGCGCGGCGGCCGGCAGGTGTTCTGAGGCCGGCGGCGCGGCTGCGGGCCCGGACGGGTTCGCGGCCGCGAGCGCGCAGGAAGCGCCGGAGCAAAAACGCAAAAAAGCCAGCGCTGAGCGCTGGCTTTTTCGTTGAAACTGGCGTCCCCACGGGGAATCGAACCCCGGCTACCGCCGTGAAAGGGCGGTGTTCTAACCGCTAAACTATAGGGACTGTGTGGCGCACCCGGAGCGATTCGAACGCCCGACCCTCTGGTTCGTAGCCAGATACTCTATCCAACTGAGCTACGGGTGCGCTGTTGTGGCGGAGAAAGAGGGATTCGAACCCTCGATACAGGTTTAAGCCCGTATGCTTCCTTAGCAGGGAAGTGCCTTCGACCACTCGGCCATTTCTCCGCAACAGAGGCGCCAATATTAAATAGCCCGGCGCCTCATGTCAAGCGCTTCAAGCTGCCTGATCGAGACCGAACGCCTTGTGCAGCACGCGAACGGCCAGTTCCAGGTATTTCTCGTCGATCAGCACCGACACCTTGATCTCGGAGGTCGAGATCATCTGGATGTTGATGCCCTCTTCGGCCAGCGTGCGGAACATCGTCGACGCGATGCCGGTGTGCGAGCGCATGCCGACGCCGACGATCGAGATCTTGGCGATCTTGTCGTCCGACTCGATCTTGGCGGCGCCGACGTGGGTCTGCATCTCGCGCAGGATGGCCAGCGCGCGGTTGGCTTCGCCGCGCGGCACGGTGAACGAGAAGTCGGTGGTGCCGTTCTCGCCGACGTTCTGGATGATCATGTCGACTTCGATGTTCGCGTCGGCGATCGGGCCGAGGATCTGGTAGGCGATGCCCGGACGGTCCGGCACGCCTTTTACGTTGATACGGGCTTCGTTGCGGTCAAACGCGATGCCGGCGACGACGGCTTTTTCCATGTTTTCATCTTCCTCGAACGTGATCAGGGTGCCTTCGCCTTCCTCCTCGAAACTGGAGAGCACGCGCAGGCGCACCTTGTACTTGCCGGCGAATTCCACCGAGCGGATCTGCAGCACCTTGGAGCCCAGGCTCGCCATCTCGATCATCTCCTCGAAGGTGATGGTCTTGAGGCGGCGGGCTTCCGGCACCACGCGCGGGTCGGTGGTGTAGACGCCGTCGACGTCGGTGTAGATCTGGCATTCGTCGGCCTTGAGCGCGGCGGCGAGCGCCACCGCCGAGGTGTCCGAACCGCCACGGCCGAGGGTGGTGATGTTGTTGGCCTCGTCGACACCCTGGAAGCCGGCGACGATGACGACGCGGCCCTCGGCGAGGTCGGCGCGCATCGCGTCCTCGTCGATGCTCTGGATACGGGCCTTGTTGAACGACGAATCGGTGGTGACCTTGACCTGCCAGCCGGTGTAGCTCTTGGCGTCGACGCCGATCTCCTTCAGCGCCATCGCCAACAGGCCGATGGTGACCTGTTCGCCGGTGGAGATGATCACGTCGAGTTCGCGGGGGTCGGGATAGTCTTGGATCTCTTTGGCCAGCGCGATCAGGCGGTTGGTTTCGCCGCTCATGGCGGAAACGGCGACCACCACGTCATGACCCTGCGCCTTCCATTTGGCGATACGCCGGGCCACGTTCTTGATGCGCTCCGTGGTGCCCATGGACGTGCCGCCGTATTTTTGTACGATGAGTGCCATGCTTGCTTCTTGTGCAATGGTTATAAAAATGTCGAACGACGATTCTGACCCTATCTTCGTCCCAAAAGCAAGGGAGGATTGGCCATCGTCGGCGCGCCGCGCCCGCTCGGCGCGCGCGCCATGACGGACGCGGGCTCAGCGTGGCCCGGCCACACGGCTGGAATGGGTGTAGACGTTGGCGCGCCCCGGCCGCGCGAAGCCGATCAGCGTCAGTCCGAGCCGCCCGGCCAGCTCGACCGCGAGCGCGGTCGGCGCCGACACCGCGGCGAGGATCTCGACGCCGCAGCAGGCCGCCTTGTGCGCCATCTCGTAGCTGGCGCGGCTGGTGACCAGCGCCGCGCCGGCCCGGGCGCCGCCGCGGGCGCGCCAGCCGAGCAGCTTGTCGAGCGCGACGTGGCGACCGACGTCCTCGAACACCGCTTCGAGCGCGCCGTCGGGCGCCAGCCACGCGGCGGCGTGCGCGGCGCCGGTCGCCGCGTTCAAGGGCTGCGCCGCCGCCAGCGCGGCCAGGCCCGCCTGCAGCGCGTCGAGCGACAGCGTCGCGCTGAACGGCAACGGCGGCAGCGGCCGCAGCACCTCGGCCAACCGTTCGACGCCGCACAGGCCGCAGCCGGTGCGTCCGGCGAGCTGGCGGCGGCGCGCCTTAAGCGCCATGAAGTCGGCGGCGGCCAGTTCGATACGCGCCTCGACACCGCCGGCGACCGCCACGATCTCGACGTCGTAGACGTTGGCCGGGCAGGCGGCGATGCCCTCCGACAGCGAAAAGCCGAGCGCGAACAGCTCGAGTTCGGTCGGCGTCGCCATCATCACCGCGTGCGCGACGCCGTTGTAGACCAGCGCGACCGGCACCTCCGCGATCAGCGCGTCGTCGGCCCAGTCGCCAGGCCCGCGCCAGACCGGAAGGCGGGCGCGGTCGGGCAGATTGTCGGCGGCGGGGTCGGTGGGGGTCATGGCGGTCGGCATGGACGGAATGCCCGCATTCTGGTCGCGCGTCGTGCGCGCGGCAAGCGCGACGGCGGCTTGCGGCGCCCCGCCGGCTCGGCCATGCTTTGCGCATGACCCTTTCCCCGCCCCCCGGCGCCGACCTTTACCCGCGCGGCCGGCTCTACCCGCTGATCCTGCTGTGCGCCGGCGTCGAGTTCTTCGGCGTGCAGGCTTACGCCTTCGGCGCGCACAGCCTGAGCGTCGGCCTCGGCCTGACGCCGGCCGAGTTCGCGCTCGCGTCGACCGTCTACACGGTCGCCTGCATCGCGGCGATCTTCAAGCACCAGTGGGCGACCGGGCGCTTCGGCTACCGGCGCTACCTGCTGGTCTCGACGGCGGTCTACGTCGCCGCCTCGCTGCTGTGCGCGGCGAGCGACGGGTTGGCGTCGTTCTGTGCCGCGCGCTTCCTGCAGGGACTCGGCGGCGGCGGCCTGTTCCTGTCCTCAAGGCTGATGTGCAACCTGTTCCTGCCACCCGACAAGCGGCTGACCGGCGTGATGTGGATGTCGCACGGCATCCTGCTGGTGCCGGTGTTCGCGCCGCTGTCGACCGCCCTGCTCGGCGAATGGTTCGGCCACCGTGCGCTGTTCGTGCAGATGGCGGCGCTCGGCGCGCTGCTGTGGTGGACGGCCTGGCGCGCGCTGCCGCGCGAACCGGCGTCGGCCGAAGGCGCGCGCGGCCATTCGCCGGCGACGGCGCTCGCCTTCGCCGTCGCCGTCGTCGCGATCGAACTGATGCTGCAGGGTTTCGCCTGGGTCGACCTGTACGCGCACGAGCTGCTGTCGCTGCTGCCGCTGCTCGCGCTGCTCGGCCTGACGCTCTACTACCTGCGCGAGCGGCGGCAAGAGCGCCCCTGGCTGGACCCGCGCGTGCTCGCCGACCGGCCCTTCGTCGTCGGCGGCCTGCTGAGCTTTTTCTTCTACCTGGTGATCGTCGAATTCCACTACACCGCGCCGCTGCTCGGGCGCGGCCTCGGACTGTCGTGGTGGGCGATCGGCGGCCTCTTGACGCTGTTCAACCTGTCGGCCTACGCCAGCTACTGGCTGTTCCAGAAAAAGAGCGACCCGGCCGGACGGCTAAAGGGCTGGATGACGGGCGGCGTCGCCGCGATGGGCGCGGGCTGCCTGATGCTCGCCTGGTTGCCGTCCGAGCCGCGCTGGCTCTACGCGCTGCCCATCGTGCTGCAGTCCTGCTTCGCGGTCTTCGTCATCATCCCGCTGTCGATCAGGATGTTCCGCAACCTCTCCGGCGACTTCTACAGCCACGGCTACCGCACGCGGCTGATCATGGGCAAGGTCGCCGCCAGCCTCGCGATCAGCGGCGCGGCGCTGGCCGTCGAGCGCCGGCAGGCGCTCGGCATGACGCTGCTGGAAGCCAGCCAGCGCCAGTTCCTGTGGCTGGCGCTGATCTGCGCCCTCTTCCTGCTGCTGATCGAGCGACAGCAATCGATAGAGTGAAGCCGCCAGGGCCGTTCGCTGCGCACAAGGCTTGCTTTCTCGGTACCGCGCTTTTCTGCCTGTTTTTCTTCTTTCTGCGCCGTTTTACAAAATGTTGCATAGCGGGCTGATCGACGCCTGAAAACTCCGCATGCCCGTCTAACATTCAATTAATTCTGTCTGCACAAATATTTGCAAATCAGCCTCGGCCGACCTTGTCGCGCCAACCGACGGCATCAAGAACCATGACAACGCATCAGCATGCCGAGCCAGACCAAAGGGGGACAGGGAGATAATCATGAAGGAGAAAACAACAACGAACGGCATGCACGACGGCATAGCACGCGGGGCCGGCGAGCATCCCGAGAGTCCGGCGCGGCGCCGCTTTCTCGGTGCAGGCGGCGCGGCGCTGGCCGCACCGCTGATCCTCGGCGCCAGCCACAGCGCGGCCAAGAACGGCAGCGACGATTCGAGCGGCTCTAGCGGTTCGGACCCGAGCCCGCCGACGACGCCCTGGGTCCAGTACCTGCCCGACGCGATCGTGCCGCTGCCCCACGTCAGCACGCTGACGCCGGACTGCACCGAGACGGCCAACGTCGCCGGCGGCGAATGCGGCCGCAACCCGCACCAGCGCTACGCCGAAATGACGAACAGCGTCGCGCACGAGAACTACGAGCTGCGCGCCGTCGAACGACCGGACTGGGTGTTCCATCCGGCTTATCCGCCGCAGCCGCTGTGGTGCTACGAAGACGCTCACCACCCGGACAGCACGTCGGCCGCGCCGGTCGTGTTCGCCCGCTACGGCCACTCGGTCATGTGCCGCTTCCACAACGCGCTGCCGCAGGACCATGTCGGCTTCGGCACGCCGGAGATCTCGGTCCACCTGCACAATCTGCACACCCCGTCGGAAAGCGACGGCTTTCCGGGCGACTACTTCAGCCCGCTCAAGGCCGGCCCGACGCTGACCGAGCCGGGGCGCTTCAAGGACCATTTCTACCCCAACGTCTACGCCGGCTACGACGAGCAGCGCCGCGGACTCGGCGACCCGGCCTTCGCCGCGCGCGACGCGAACGGCAATATCATCGGCGACTGGCGCGAGGCGCTGGGCACGCTGTTCTACCACGACCACACGCTCGACTTCACCGCGCCCAACGTCTACCGGGGCCTGGCCGGCTTCTACCTGCTGTACGACCACCTCGACAGCGGCGACGAGAACGACCCGAACCCGGCCGCGCTGCGGCTGCCCAGCCACCCCTACGACTATCCGCTGAACTTCGCCGACCGGCGCTTCGACAAGAACGGCCGCCTCGTGTTCGACCAGCTCAGCCCCGAAGGCACGCTAGGCGACAAGATCATCGTCAACGGCAAGATCGAGCCGGTGCTGCGCGTCGCGGCGCGCAAATACCGCTTCCGGCTGCTGAACAGCGGGCCGAGCCGCAACTACGAGTTCTACCTCGTCACCGCCCGCGACAAGGTCGAGTCCTTCACGCTGATCGCCAACGACGGCAACCTGCTGCCGGCGCCGCTGACCGGCCAGACCAAGGCGCGCCTCGGCGTCGCCGTGCGCGCCGACATCGTGGTCGACTTCTCGAAATACCCGATCGGCACCGAGCTCTACCTCGTCAACCGGCTGCGCCAGGACGACACGCGCAAGCCCGACAAGCTGGTCACGCCGGGCACGCGGGTGCTGAAGTTCGTCGTCAACCGCGGCGCGACCGACACGAGCCGCGTGCCGGCCAAGCTGCGCCCGGTCCGCCTGCCGAGCGCCGCCGAACTCAAGAACGCGCGCGTGCGCCGCTGGGAGTTCGACCGCAAGGGCGGGCTGTGGGTGGTCAACGACCAGCTGGTCGACGTGCACACGCCGCGCGCCATCATCACCGAGGGCGGCTACGAGATCTGGGAACTGGTGAACAACTCGGGCGGCTGGCTGCACCCGATCCACATCCACTTCGAGGAGGGCATCATCGTGGGCAAGACCGCCGGCAGCAAGAGCGCGCCGCTGGAGGCGCACGAGCAGGGCCGCAAGGATGTGTACGTGCTCGAGCCGGGCATGTCGCTGCGGGTGTTCCTGCGCTTTCGCGACTTCGTCGGCAAGTACGTGATGCACTGCCACAACGTGATCCACGAAGACCACGCGATGATGGTGCGCTGGGATATCGTCAAGGCCTGAGGAGACCGACCATGAACACGCGCAGAAACCTGCTGCTGGGCGCGGGCGCCGCCGCCCTCGGCCTTCTGACCTGGCGCGCGGCCCCGCCCCGCAGCGCGGCGACCGCAACCGGCGACGGCGACGCCTTGCTGCCCAACACCACCGTGCTCGCGCACGACGGCCGCGCCTACCGCTTCTACGACGACCTGGTCCGCGACAAGGTCGTCGCGATCAACATGATGTACGTGCAGTGCAGCGGCGTGTGCCCGGCGATGACCGCCAACCTCAGGCGCGTACAGCAGATGCTCGGCCAACGTCTCGGCCGCGACGTATACATGTACTCGATCACGCTGCGCCCCGAACAAGACCGGCCGCAGAGCCTGGCGGCCTACGCCGGCCTCTACCGCATCGAGCCGGACTCGGGCTGGCTGTTCCTGACCGGCGAACCGGCCGAGCTGCTGCGCCTGCGCCGGCAGATCGGCTTCTTCGACCCCGACCCGCTGGTCGACGGCGACACCGCGAGCCACACCGGCGCGGTGCGCATCGGCAACGACCGCTTCCGGCGCTGGACGATGGCGCCGGCGCTGGCCGAGCCCGGCCAGATCGTCGCCACGCTGAACCACGTCGACGACAGGATGCTGCACACCGCCCACCGCGCCGCCACCTGAAACGCGCGCAAAAAAGCCGACGGCGAACCGTCGGCTTTTTCGTGATGCGGGACGCGAAAGCGATCAGGCTTCCGGGGTCACCTGCACCTTGACCGCCACGACGACGTCGTGGTGCAGCGCGATCTCGAGGTCGAACTCGCCGGTGGTCTTGAACGGACCGTTCGGCAGGCGAACTTCGGAACGCTTCACTTCGACGCCGGAAGCGACGATGGCTTCGGCGATGTCGGCGTTGGTCACCGAGCCGAACAGACGGCCGTCGACACCGGCTTTCTGCGCGATGGTGATCACGGCGCCTTCGAGCTTGGCGGCGCGCGCTTGCGCGTCGGCCAGGATCTCGGCCTGCTTGGCTTCCAGCTCGGCGCGGCGCGCTTCGAAGGCTTCCAGGTTGGCGGCGGTGGCGCGCTTGGCCTTGCCTTGCGGGATCAGGAAGTTACGGGCGTAGCCGTCCTTCACCTTGACGACGTCGCCCAGCTGGCCCAGGTTGGCCACTTTTTCGAGCAGAATGATTTGCATCTTGTGGTCTCCTGGCTTAGTGCTGGTCGGTGTACGGCATCAGGGCCAGGAAGCGAGCGCGCTTGATCGCGGTCGACAGCTGACGCTGGTAGCGGGCTTTGGTGCCGGTGATGCGGGCCGGGATGATCTTGCCGTTTTCGGCAATGAAATCCTTCAGCAGGTCGACCGATTTGTAATCGACTTCTTTGATGCCTTCTGCCGTGAAGCGGCAGAACTTCTTGCGCTTGAAGAGTTGACGAGCCATTTGTCTCTTAACCTTTTACGAATTCAACGTGTTCGATGTGCAGAACCAACCGCGGATTACGCAGGCTGCGCTGGGCGAGGAATCCGCTCGCCGCGATCTGCTGTCCGGCCAGTTTGCCGCTCCACCTGGGAGCTTCCTTGCCGATCAGCACCGCCTGGATTTCACAGGCGACGTCGCGTTCCAGATCCGCTTCGCGTTGCCGGGACTGGTGTTTGAGCCACATCTCCAGCACCGGCAGGCCGGCGGGGGTGTAGCGCAGTTCGGCTTCGCGCTCGACCGTGGCGGTCAGCTGCAGACGATTGAGCAAAACCTGCCTTAGGCGGCCTCGGCCTCACCAGCCGGCTGCGGGTCGAGCAGGTTCTTGGCCTTCTCGTCCTTCATCATCGGGGACGGTTCGGTCACGGCGCGATCCAGCTTGATGGTCAGGTGGCGCAGCACGGCGTCGTTGAACTTGAAGGCGTGCTCGATTTCTTCCACGGTTTCCGGGGTGCACTCGACGTTCATCAGAACGTAGTGAGCCTTGTGCAGCTTCTGGATCGGGTAAGCCAGTTGACGGCGGCCCCAGTCTTCCAGACGGTGGATTTTGCCTTCCTGGCCGAGCACCATGCCTTTGTAGCGCTCGATCATGGCCGACACTTGCTCGCTCTGGTCCGGATGGACGATGAATACGATCTCGTAATGCCGCATGGGAACTCCTTGTGGCTGTAAAGCCTTTCGCCATGCGTTGCGAAAGGCAAGGGTTGAAACCGCAGCATTCTACGCAAAAACGGCGCAGCGGGCAAACCGCGACGCGGCCGGCGGCGGTGACGTTCCAGCCCGTGCGTCAGCCGATCACGTCGAAGCCGGCGTCGCCGATCGCCTCGGCCAGCGTCTCGAGCGCCGGCAGGCCGGTGTCGCGCTCGACGACGACGCGCCCCTCGGCCAGTTCGACCTCGACCGAGCGCACGCCCGGCAGCGCCAGCAGCGCCGCCTTCACGCTGTCGACGCAGCCGCCGCAGCTCATGCCGGCCACCTTGAGCACCACTTTTTCCATGCTGTTTCCTCCCGTGTCAGGCCGCTCGGCCAACCTTGGCCGAGCGTCAGAATTGCTTGTCGCGCCGGATCTCCTCGACCACGCCGTCGCGGAACACGATGTGGGTCGTGTACGGCGTGACGCCGCCGGCCCGCCAGCTCAGCGTGTAGCGCCGGCTGTAGACGCGGCTGCCGTCGGGGCGGCGCGTCATCGTTGTCGGGCCGTCGCTGCGGTAGTCGGGCGACCCGGCGATGTCGATCACCTCGGCCTCGGCCATGCCGGTGAAGATCTTGATGTACTGCGCGAACGGGATCGGCGCGGCGCCGGCGAGCGCCGGCAGCGCGGCCAGAACCAGGGCGACGGTCGTCTTCATCTTGCCTCCCGTCGGCGTCAGCGGATCTTGCGCACCACGCCGATCAGTTCGTCGATGCGCGCCTCGGCGTCGCCGTCGACGATCGCGCGGGCGACGCAGCCCTTGACGTGGTTTTCCAGCAACTGCAGCGCGACCGCGTCGAGCGCCGACTTGGCGGCTGCGATCTGCGTCAGCACGTCGACGCAGTAGCGGTCGGCGTCGATCATGCCGCCGATGCCGCGCACCTGACCCTCGATGCGCGACAGGCGCTTCAACAGCGCTTCCTTGTCCGGCTGGACGACGGTCCGGCCGTCGCCGGCCGACTCGTGGCAACAGTCTCCCATCGCACCCTCCTTTCATCCTGTCGTTTTGACGTCGTCAGCCGCGCACGTCGATCTGCCCCATCATGCCCTGCTCCTCGTGCTCGAGGATGTGGCAGTGGAACATCCGCATGCCGGGCAGCGCCTGGACGAAGCGCAGCCGGACCGACTGCCCGGCCGGCAAGCTCACGACGTCGCGCCAGGCGCGGTACGGTTCGTCGCGCCAGCCGCGCCCGTCGTGGCGCGCGAGCACCTGGAACTGGGTGCCGTGCAGGTGGAAGGGGTGGTCCATGTCGGCGCGGTTGACGACCTCCCACTCCTCGACCTGGCCGACGCGGCCGACGAAATCGGCGCGCGCCATGTCGTACACGCGGCCGTTGAGGGTGAACATCGCCTTCGGGTCGGCCATGTTTTCCTCGAGCACGATCTGGCGGCGCACCGCCGGCGCCGGCAACGGCGCGATGCGGCGCAGGCGACGCGGCAGGGGCGTGCTCGCGACGCGTGCGGCGGACGCGATAGTCGCCAGCGTCAGCGTCTCGTCGACCTCGGCGCTCATCATCTTGCCGCGCCGGTACGGCAGCGCGACGAGCGCGCCCGGCTGCGCGCGGCCGGTGACGACCCACTCGGCGCGCTCGCCCGGCGACAGCACGATCTCGGCCTCGCGGCGCGGCGCCTCGATCAGGCCGCCGTCGCTGCCGACACGCCACGCCTCGTAGCCCGGCAGCGCGAGCCTGAGCACGCGCGCGCTGGTCGCGTTCCACACGCGCAGCCGCACGCGCTCGCCGTCGGCCAGCGTCAGCACTGGGCGCAGCGCGCCGTTGACGAGCACGTAGTCGCCCTCGCGGCCGTCCATCCAGTCGGCCGGCGTGTTCGGCGGAATCGCCGCGTGCTCGTCCAGCCTCAGGTCGGACAGCAGCAGCGGCACGTCGCGCAGTTGGCCGAGCGGGTCGCGCCGGCTTTTGACGACGAAGGCGCCGGCAAGGCCGCGGAACACCTGCTCGGCGGTGTGGCCGTGCGGATGCGGGTGGTACCAGTAGCTGCCGGCCGAATCCGCCGGCAGCGTGAAGCGGTAGCGGCGGCGCTCGCCGGGCGCCACCGGGTGCATCGGGTGGCCGTCCTGCTCGGCCGGCACCGGCAGGCCGTGCCAGTGGATCGTGGTCGGCTGCGGCAGGCGGTTGACGAAGTCGATCTCGACCGTGTCGCCCTCGTACACCTCGATCAGCGGGCCGGGCAAGCTGCCGTTGTAGGCCCACACCTCGGTCGAGCGGCCGTCGGCGGCCAGACCCACGCGCGCCGGCGCGGCGACCAGCTCGCCGACGAAACGGCCCGCTTGCCGCGAACGGTTCGCGAGCGGCGCGAGCGCCGGCAGGGGCGCGCCCTCGGGCAGCGCGACCGCCGGCGCGCTGCGCGCGGCGGGCGCCGCGCCGTGATGGCCGGCGTGGTCCATGCCGGCGTGCGGGTCGGCGGGTGCGGGGCCGTGCCCCATCGCGGCGTGGTCGACCGCGGCGCGGGCGGCCAGCGGCAGCGCCGACGCGAGGGCGGCCAAGGTCAGAAAACGGCGGCGGTGCATATCGGCTCCTGATCGGATTTCGGTTTCACTATATACCCCTACAGGGTACAAGAAAAGACCGGCGAACCGGCCACGAGTTCCGGAAACGACGCCGCCCGGTCGCGAACGGCCGGGCGGCGGAAGGCACCAAGGTTGGCCGAGGCTCAGCGCGCTTCGGCGGCGCGCACGCGCTGGCGGCGGCTTTCGGCGAGCACCATGCCGGCCGACACCGACACGTTGAGGCTCTCGACCGTGCCGAACATCGGGATCGACACCAGCACGTCGCAGTGCTCGCGCGTCAGGCGGCGCATGCCCTCGCCTTCCGAGCCCATCACCCAGGCGAGCGGGCCGGCCGCGTCGACGTGGAACAGGTCGGTGTCGGCCTCCATCTCGGTGCCGGCGATCCACACGCCGTCGTCCTTCAGCTCGCGCAGCGTGCGCGCGAGGTTGGTGACGGTGATGTAGGGCACCACCTCGGCCGCGCCGCAGGCGACCTTGGACACGGTGGCGTTCAGGCCGGCCGAGCGGTCCTTGGGCGCGATCACCGCGTGCGCGCCCATCGCGTCGGCGACGCGCAGGCAGGCGCCGAGGTTGTGCGGGTCGGTCACGCCGTCGAGGATCAAGAGCAGCGGCGGCTCGGACAGGTTCTCGAGCACGTCCTCGAGCGACACGTAACTCTTGCTGGCGTCGATCACCGCGGCGACGCCCTGGTGGCGCGCGCGGCTGGTCATCGCGTCGAGGCGCTCGGGCTCGACCATCACCAGCTTGACCGACTCGGCGCCGGCCTTGTCGAGCACCGCGCGCACGCGCGCGTCGTCGCGGCCCTTGGCGAGGTAGATTTCGACCAGGCTCTTGGGGTTTTGCCACAGACGCGCGTTGACCGCGTGGAAACCGTGGATCAGCCGTTTGTTGCTCACGACGCGCACTCCGCAAAAAGATAGGGCCGCCATTGTAGCCGAGCGCGGCCCGGCTGGCCGGCGTCAGGCGAGCATCAAGGGCTCGTACAGCGAGGCGCGCCCCTGCCAGGCGCGCGCGAAGCGCTCGAAGTCGGCGGCCGGCAGCGGCCGGCAGAACAGATAGCCCTGCAGCAGCGAGCAGCCCTTGCCGCTGAGGAAGCGGCTTTGCGACTCGGTCTCGACGCCCTCGGCGACCACCTCGAAGCCGCGCTTCTTCGCCATCGCGAGGATGGCCTCGATGATGGTCAGGCTGTCGTCGTCCTCGGGCAGGCCGTCGACGAAGGAGCGGTCGATCTTCAGCGTGTCGAGCGGGAAGCGCATCAGGTAGGACAGCGACGAGTAGCCGGTGCCGAAGTCGTCGATCGCCAGCTTCACGCCCAGGTCCTTGAGCTCGTAGAGGAAGGCGGCCGCCTCGACCGGGTTCTTCATCAGCGTGCTCTCGGTGATCTCGAGCTCGAGCCGGTCGGCCGACAGCTCGGCCGACGTCAGCACCTCGCGCACCTGCTGCACCAGCGTCGCCTGCTCGAACTGGCGCGCCGACAGGTTGACCGCGACGCGCGGCACCCGCAGCCCGGCGCGGTCCCAGTCCTTGAGCTGGCGGCAGGCCGACTCGAGCACCCAGTGGCCGATATTGCGGATCAGGCCGGTCTCCTCGGCCAGCGGGATGAAGCGGTTCGGCGGCACGAGGCCCAGCTGCGGATGGCGCCAGCGGATCAGCACCTCGACCGCGGCGACCGCGTGCGTCTGCGCGTCCAGCAGCGGCTGGTAGTGCAGCTCGAACTCGTCGCGCTCGAGCGCCATGCGCAGGCCGTTCTCCATCAGCAGCCGCTCGAAGGTCTGGCTGTTCATCTCGGCGGCGAAGAACTGGTAGGTGTTCTTGCCGGCCTCCTTGGCGCGGTACATCGCGACGTCGGCGTTCTTCAGCAGCGTCTGCGCGTCGGTGCCGTCGTTGGGGAACACGCTGATGCCGATGCTGCCGGTGACGAACACCTCGTGTCCCTGGATCATCAAGGGCTGCGACAGCGTCGCGATGATCTCGTCGGCCAGCTCGGCCAAGCGCTCCTCGCCGCCGCCCTCGACCAGCAGCGTGAACTCGTCGCCGCCGAGCCTGGCGAGGAAGCCGCGCCGCTCGGTGATGCGGATCAGCCGCGCGGTGGTCTCGCGCAGCGTCTCGTCGCCGGCCTGGTGGCCGAAGGAGTCGTTGATCAGCTTGAAGCGGTCGAGGTCGATGAACATCAGCGCCGGCCCGTCGGCGCCGCCGGCGGCGCGGAAGATCGCCTCGTCGACGCGCGCGATCAGGCCGGCGCGGTTGGGCAGCCCGGTCAGCGGGTCGTGGGTGGCGAGGAACTGCAAGCGGTCTTCGGACTGCTTGCGCGCGGTGATGTCGGAGAATACCGCGACGAAGTGGGTCAACAGCCCCGAGGCGTCGCGCACCGTCGAGATCGACAGCTCGGCCGGGTAGCGCTCGCCGCTCTTGCGCCGGTCTATCATCTCGCCGTGCCAGTGGCCTATGGTCTGCAGGTCGTGCAGCATCGCGATGTTCTGCTCGCTGCCCCAGTCGCGGAACATGCGCGACACGCGGCCGATCGCCTCGTCGGCCTCGTAACCGGTGATGCGGGTGAAGGCGGCGTTGACGGCGATGATGTTGGCGTCGGCGTCGGTGATCAGGATGCCCTCGGCCGAGTTCTCGAACACCTTGGCCGCCAGTTGCAGCTCGGCGTCGGCCGCGACGCGGTCGGACACGTCGACCACCACGCCGATGGTCGCGCGCGCACCGCAGTACTCGAAGCGGCGGCTGTGCATCTCGACGTCGACGAGGCCGCCGTCGCGGCGGATCGCTCGGCAGCTGGCCAGCAGGTTGCCGCCGAGGTTGCGCACGCGGCGCGGGTCGCGCTTTTTCAGCAGCGCGAGCTCGAACGGCCCGACCAGCCGCTCGATCGGCATGTTCTCCAGCTCGGCGACCGGGTAGCCGAGCATCTCGGCCAACTTCGGGTTCGCGTACACCAGCCTGTCGTCCTGCAGGATGAAGATGCCGACCAGCGACTGCTCGACCAACGCGCGGTACTTCTCCTCGGCCTCGCGCCGCGCCTGTTCCTCCCACTTGGTGTCGGATACGTCGGTGGCGATGCTGCCGAGGCCGGCGAGTCGGCCGTCGGCGCCGAACAGCGGGAAGCGCGTGGTCAAGAGCACGCGCGGCGCGCCGTCGACGGTGTAGACCTCCTCGTACTGGCGCGGCTCGAGGCAGGCGGACACCTCGGCCTCGTGCTCGCGCACCTTCGCCGCCTCGTGCGGCAAAAAGAGCTCGTCGAGGGTCTTGTCCATCACCTGGGGAACGGCAAGACCGAACAGTTGCGCGAACGCGCGGTTGGCCATCAGGAAGCGGCCGTCGAGCGAGCGTATCGTCATCAGGTTGGGGCTGTGGTCGAGCAACGACTCGAAGCGGGCGCGAAAGGCGCGCAGCTCGGCCTCGCTGCGCTGGAAGCCCTCGACCAGCACGGCGACGGTCAGCGCCGCCGCGCCGAAGGCGAGGTTGAGCGCCAGCGTGGTCAGGCGCGGCTCGAACGCGCCCGCCGCCGGGTGTACGTCCGGCAGCACGATCGCGACCAGGCTCAGCGCTGCCGCCCCCATCACGCCGGCGCGGAACGCCCCCCACAGCACGACGGGAAAGAGCAGCACCTGCATGGGCAGCGAATAGGCGTGGTGGGTGTCGGCCTTCAGCAGCGCCCACAACAGCAACTGCGCGACCGCCAAAAGCGCGAGCTCGAAGCGCGTGCGCCGCCCCGGCGCACGCGCCAGGCCGAGCGCGACGCACACCGTCAACGCGAGCCCGGCCGCGCCCCACACCAGCAGGCCGCGCGCCAGCGCCTCGCCGCCGCCGGCCACCGACAGCGCGACGCCGCCGAGCAAGAGCGCGACCAGCGTCGCCGGGTAGAGCGCGAGCCGGGCGATCAGGCCGGCCAACTCGCGCGGCGACTCGAACCAGGACCGGCCGCGCCGGATCCCGGCCAGACGCAGACCGCCGACCGTCGCGAACCCGGTCAGCACGACCCACAGCGCGCCGGCGCCCTGGCCGAGCGCGAGCGCCGCCAGACCGCCGGCGAGCGGCCAGCACGACACCCACGCCGACGGCAGGCGCAAGGCCGACAGCGCGAGCACGCCGAGCGCCAGAAAATGGGTATGCAACACCTGCGACGCCGGGTAGGCCGCCCCGAATGGCGCCGGCCAGATCGCCAGCGCCGCCAAATAGGCGGCCAGCCCCAGGCCGCATAGCCAGGCTTTGTTTTCGTTCACCGCTTGATCGCCTCTCGCACAGTCCTTTGTCGTCACCGGCGCGACCTGGGCGCGCGGCACGGAACGGCCCCGGCCTGTTCCGGCGGGCGCCTTTTTTATTACAAAAGCATAAATCGTCTGCGCCGCGCCGTCCATGCCGGGCGGTTCGCAGCCGGTATAATGCAATGCAATCCCCGCCAAATCACCTAAAAACGAGTTCCGATGCTGGATTTGACCCCCCGCCTGCCCGCCGCCGGCCAGCGCACCCGCCTTGGCAAGGTGCCCGACGGGCTCGACGCCGCGCAGCTGGCGTCGCTGATCGACGGCAAGACGCCGCTCGTCGTGCTGACCGCCGACGCGCAAGGCGCGCAACGCCTGAAGGCCGAGCTGCCGTTCTTCGCGCCCGCGGCGCGCGTCGCGCTGCTGCCCGACTGGGAGACGCTGCCCTACGACCACTTCTCGCCGCACGCCGACCTGGTGTCGGAGCGGCTGGCGACCTTGTGGCAAATCCGCCAACGCGAGGTCGACGTCGTGCTCGTGCCGGTGACGACGGCGATGACGCGCATGGCGCCGGTCGAATACCTGACCGGCCGCACCTTCTTCCTGAAGCTCAAGGGCCGGCTCGACGCCGACAAGCTGCGCGCCGATCTCGTGCTGTCCGGCTACCAGCACGTGACGCAGGTGATGGTGCCGGGCGAATTCTCGATCCGCGGCGGCCTGATCGACCTGTTCCCGATGGGCTCGACGCTGCCCTACCGCATCGACCTGTTCGACGACGAGATCGAGAGCCTGCGCACCTTCGACCCGGACACGCAGCGCACGCTCTACCCGGTACCCGAGGTGCGCCTGCTGCCGGCGCGCGAGTATCCGGGCGACGAGGACGGCGTCACCGCCTTCCGCAAGAACTACCGCGAGCGGATGGAGGGCGACCCGTCCCGGAGCCGCGTCTACAAGGACGTCTCGGCCAAGCTGTTCCCGGCCGGCATCGAGTACTACCTGCCGCTGTTCTTCGACCACACCGCGACGCTGTTCGACTACATCGGCCGCGACGCCCGGCTGGTGCTGCACCGCGACGTGCTCGGCGCCGCCGAGACCTTCTGGCTCGACGCCGTGGCCCGCCACAAGCAGGCGCACGCCGACTACGAGCGCCCGCCCTTGCCGCCGGCCGAGCTGTTCCTGAAGGCCGACGAGCTGATGGGACTTCTCAAGCCCTACGCGCGCGTCGAGCTGCCGGCCGACGGCGAGCCCGAGCCGGGCGTGCTGCCGCTGCCCGAGCTGGCGGTCGAGCGGCGCGCCGAGGCGCCGCTGCACAAGCTCGCCGCCTTCGTCGACCGCTACGCCGGCCGCGTGCTGGTCTGCGCCGAGAGCCTCGGCCGCCGCGAGACGCTGCAGACCTTCCTGCGCGACAACGGCCTCGCGCCCGCGCCGGTCGACGGCTGGGCCGACTTCCTCGCCGGCGACGCGCGCTTCGCGCTGACCGTCGCGCCGCTGTTCTCCGGCTTCGCGCTGGCCAAGCCGGCGGTCGCGGTGATCACCGAGGCCGAGCTCTACCAGCATGTCGCCCGTAGCCACACCCGCCGCGCGCGCGCCAAGGCCGGCGCCGACACCATGCTGCGCGACCTGGCCGAGGTGAAGGTCGGCGACCCGGTGGTGCACGAGGACCACGGCATCGGCCGCTACCAGGGGCTGGTGACGATGGACCTCGGCGACGGCGAGACCGAGCTGATGCAGCTCGAGTACGCCGACGGCGCGCGGCTCTACGTGCCGGTGTCGCAGCTGCACGTGATCAGCCGCTACGCCGGCGGCAACCCGGAGCAGGCGCCCCTGCACAAGCTCGGCAACCCGGCGTGGGAAAAGGCGAAGAAGAAGGCGGCGGAAAAGGCGCGCGACACCGCGGCCGAATTGCTCAACCTGTACGCGCAGCGCGCCGCGCGCGAAGGCCACGCGTTCGCGCTGAACGAACACGACTACGCGGCCTTCGCCGAGGGCTTCGGCTTCGAGGAGACGCCCGACCAGGCCGGCGCGATCGAGGCGGTGATCGCCGACATGACCTCGGGCCGTCCGATGGACCGGCTGGTGTGCGGCGACGTCGGCTTCGGCAAGACCGAGGTCGCGCTCAGGGCCGCCTTCGTCGCGGTGATGGGCGGCAAGCAGGTGGCGGTGCTGGTGCCGACCACGCTGTTGGCCGAGCAGCACTACCAGAATTTCGCCGACCGCTTCGCCGACTGGCCGGTGAAAATCGCCGAACTGTCGCGTTTCAAGAGCGGCAAGGAAACCAAGGCGGCGCTCGAAGGCCTGGCCGAGGGCACGGTCGACATCGTGATCGGCACGCACAAGCTGGTGCAGCCGGACATCCAGTTCAAGAACCTCGGCCTCGTCATCATCGACGAGGAGCACCGCTTCGGCGTGCGCCAGAAGGAACAACTCAAACGGCTGCGCGCCAACGTCGACGTGCTGACGCTGACCGCGACGCCGATCCCGCGCACGCTGTCGATGGCGCTCGAGGGCCTGCGCGACTTCTCGGCGATCACCACCGCGCCGAGTCGCCGCCTGGCGGTCAAGACCTTCGTCAGCCCGCTGCGCAACGGCATCGTGCGCGAGGCGGTGCTCCGGGAGCTGAAGCGCGGCGGCCAGGTGTTCTTCCTGCACAACGAGGTCGACACCATCGAGAACATGCGCGAAAGGTTGGCCGAGCTGATCCCCGAGGCGCGCATCGGCGTCGCGCACGGCCAGCTGCGCGAACGCGAACTCGAACAGGTGATGCGCGACTTCGTGCAGCAGCGCTTCAACCTCCTCTTGTGCTCGACCATCATCGAGACCGGCATCGACGTGCCGAACGCCAACACCATCCTGATCAACCGCGCCGACAAGTTCGGCCTCGCGCAGCTGCACCAGCTCAGGGGCCGCGTCGGCCGCTCGCACCACCAGGCCTACGCTTACCTCCTGACCGGCGACGGCATGACGCGCGACGCGCAAAAGCGGCTGGAGGCGATCCAGGCGTCCGAGGAGCTCGGCTCGGGCTTCTACCTCGCGATGCACGACCTCGAGATCCGCGGCGCCGGCGAGGTGCTCGGCGAGGGCCAGTCGGGCGAGATGCACGAGGTCGGCTTCACGCTGTTCACCGAGATGCTCAAGCAGGCGGTGCGCGACTTGAAGAAAGGCAAGACGCCCGACCTCGACGCGCCCTTGGGCGTCACCACCGAGATCAACCTGCACAGCCCGGCGCTGCTGCCCGAGGGCTACTGCCCGGACGTGCACGAGCGGCTGTCGCTGTACAAGCGGCTGGCGACCTGCGAGAGCGCCGGCGAGATCGACGCGCTCACCGAGGAGCTGATCGACCGCTTCGGCCTGCCGCCGCAGCCGGTCAAGACGCTGATCGACAGCCACCACCTGAGGCTCGCCGCCAAGCCGCTGGGCGTGCAGAAGGTCGACGCGAGCGAGGCGGCGATCCAGTTCCACTTCGTCAAGAATCCGCCGATCGACCCGATGAAGATCATCGCGCTGATCCAGAGCAAGAAGTCGTACAAGCTGGCCGGCCAGGACAAGCTGAGGGTCGAGGTCGCGATCGCCGACGTCCCCGGCCGCGTCGCGCGCGTCAAGGAGGTGCTGCGCGAGCTGGGCTGAGCCCGGCGCGCCGTCGACAAGCGCGGACGCCGGCGCGTCCGCCGAAAGGAGAGCATGAAACCCGTCACGCTGTTCATCGTCTCGCTGCTGGCCGGCGCCGCCGGCGTCGGCCTCTACCTCTACCTGAAACCGGTGCCCGAGCTCGGCCCGGCGATCACGCCGGCGCCGCCCGAACTCGCCAGCGCGCCGGCGGTCCAGCCCCCGCCGCTCGCGCCGCTGCCGGCGCGCTTTCTCGCCGAGGAGCGCGCGCGGCGACGCCTCGCGCCCGACGACGCGTCGCTGACGGTCTGCGCCGAACTCGCGGACGCGCAGGGCACGCTGCTCGCGCTGTGCGACGAGGACGACGCCAGCCGCGCCGAGGGCGGCCGCGTCGACCTCTACCAGTTGGCCGAGCCCACCGGCCCCGGCGAGCCGGTCGCGGTCGCCGCGCGGCTCGAAGGCATAGAGAGCGGCGGTTTCGGCCAGCCGGGCGCGGTGCGGCCGATCCGGCTCGGCGCGCACGCGCCGGGCTTCGTCGTCGAGGAAGGCCAGACCGCGCAGGGCTACAGCGTCGGCACGCGCTCGCTGTTCGCGCTCGTCGACGGCGCGTGGCGGCCGCTCGCGCGCCTGCGCAGCCATCTGGACAACAGCGGCTCCGGCGAATGCGGCCGCGACCGCGCCGCCTGCGTCGAGCTCGACTTCTCGCTGTCGGTCGACGCGCACGCGCCCCCGTCCGGCGCGCTGCCCGCCCTGCTCGTCGCGGTCGACGGCACCGAGGCGGGCCGGCGCGTCAGCCGGCGCTACACGCTGCGCTACGACGCGCGGCGCGGCGCCTACGCCGTCCCCGCCGCGCTCGAACGAACCTTCTGAGCTTTTTTAGGCCGCCCGCCGGCCGACCGCCACGCAGACCGCGACCGCGGCCGTCACCCCGACCAGCCCCCACGACAGCGACTCGCCGAGCAACGCGGCCGCCGCCAGCATGCCGCCGAAGGGTTGCAGCAGCTGCACCTGGCTGACCCTGGCGATGCCGCCGAGCGCGAGCCCGCGATACCAGACGAAAAAGCCGAGGAACATACTGACGACGCTGACGTAGGCGAAGCCCGCCCAGCTCGCCGCGTCGACCGGGCCGGTCGGCCGCGCCGTCCACACCGGCCACGCGACGAAGGGCGCGGCCAGGAGCAGCGCCCAGCAGATCACCTGCCAGCTGCCCAGCTCGCGCGCCAGCCGGCCGCCCTCGGCGTAGCCGAGGCCGCACAGCACGACGGCGACGATCAGGTAGCCGTCGGCGCCCGCGAGCGCGCCGCCCGCCGCGAGCCAGGCGTGGCCGGTGACGAGCGCGCTGCCGGCCAACGCGCAGACCCAGAACGGCGCGCGCGGCCGCTCGTGGGCGAACCAGGCGCCGAACAACGCGGTACACAAGGGCAGCAGGCCGGTGAACAACGCCGCATGGTTGGCCGACACCGACGCGAGCGCCAGCGACGAGAACAGCGGGAAGCCGACCACCACGCCGGCCGACACCAGCGCCAGCCGCGCCCACTGCCGCGCGCTCGGCCAACGTTGCCGCGTCGCGGCCAACAGCAACGCCGCCAGCGCCGCGGCGACCAGCGCGCGGCCGAGGCCGATGAAGAGCGGATCGAGTCCGGCGACGGCGAGCCGCGTCGCCGGCATCGTGCCGGAAAAACAGGCGACGCCGGCGACGCCGTAGGCGAGACCGAGCGCGGCGCGGCGCGAGGCGGCGGGGACCGACGCGACGCCGGCGGTGGAGGAAGCGGACATGTGTGGACTTTCGGCACGGCGGGACGGCGACCCGCGATGCAAACCAGCTTACAAGCCGACTGTATCGGGATTACAGTAACAGTTAGTCCGCACGAACCCTCACTGTACAGGTCAACCCGCCATGACGGTTCCGCTTCTGAACTGGCCGATCGCCGCCGGCGTGCGCACGCCGCTGGTCGAGCAGATCGTGTCGCACTGCGTCGAGCAGATCCGCCACCGCCGCTGGCCGGCCGGCGCCCGCCTGCCGTCGATCCGCCAGCTCGCGGCCCACTACGGCATCAGCAGCTTCACCGTGCACAACGCCTACGAGCGGCTCAACGCCGAGGGCTGGCTGCGCTCGCGCCCCGGCGCCGGCTACTACGTCGCGCGCGGCGACGAGCCCGGCGGCGGGCTGGCCGAGGCGAACGCGGCCGGCAGCCGGCTCGCCGCCGACGTCGCGCTGATGCGCCAGACGCTGCAGCCGGCACCCGGCGCGCTGCCCGTCGGCTGCGGCACGCTGCCGGACGGCTGGCTGCCCGAGGCGATGCTGCGCGGCGCGCTCAGGGAGCTGGCGCGCCAGGGCGGCGCGCTGACCGCCTACGGCACGCCGCAGGGCTATCTGCCGCTGCGCCAGCAGCTGGCCGCACGGCTGGCCGACTGGCGCATCGCCGCCGAGCCGGCGCAGCTCCTGCTGACCGCCGGCGCGAGCCAGGCGCTCGACCTGGTGCTGCGGCTGATGCTCAAGCCCGGCGACGCGGTGCTGGTCGATTCGCCCAGCTTCTACAACTTCCACGCCTGCTTAAGGCTACACGGCGCGCGGCTGCTGCCGGTGCCGCGCACACGGCAAGGCCCGGACCTGACCGCGCTCAAGCACGCGTTGGCCGAGCACCGGCCGCGGCTGTTCCTTACCAACAGCGTGCTGCACAACCCGACCGGCACCAGCCTGTCGCCGCCGGTCGCGCACCGCGTGCTGCAGCTTCTGGCGCAGTACGACTGTGTCGCGATCGAGGACGACATCTACGCCGACTTCGCCGAGCCCGGCGCCTGCCGGCTCGCCGCGCTCGACGGCCTCGAGCGGGTGATCTACCTGGGCAGCTTCAGCAAGACGCTGTCGGCCAACCTGCGCGTCGGCTTCGTCGCCGCCAGCGCCGAACGCGTCGCCGCGCTGACCGACATCAAGCTGATCACCGGCATGAGCACGCCGCAGGCGCTCGAACAGCTGGTGCACCGGCTCTTGACCGGCGGCCAGTACCGCCGCCACGTCGACGCGCTGCGCCGCCGGCTGGCCGCCGCGCAGGCCGAGGTGCTGCCGAGCTTGGCCGAGCACGGCTGCGCGCCGTGGGCGACGCCAGAGGGCGGTTATCTGGCCTGGGTCGCGCTGCCCGACGGCACGAGCGCCGACGCGCTCGCGGCGGCGGCGAGCCGCCACGGCGTCTGGCTCGCGCCGGGCCGGCACTTTACACTGGAAGACGACGCCGACCGCTTCGTCCGCGTCAACCTGGCGCACGCGCTCGAGCCGCGTTTCTGGCATTTTCTCGACGGCGCGCTCGGCGCGCCGCCAGGCGGCGTGCGCGACGCTTAACAGCTCTTCATACTTTCTCACCGAAGCGACACGGACGCCGCCGCCCCGACGGCGTAGGCTGCCAGCGTCGCGACGGTTTTTTCGCGCGCGGCTTTCGCCGTAAGCGCAACGCAAGACGCGCGACAAACGGGGCGGACGCGGCCAAGCGCGCCACATCCGCCCCGACCCCACTCAAGGAGAACGCCCATGAAAGCATCCCGCACCCTGATCGCCTCCGCCCTCGGCGCCGTCGTCGCCATGGCCGCCGCCAGCGCCCCGGCCGTCGCCGCCGACAAGGAAAAGTGCTACGGCATCGCGATGGCGGGCAAGAACGACTGCGCGTCGGCCGCCGGCACCCACAGCTGCGCCGGCCAGGCCAAGACCGACAAAGACCCGAACGACTGGAAATACGTCGCCAAGGGCAGTTGCGAGAAAATGGGCGGCTCGCTGCAACCGGGCAAAAAATAAGCGGCCAGGGCGTTCGCGCGCGGCGGACGCCCCGCCCTTCGTCATTCCGGACCCCGCCCCACCATGACCGCCTCCCTGCCTAGCCGCGCCGGCATCGGCCTGCGCGCGCCGCACTACCGCGCCGTACTCGACGACTCGCCCGAGCTCGGCTGGATCGAGGTGCACAGCGAAAACTTCTTCGACGGCGGCGCGCCGCTGGCGATGCTGCAAACCTTGGCCGAGCGCTACCCGCTGTCGCTGCACGGCGTCGGCCTCGGGCTCGGCTCCTTCGATCCGCCCGACGCGGAACACTTGGCACGGCTGAAGGCGCTCGTCGACGCGACCCGCCCGGCCGCGGTGTCCGAGCACCTGTGCCTGAACCACGCCGGCGGCCGCTACGCCAACGACCTGTTGCCGCTGCCCTACACCGCCGCGATGCTCGACGCCGTCGCCGGCCACGTCGCACGCGCGCAGGACGCGCTCGGCCGACGTCTGCTGCTCGAGAACCTGTCGAGCTACCTCGCCTACCCGGCCAACGAGATGGGCGAAGCCGATTTCCTCGCCGAACTCGTGCGCCGCACCGGCTGCGGCGTGCTGCTCGACGTCAACAACCTGTACGTCAACCAGCGGAACCTTCACGTCGACGTCGCGGCGTTCCTGGCCGCGCTGCCGGCCGACGCGATCGGCGAGATCCACCTGGCCGGCTTTTCCGAACGCGACGGCCTGCTGATCGACACCCACAGCCAGCCGGTGCACGCGCCGGTGTGGGCGCTGTACGAACAAGTCCTCGCGCGCTTCGGCCCTCGGCCAACCCTGATCGAGTGGGACATCGACATCCCGCCGCTCTCGACGCTCGTCGCCGAGGCGGCGCGCGCCGACGCTTGCCTGGAGGCGGTGCGATGAACGACAGCCCGGAAGCGCGCTGGCAGGCGGCGCTGATCGCTGCGATCGAGGGGCGCGCCGACGACGGCTTCGACGCGCGCGGCCTCGCCGTCTACCGCAACAACTACCGCGTCGGCCTCGCCGACACGCTCGCCTACGTCTACCCGGTGGTGAAGGCGCTGGTCGGCGACGACTTCTTCGCCGGCCTCGCGCGCGAATACGTCGGGCGCACGCCGTCGCGAAGCGGCGACCTGCACCGCTACGGCGACGCCTTCGGCGACTTTCTGGCCGGCTTCGAGCCGGCGCGCGCGCTGCCCTACCTCGCCGACACCGCGCGGCTCGAATGGCTCGTCCACCGCGCCTACTACGCGCCCGACGCCGCGCCGCTGGCGCCGGACGCCTTCGCCGCCTTGGCCGAGGCCGACTGGCCGCGGCTGCGCTTCGCCCTCGCGCCCGGCGTCGCGGTGTTTTCCTCGCCCTACCCGGTCGGTCGGCTGTGGCTCTACCACCAGCCGGGCGCGCCGGCCGACTGGCGGCTGGAGCCGGACGCCGGCGGCGACACGGTGCGCGTCGCGCGCCGCGCCGGCCGCGTCGAGGTCGGCGTGCCCGCCCCCGCCGACGCCGCCTGGCTGGCCGCGCTCGCCGCGGGCGACACGCTCGAGGCGGCGACCGACGCGGCGCTCGACATCGACGCCGGCTTCGACCTCGAAGCCGCGCTCGTCGGCCTGTTGCGCGACGGCCTGATCGCGCGCCTGCTCGTGCCCTAAGGAGCCACGCCATGCATCCGGTCGCCCGCCTCGTCGCCTTCGCGCGCCCCTTCGTCGCCTTCGCCGACACCTGGCTGCGGCCGCTCGCGCTCGTCTGGGCGCGCGTCGTCGTCGGCCTGGTGTTCTTCAGGTCGGGGCTGACCAAGCTCGACGACTGGCAGACCACGCTGCTCCTGTTCACCGAGGAATACCACGTGCCGCTACTGCCGCCGGCCGTCGCCGCCGCGCTCGGCACCGCCGGCGAGGTGTTGCTGCCGCCGCTCCTGATCGCCGGCCTCGCCGGCCGCTTCGCCGCCGCCGGCCTGTTCGTCGTCAACGCGACGGCGGTGATCAGCTATCCGGCGCTGACCGAAACGACGCGCGAATTCCACCTCTACTGGGCGATGCTGCTCGCGCTCGTCGCCAGCGTCGGGCCGGGGACGCTGTCGCTCGACGCCTGGCTGTGCCGCCGCGCGCGCGCCGCCTAGGGTCGTCACCGACGAGCGGCGGCGCCGTCCGTGGCATAATCGGACCTTTGCCCGTTTTGCCCGCCATGAGCGCCTACTCCCTCGTCCTGCAAGCCCCCGCCCTTTCCGATGACATCGTCGCCGCCCTGGCCGAGCTGTCCGGCGCCAGCGGCGTCGAAGCCCGCTCGGCCGACGTCGTGCGGCTCGCCAACGCCGACGTCGCGCGCCGCGACGCGGTCGCCACCCACGCCGACTCGCTCGGCGTCGACGCCGCCTTCGTGCCGGCCGGCAAGCGCTTCGCCGACTACGGCCTGATCGTGTCCGACATGGATTCGACGCTGATCACCATCGAGTGCATCGACGAGATCGCCGACATGCAGGGCCTGAAGGAACAGGTCGCCGCGATCACCGAGCGCTCGATGCGCGGCGAACTCGACTTCGCCGCCTCGCTCGTCGAGCGCGTCGCGCTGCTCAAGGGCCTGCCGGAAGAAGCGCTCGGCCGCGTCTACGCCGAGCGGCTGGCGCTGACGCCGGGCGCGACCGAGCTGCTGGCCGCGTGCAAGGCGCACGGCGTGCGCTTCATGCTGGTGTCGGGCGGCTTCACCTTCTTCACCGCGCGGCTGAAAGCCGAACTGGGCCTCGACTACGCGCACGCCAACACGCTCGAAGTCGTCGACGGCAAGCTGACCGGCCGCGTGCTGGGCGACATCGTCGACGCCGCCGCCAAGGCGCGCCTGCTGCGCGAAACGCGCGACGCGCTGGGGATCGCGCCCGACGCGGTGATCGCGATCGGCGACGGCGCCAACGACCTTCTGATGTTGGCCGAGGCCGGCCTCGGCATCGCCTACAAGGCCAAGCCGGTGGTGCGCCGCCAGGCCGACGTCGCGATCAACCACGGCGGCCTCGACGCGGTGCTCGGCCTGTTCGCCTGAAAGGCGCTATAGAGAAAGCATCCTCCCGCGCGGACCGACGCCATGCTGCCCGACCTCGACACCGCCTGCTTCGACGCCACGCTGCCGCTGGCCGTCGCACCGCTCCCCGGCACGGCGACGCTCGGCCGCGAAACGCGGCTGGCGCTGCGTGTGCTCGCCGCGCCGGCGCCGCGCGAGGAGGACGAGGCCGGCGCCGCGCGGCTCGAAGCCAAGCTCGACCTGGCGCTCGAGGTCGCGCTGATGGCGCGCCGCCCGCACGTGCCGGGCGTGCGCGACTGCCGCATCGGTCTGGACGCGCTCGCCTGGCACGAGGACGACGCGCACCGCCACGCCGCCGGCGACACGCTGCTCGTCACGCTGTTCCCGCACCCGGATTCGGCGCTCGCGCTCGAATTGCCGGTGCGCGTCGAGCAGCCGGCCGAAGGCGGTCGCGGCTGCCTCGCGCGCCTCCTGCCGGTGTTCGACGAGGCCGGCCGCCAGATGTGGGAACGCTGGGTGTTCCGCCGCCACCGCCTCGCGCTGCAACGGCGCTGAACGCCACCCCCGCTCCCGCCCCGCCCGCGCGGGCCGTCGCGATAACGGTTGAACAAAACCCGGCGCTGAATCATGATGAAGGAATATTCATTGTGGTTTTACCGTGCCAATCACATCCCCCCCCCGCCCCGCCGCCGGCCCGCCTCCCCCGCTGCGCCTGGAACGACAACTGCTGGCCGTCGTCGCCGGCGCGGCCGTGCTCGGCGCCGCCTGGAGCCTGGCCAACGGCTACCTGCAGCAACGCGCGCGCGCCGAACGCGCCGAGGCGGCGATCGCGCTCGACACCTCGCTGCGCACGCTCGAAACCGCGCTGGCCGAACAGATCGCCCAGCTCGAAGACGCCTTGCCGCGCGGCATCCACGGCGAGCGCCTGAGCCGGCTGACCGGCAGCAGCCCGGTGTGGCGCGTCGCCCCCGACGGCAGCACCCGGCCGCTGGGCCGGCACGGCGCCCCCGCCGACCCGTTGACCCGTGAACTGGCGCTGCGCGCGCTGGGCAGCGCCCTGCCCCAGGGCGAGCTGCGCTTCTTGCCGCTGGCGCAGGCCGCGCAGGGCGACGGCGTGCCGCGCTTCGCGTTCCGGCACGCCGAGCTGACGGTCGGCAAGCTGACGCCGTGGCCGCTGGTGCGGCCGAACTGGCCGGCGCGCTGGTCGGCGCGGATCGAACTCAAGGACGGCGCGGGCCAGGAATACGGCCGCTTCTCGCTCGGCCCGCCCGCCGGCGCCGACGCGCCGCCGTGGTGGCGCGATCTCGTCGCGCCGGGGCTGACGCGGGACGCGCCCGAGGCGCTGACCATCGGCCGGCCGCTGGGCGCCTCGTCGCTGCGGCTCGAGGCCCGCCTCGCCACCCCGTCCTTGCTGCCCGCGCCGGACTGGCTCGTCGCGCTGCCGCTGGCGAGCACGGCGACCGCCGCGCTGCTGCTCGCGCTCGTCGCCGGGCAGTTCCGGCGCCGACGTCGGCTGCAGCACCAGCTCGACCAGCTCGAACAAAGCCACCTATTGATGAGCACCTCGAACGGCACGCTGCGCGAACGGCTCAAGCAACTGACCGCCTCGCAGCGCGACCTGCAGACGCTGCTCGACACCGTCCAGGTCGGCGTGCTGATCCTCGACGCCGACCACTGGCAGATCCGCGCGTGCAACCAGCGCGCCGGCGCGCTGTTCGGCTGCGACGCCAACGATCTGACCGGCCAGAGCGGCGAGCGGCTGTTCGCCAGCGACACCGACCTGTCGATCTGCCGCGCGCTGATCGCGCAGGGCATGCCGGTGATCGACCGCGACCTCTGCCTCAAGCGCCTCGACGGCCGCCCGTTCTGGTCGCTGGTCTCGATGCGCGGCCTGTTCCACAACGGCCAGCCGGCGGTCGCGATCAGCGTGGTCGACGTGAGCGAGCGCATCGCGCACGCCGAGCAGCTCCAGGCCGAAAAGCAGGCGACCGAGCACGCGATGCGGCAGCTCGAGTCGGCGCAGGCCGAGCTGGTGACGCTGGCGACGCTCGACGACCTGACCGGCATCGCCAACCGCCGCCACTTCATGAAGAGCGCCGGCGCGCTGCTCGAAACGGCGCTGCGCCAGCGCGCGCCGTTTGCGGTGCTGATGATAGACATCGACTACTTCAAGCGCGTCAACGACACGCTCGGCCACGACGCCGGCGACGCGATTCTCAGCCAGACCGTCGCGCTGTGCCGCGTGCTGATCCGCCAGCACGACGTGTTCGGCCGGCTCGGCGGCGAGGAATTCTGCCTGGCGCTGCCCGAGTCGGACGCGCTGACCGCGCTGACCATCGCCGAGCGCGTCCGCGAGCGCGTCGCCACCCACCCCTTCCACGCCGCCGGCCACACGCGCCAGGTGACGGTCAGCATCGGCCTCGCGGTCTGGCAGCCGGGCGGAGCGCCGCAGACGCTGGCCGCGCTGCTCAAGGCCGCCGACGAGGCGCTCTACCGCGCCAAGGCCGACGGCCGCAACCGCGTCGCGTGCGCCGACGGCGCGCGTCCGCACGACGTCGGCGTCCACTGAACGCCGCGCACAAAAAACCCCGGCGCAAGGCCGGGGTTTTTTCATGCCGGAAGCGGCGTTCAGCCGGCCAGCGCGGCCAGCAGCTTGCCGTGCACGCCGCCGAAGCCGCCGTTGCTCATCACCAGCACATGGTCGCCCGGCTTGGCCTCGGCGGCCACCGCCGCGACCAGCGCGTCCAGGTCGTCGAAGCTTCGCGCGAGCTCGCCCAGCGGCGCGAGCGCCTCGGCCGGGTTCCAGCCGAGGTTGGCGCCGAAGCAGAACACGCGGTCGGCGTCGGCGAGCGATCCGGACAGCGCCTCCTTCATCGTGCCGAGCTTCATCGTGTTCGAGCGCGGCTCGAGCACGGCGAGGATGCGGGCTCGGCCAACCTTGGCGCGCAGGCCGGCGACGGTGGTCGCGATCGCGGTCGGGTGGTGGGCGAAGTCGTCGTAGACGGTCACGCCGTTCGCGACGCCCTTCACCTCCATGCGGCGCTTGACGTTGGCGAAGCGCGACAGCGCATCGATCGCGTCCCTGACCGCGACGCCGGCGTGGCGCGCGGCGGCGATCGCGGCGATCGCGTTCATGCGGTTGTGCTCGCCGATCAGCTCCCAGCGCACGGTGCCTTGCAAGGCGCCGTCGAGCCACACCTCGAAGCCGCCGTCGTCGGACACCGCGCCGACGCGCCAGCCGGCGTCGCCGCCGAAGCGCTCGACCGGCGTCCAGCAGCCGCGCTCGATGACGCGCTCTAGGCTGTCCTCGCGGCCGTTCGACACGATCAGCCCCGCGCCCGGCACGGTGCGCACCAGGTGGTGGAACTGCGTTTCGATCGCCGCGAGGTCGGCGAAGATGTCCGCGTGGTCGAATTCGAGGTTGTTGAGAATCGCGGTGCGCGGCCGGTAGTGGACGAACTTGGAGCGCTTGTCGAAGAAGGCGGTGTCGTACTCGTCGGCCTCGATGACGAAGAAGGGGCTGACGCTCGCCGGATCCTGGCGCGGCGCGCCCGGCAGGCGGGCCGACACGCCGAAGTTCTCGGGGATGCCGCCGATCAGGAAACCCGGCGCGAGGCCGGCGTCCTCGAGGATCCACGCCAGCATCGAGGTGGTGGTGGTCTTGCCGTGCGTGCCGGCGACCGCCAGCACCCAGCGGCCGGCAAGCACGTTCTCGGCCAACCATTGCGGGCCGGAGATGTACGGCAGGCCGCGGTCCATGATCGCCTCCATCAGCGGCGTGCCGCGCTTGACGACGTTGCCGATCACGTAGACGTCGGGGTTCAGCGCCAGCTGCTCCTCGCCGAAGCCGGCGATCAGCTCGATGCCCATCGCTTCGAGCTGGGTGCTCATCGGCGGGTAGACGTTGGCGTCGCAGCCGGTCACGCGGTGGCCGGCCTGTTTGGCGATGGCGGCGATGCCCCCCATGAAGGTGCCGCAGATGCCGAGAATGTGGATATGCATGAGCGCTCGCTGGACTAGACAGGCAAAGCGCAAGGATACCGCAAACCGCCGCCGGGCCGGGAGCGCCGGCGCCGCTCAGCGCGGCGCGGCCGCGCAGCCGGTCAGGTCGGCGCGCACGCGCCACAGCGCGTGGCCCGAGTCGCGGTACTTGCGCTCGAACGGCGTCAGGCACGCGTCGGGCTGCCAGCGCTCGACGTCTGGCGCCTCGCCGGTCAATACCGACAGCGCGAGCGCGTGCTCGCGCGCGTAGATCTCCCAGTTGGTGCGCAACTCGAGCACGCCGCCCAGGCGCGGCAGTTCGGGAAACAGCGCGTGGCCGTGCCAGCGGCGCTGCAGGTGGGCCGGCTTGGGCCACGGGTTCGGGTAGAGCATCCAGTGCTGCGCGAGGCGCACGCCGTCGTCGAGCAGGAGACGCCAGAAGTCGACCAGGTCGGCGCGCACCAGCATGCAGTTGGCCGGCAGCGGCTGCGGCTTGCCGCGCGACAGGCGCTCGAGCGACTGGTCGACGCCGATCACGAAATGGTCGGGATGGCGCTCGGCCAACGTCAGGCTCGACAGGCCGACGCCGCAGCCGGTGTCGAGGATCAGCGGCGTGCAGCCGCCCCACGCGCGCCGCGCCGCCGCGTAGGCCGTCGCGGTGTGCTCGGCCACCGGCTTCCTGAACGGCTGCGCGCGGTGGCGCAGCACGGTTTCGACGAGACGCGGGTGGACGTCGGGCTGCGGGCTGGTGACGGGACGGGAATTGGCTTGCATCGGTCAGGGGAGCGTGGAACGGACGGCCGCCATTATCGCCGCTTTGCCGCGCGCCGGCATCCGGCGCGCCAAAGCAAAAAACCCGCGCCGTGGCGCGGGTTTCGGGAGCGGGTGCGGGCTCAGACCGGGAAAAACAACCAGGTCAGCAGCGCGAACAGCGGCAGCAGGAAAACGCCGGACCACAGCATATAGCCGAAGAAGCTCGGCATCGCGACGCCGCGCTGCTCGGCGATCGCCTTGACCATGAAGTTCGGCGCGTTGCCGATATAGGTCATCGCGCCCATGAACACCGCGCCCATCGAGATCGCCAGCAGCGTCTGCGGCAGCTGGGTCATCATCACGGTCGCGTCGCCGGCGGCCAGGTTGAAGAACACCAGGTAGGTCGGCGCGTTGTCGAGGAAGGCCGACAATGTCCCGGTCATCCAGAAGTACATCGCGTCGATCGGCATGCCGTCCTCGCCCGAGACCATGCCGACCAGGCCGGCCAGCTGGCCGTCGCCGCCGGCGCGCAGGATGGCGATCGCCGGCGCGATGGTGACGAAGATGCCGGCGAACAGCTTGCCGACCTCGAGGATCGGATCCCAGTTGAACTCGTTGCCGGCGCGCACCGGCGCCGGGGTGAACTTCAGCGAGGCGAACGCCAGCGCGATCAGCAGCGCGTCGCGCACCAGGTTCTGCAGCTCAACCGGGGTGCCGACGACGTCGAAGTGCACGCCCGGCTTCCAGAAGCCCGACAGCAACACCGCGCCGATCACGCCGACCAGGAGCAGCAGGTTGAAGCCGCCGACGATGCGGATCGGCGAATCGGGCGTGGCGTCGCGCGCCTCGGCGCCCTCTTTCTGGAAGTAATAGCTGTCGACCGCGTAGAAGATCGCCAGCAGCGCCAGCGAGGTCACGAGTACCGGCAGCGCCATGAACTTCACCGTCCAGAAGAAGTCGACGCCCTTCAGGAAGCCGAGGAAGAGCGGCGGGTCGCCCAGGGGCGTCAGGCCGCCGCCGACGTTGGCGACGAGGAAGATGAAGAACACCACCACGTGCACGTTGTGCTTGCGATTGTCGTTGGCGCGCAGCAGCGGACGGATCAGCAGCATCGCCGCGCCGGTGGTGCCCATCAGCGACGCGAGCACGGTGCCGATGGCGAGGATGCCGGTATTCAGCTTGGCCGAGCCGTGCAGGTTGCCCGCGACCAGGATGCCGCCCGAAATCGTGTACAGCGAGAACAGCAGCACGATGAAGGGGATGTACTCGGTCAACAGCGCGTGCACGACCAGCGCGAGCGTGGTGTGGCCGCCGAAGGTCGCGGTAAACGGCACGAGGAACAGCGCGGTCCACACCGCGGTGATCTTGCCGAAGTGGTGATGCCAGAAGGCGGGGGCGAAGATCGGGAACAGCGCGATCGACAGCAGGATGCCGGCGAAGGGGATCGCCCAGGCGAGGCTGAGCGTCGCGCCGTCGAGGTCGGCGGCGAAGGCCGCGCCGGGTATCAGCGCGGCGGCGAGGAAGGACAGGATGGACTTCATTGGAACTCCCGTGGGGGCGGCCGCGCCGTCGCGGCCGCCGGTTGGCGATGGGCCCGCCCCGCCCTGTCGGGCGGCTGGCGGGCCGGGCTCGTCACACTGCCACGCGGGCAACGTAGCGCTCCCCGCGGCGCGCGGGGAGGAAAGCGTCGGGCGTCAGTCGTGCGCGCCCTGACGCGAACCTTTCTGGATGAACTCGATCTTGTAGCCGTCCGGATCCTCGACGAAGGCGATCACCGTGGTGCCGTGCTTCATCGGGCCGGCCTCGCGCGTCACCTTGCCGCCCTTGGCGCGCACCGCCTCGCAGGCGGCGTAGGCATCGTCGACCTCGATCGCGATATGGCCGTAGGCATTGCCCAGTTCGTAGGCGTCGGTGTCCCAGTTGTGCGTCAGCTCGAGTACCGTCTGGTCGGCCTCGTCGCCGTAGCCGACGAAGGCCAGCGTGAAGCGGCCGTCCGGATAGTTGCTCCGGCGCAGCAGCTTCATGCCGAGCACCTCCTGGTAAAAGGCCAGCGAGCGCTCGAGATTCCCGACGCGCAGCATGGTGTGCAGCAAACGCATGATTTCCTCCTTCTTGTGGGCCCTAACCGTAGCGGAACAGCCGCGCGGCATGCCTTTTGAGCCAGTCGCGACGGGCCGCCCAGTCGGGCAGATGTGAAGCCACTAGAGACCAGAACGCGGTCGAGTGGTTCAGGTGTTCGAGATGACAAAGCTCGTGGACGACGACATAGTCGACGACGGCGACCGGCGCCTGCACCAGCCGCCAGTTCAGCCGCACCGTGCCGTCGGCGGCGCAGCTGCCCCAGCGGCGGCGCGCGTTCGACAGCATCAGCCGGCCCGGCGCGAGCCCGGTCGCGCGCGACCATAAGGCGACGCGCTCGGCCAGCGTCGCCGCCGCCTCGCGGCGCAGCCAGCGCGCGACGAGCGCGCCAAAGGCGTCGAGCTCGCGCTCCGGGTGCGGGCCGGCGACGATCAGCCGGTCGCCGTCGCGCCGGCAGGCGGCGCGGCCCGGGCCGGTCCAGTCGGGCGTCAAGGCTTGGCCGAGCCACTCGGGCGCCGCCGGCAGCGCCGCCAGCTCGGCGCGCCGCGCCGCGTCGGCCAGCCAGTGGCGCAGCAGCCAGTCGCGGCGCGCGTCGAGCACCTCGGCCAGGCGCGCGAGCGGCACCGAGGCCGGCGCGACGAGTTCGATGCGGCCGTCGCGGATCGCGAGGCCAATGCTTTTCCTCGCGCGCCGGATCAGCGCGACCGGCACCTCGCCGCCGTCAGGCAGCGCGAGCGTGAGCGTGAGCGCGGCGCGCCTTGTCATCGGGATGCGCGCACGGGCCGGCGCCGCCGATCTCGCGCTGGCGCGCCTCGATCCAGCCCTCGGCCTCGGCCATCATGTCGGCCGCGTCGCGCCCGTCGGGCAGGATGGGCTTGCCGATCACCACGGTGATCTCGCCCGGATACTTGAGGAAGGAATTGCGCGGCCAGAACTCGCCCGAGTTCAGCGCCACCGGCACCATCGGCACCTGCAATTGCGCCGCCAGCCGCGCCGCGCCGAGTTTGTACTTGCCGGCCAGGCCGGCGCGGATGCGCGTGCCCTCGGGGAAGACGACGATCCAGAAGCCGGCGTCCAGCCGCGCGCGGCCCTGCTTCATCAGCTTGCGCTGCGCCTCGATGCGGTTGCCGCGGTCGATCGCGATCGGCGACATGGTCGCCAGCCCCCAGCCGAAGAACGGAATCCACAACAGCTCGCGCTTGAGCACCCAGACCTGCGGCGGGAAGATCTGCTGCAGCGCCATCGTCTCCCAGCCGGACTGGTGCTTGGACGCGATGACCGACGGCGTGTCGGGAATGTTTTCGCGGCCGATCACCTTGTACGACAGGCCGCAGGTGGTCTTGAGCCACCACAGCATGCTGTGCGTCCAGCCGCTGATGATACGGTGGCGCAGGCGGCGCGGCAGCGGCAGGATCAGGACGGCCAGGATGGCGAACGGCGGGGTCAGCACGGCCAGGCCCAGCCAGTAGAGCAGGTTGCGAATCCAGAGAATCATGTAGGAGCACGAACGCACCGGGTCGCGGCGCGCCCAGTTTAAGGGTTACTGACTGCGGTCGATCAGGTAGCTCGCCGCCGCGTAGAGGTCTTCGAACACCAGCGTGCCCTCGGGCAGACCGCCCTTCTGCAGCGTCTTGCCGCCCTTGCCGGTCTTGACGAGGATGGGCTGGCCGCCGAGTTCGGCGATCGCCTCCAGGTCGCGCAGGCTGTCGCCGATCAAGGGCAGCGTCTCGGGTTTGACGCCGAAGCGCGCGGCGATCTCGCGCACCATGCCCGGCCGGGGCTTGCGGCAGTCGCAGTCGTCGTCGGCCATGTGCGGACAGAACAGCACCGCGTCGATGCGGCCGCCGGCCTGGTTGACCAGCCGGTGCATCTTGGCGTGCATCGCGTTGAGCGCCGCCATGTCGAACAGGCCGCGCGCCAGGCCAGACTGGTTGGTCGCGACGACCACCTTCCAGCCGGCCTGGGTGAACAGCGCGATCGCGTCGAGGCTCTTGTCGATCGGCACCCATTCGGCGGGCGATTTCACGAAGTCGTCGCTGTCGCGGTTGATCACGCCGTCGCGGTCGAGGATCACCATTTTCATGCTTGCGAATCCTGTGCAAGGGCCCGGGTTGGCCGAGGGCTCGGCCAACCCGGGCCGGGCCGGCTTATTCGGCCAACAGCGAGATGTCGGCCACGCGGTTGAACAGGCCGGACAGACGCGCCAACAGCGCGATGCGGTTGGCGCGCACCGCCGCGTCGTCGGCCATCACCATCACCGAGTCGAAGAAGGCGTCGACCGGCGTCTTCAGGCCCGAAAGGAGCGACAGCGCGCCGGTGAAGTCGTGCGCGGCGAAGCGGGCCTCGACCTGCGGCGCGAGCTGCTCGAGCGCGTCGTACAACGCGGTCTCGGCCGCCTCGGACAACAGCGCCGGCTTCACCGCGCCGACCTCGCCCTCGGCCTTCTTCAGGATGTTCTTCACGCGCTTGTTGGCGGCCGCCAGCGTCGCCGCCTCGGGCAGGCGGCGGAACTCGGCCACGGCGGCCAGCACCGCGCGCACTTCGTCGAGGCGGCTCGGCGCGAAGGCCAGCACCGCGTCGACCTCGTCGCCGCGGTAGTCGGCGGCCAGCAGGTTCTTCAGGCGCTCGAGCATGAAACCGTACACCTCGTCGGCGACCGTGGCCGACAGCTTGCCGGCCGGAAACGAGGCGGCGGCGGCGGCCAGCAGCGCCTTCAGGTCCAGCGGCGCCTCCAGCAGCATGCGCAGCACGCCCAAAGCGGCGCGGCGCAGCGCGAACGGATCCTTGTCGCCGGTCGGGATCAGGCCGATGCCCCAGATGCCGACGATGGTCTCGAGCTTGTCGGCCAGCGCGACCGACTGGGCGACCGGCCCCTGCGGCAGCGCGTCGCCGGCGAAGCGCGGACGGTAGTGGTCCTCGATCGCGTCGGCGACCACGTCCGGCTCGCCGTCGAGGCGCGCGTAGTACCGGCCCATCACGCCCTGGAGCTCGGGGAACTCGCCGACCATGTCGGTCAACAGGTCGGCCTTGGCGAGGTAGGCGGCGCGGCCGGCCAGCGCGCGGTCGGCGCCGAGCATGCCGGCGATCTCGCCGGCCAGCGTCTCGAGGCGCGCGACGCGCTCGAGCTGGCTGCCGATCTGGTTGTGGTAGACGACCTCGGCCAACTTCGGCACGCGCGCGTCGAGCTTGTGCTTCTGGTCCTGCTCGAAGAAGAACTTCGCGTCGGACAGCCGCGCGCGCAGCACGCGCTCGTTGCCGTGGATCACGTGGCTCGGGTCGGCCGCCTCGATGTTGGACACCAAGAGAAAGCGGTTCATCAGCCGGCCGGACGCGTCGAGCAGCGGGAAGTACTTCTGATTCTGCTGCATGGTCAGGATCAGGCACTCCTGCGGCACCGCGAGGAAGTCCTCGTCGAAACCGGCCTCGAGCACCACCGGCCACTCGACCAGCGCGGCGACCTCGTCGAACAGCGCGTCGTCGGCGGCGATGGTCGCGCCAAGCTTGCGGGCGTGGTCCTCGAGGCGGCTGCGCGTCAGCTTGGCGCGCGCCTCGAAGCTGGCGACCACCTTGCCCTCCTCGAACAGCGTGCGCGCATAGGCGTCGGCGTCGGGAATCGACACCGGGCCGGCGGACAGGAAGCGGTGGCCGCCGGTGACGCGGCCGCTCGCAAAGCCGAGCACCTCGCCGGCGACGACGGCGTCGCCGTGCAGCATCACCAGGCCGTGCACCGGGCGCACGAACTGGTGTTCGGAGTCGGCCCAGCGCATCAGCTTGGGCGCCGGCAGCTTCTTGAGCGCGGTGGCGACGATGCCCGACAGCACGGCCGCGAGCGGCTCGCCGGCCTTGGTCGATTCGTAGGCGTACACGTCCTGCTTGCCGTCGCTGGAGACGGAAAGCTGCTCGATGGCCACGCCGCAGGAGCGCGCGAAGCCCTCGAGCGCCTTGGTCGGCGCGCCGTCCTTCATGCCGGCGGCCAGCGACGGGCCTTTCCTGACGATGTGCTGGTCCGGCTGCACGGCGAGCACGCCGGGCAGGCTGACCGCGAGACGGCGCGGGCTGGCGAACACGTGCGCCTCGGCGTCGGGCGCGGCGAACTGCAGCTTCTTCAGCTCCTCGGCGATGGTGTCGGCGAAACTGGCCGCCAGTTTCGGCAGCGCCTTGGGCGGCAGTTCCTCGGTAAACAGTTCGATCAGCAGGGTTGCGTTCATGGTGTCGGTGATTTCTTGTTCGGAGCGCTTCGGCCAAGCTCGCACACCCGCGTCAGCATCGCGTCGGCGACCGAGCCCTCGTAGACGGGCTGCCAGCTGCGGTTGTAGCTCTGCAGCGGGAACAGCGTCGCGTAGAGCGTGCGGCCGGAGGCGCTGTGGTAGCTCGACGACACAAGCTGGTAGCGGTAGCGCCCGCAGTCGGCCCAGCCCTCGCTGCGGCGGATCGCGTAGCGGACGTTGTAGCGCTTGTCGTAGCGGCGCTCGGCAAAGCGCTCCTGGTTCACGAAATGGACCAGCCCGTTCTCGCGCCAGACCGCGTCGCGGTCTATCGCCAGCTCGAGCGCCTCGCCCGCCTCGTACACCAGCCAGTCGGCGGCGAGGGCGGGCGGCGCGGCGAGCAGCGCGGCGGCGAGCGCGGGCCAGCGCGTCATCACTCGGCCTTGGCCAGCATCGGGAAGCCGAGCGCTTCGCGCGAGTCGTAGTAGGCCTGCGCGACGAGGCGGGCCAGCGCGCGCACGCGGCCGATGTAGGCGGCGCGCTCGGTCACCGAGATCGCGCCGCGCGCGTCGAGCAGGTTGAAGGTGTGCGAGCACTTGACGACCATCTCGTAGGCCGGCAGCGCCAGATTCGCCTCGATCAGCCGACGCGCCTCGCCCTCGAAGTCGGAGAACAGGCGGAACAGCAGCTCGACGTTGGCCGACTCGAAGTTGTAGGTCGACTGCTCGACCTCGTTCTGGTGGTAGACGTCGCCGTAGCTCACCTTCGTGCCGTCCGGCGCGATCGACCAGACGAGGTCGTAGACGTTCTCGACGCCCTGCAGGTACATCGCCAGGCGCTCGAGGCCGTAGGTGATCTCGCCGAGCACCGGCTTGCAGTCGAGGCCGCCGACCTGCTGGAAGTAGGTGAACTGCGTCACCTCCATGCCGTTCAGCCACACCTCCCAGCCCAGCCCCCAGGCGCCGAGCGTCGGGCTCTCCCAGTCGTCCTCGACGAAGCGGATGTCGTGCACTGTCGGGTCGATGCCCAGCTCCTTCAGCGAACCGAGGTAGAGGTCCTGGATGTTGGCCGGGTTCGGCTTGAGCGCGACCTGGAACTGGTAGTAGTGCTGCAGGCGGTTCGGGTTCTCGCCGTAGCGGCCGTCCTTCGGGCGGCGCGACGGCTGCACGTAGGCGGCGCGCCACGGTTCGGGGCCGAGCGCGCGCAGGAAGGTGGCGGTGTGAAAGGTGCCCGCGCCCATTTCCATATCGTAGGGCTGCAACAGCACGCAGCCTTGATCGTTCCAGTACTGCTGAAGTCGAAGGATGATTTGCTGAAAGGTGAGCATAGGGCGCTGTCGGGTTGGATAAACAAACGCCGATTGTAATGCCTAAGCGCCGCCGCGCGAAAGCAAGCGCCGCGCGGGCTCAGTGCAGGCCGTAACGGCGCTTGAGCGCGCTCACCGTGCCGGCCTCGCGCAACAGGAAACGGTCGAAGTCGGCGATGCGCTCCGGGTGCTGGCGGCTGGAGAGGCGCAGCTCGTGCCGGTCGAAGGGCAGGGTCGGGTCGGCGACGAGCTTGCCGTCGAGCTTGAGCAGGGCCAGGCGCAGGCGCGCGACCTGGAAGTCGACGTAGACCGCGTCGAGCCGGCCGAGCGCGAGCAGCTGGAACAACGCGTCCAGACTCTGGCTCTCGAACACGGCGATCTGGCCGCTCTGCACCTCGCGCCGGATCGCCTGCGCCACGAAGCCCTTGACGATGCCGACGCGCCGTACGCGGGCGAGCGAACGCCCCGTTTCGCCGCGTCGCACCACCAAGCCCTCGAGCAGCACGCCGACCGGCTGGCTGTAATGCACCGCCTTGCCCTGCTTGGCGTCCTCGTGCCAGGCCGGATGGTCGGGAAAGGCGAAATCGAGCCGGTCGCTGCCGAGAAAAAGGCGGACCTGGTCGGGGATCTCCATCGGCTCGTAGCTGAAACGCAGGCCGCGCGAAGCAGCGTAGGCGTCCAGCAGGTCGCGCGCGTAGCCGCGGTAGCCGCGACCGTCGCTGACGTAGAAGGGATAGTAGTCCAGCCGCTCGACGCCGACGCGCAGCACCGGGCCGGCCACGGCGAGTGCCGCCGGGACGGTCAGCGCGGCGAGCGCGCAGGCGAGGAAGAAACGGAACATGCTGGAAAAGGCGGGCGGCGGCGCGCCCGCAGGTGCGCGCCGCCATACCATTGTCAATTCGGGAAAGAGCGCATCTTAGCCATGACAACGGTTTGACACAAGCGCGTGCCGCATCTTAGCCGATCCAGTCGAGCACGACCTTGCCCGAGCGGCCGGACAGCATCGCGTCGAAGCCCTCGCGGTAGCGCTCGACCGGGAAGCGGTGCGTGACCATTGGCGTCAGGTCCAGCCCCGACTGCAGCAAGGCGACCATCTTGTACCAGGTCTCGAACATCTCGCGGCCGTAGATGCCGCGCATCTCCAGCCCCTTGAAGATCACCTGGTTCCAGTCGATCGCGGTCTCGCCGGGGGGGATGCCCAACAGCGCGAGCTTGCCGCCGTGGTTCATCACGTCGAGCATCTGGCGGAAGGCGGCCGGGTTGCCCGACATCTCGAGCCCGACGTCGAAGCCCTCGTGCATGTCGAGTTCGGCCATCACCGTCTTCAGCTCCTCGCGCGCGACGTTGACCGCGCGGCTCGCGCCCATGGCGCGCGCCAGCTCGAGCCGGTAGTCGTTGACGTCGGTGACGACCACGTGGCGGGCGCCGACGTGGCGCGCGACGGCAGAGGCCATCGCGCCGATCGGCCCGGCGCCGGTGATCAGCACGTCCTCGCCGACCAGGTTGTAGGCGAGAGCGGTATGCACCGCGTTGCCGAACGGGTCGAAGATCGCCGCCAGCTCGTCGGGGATGTCGTCGGGAATGTGGAAGGCGTTGAAGGCCGGGATGACCAGATAGTCGGCGAAGGCGCCGGGCCGGTTGACGCCGACGCCGACGGTGTTGCGGCACAGGTGGCGACGGCCGGCGCGGCAGTTGCGGCAATGGCCGCAGGTGATGTGCCCCTCGCCGGAGACGCGGTCGCCGATCTTGAAGCCTTCGACCTCGGAACCGATCGCCTCGATCACGCCGACGTATTCGTGACCGACCTGCATCGGCACCGGAATGGTCTTCTTCGCCCAGTCGTCCCAGTTCCAGATATGGATGTCGGTGCCGCAGATCGCGGTTTTGACGATGCGGATCAGCACGTCGTTGTGGCCGACCTCGGGGCGGGCCATCCGGGTCAGCGTCAGCCCCGGACCGGCGGTAAGTTTCGCGAGTGCGCGCATGGTGGTGTCCCCTCGTTTGCGTACCGTCTCAACGGTCGGCGCGGATCACGCCGAGCGCTCGGCCAACCCTGGCGAAGGCGGCGATCGCCGCGTCGATGTCGTCCTCCGAATGCGCCGCCGACATCTGCGTGCGGATGCGCGCCGCGCCACGGGGCACCACCGGGTAGGAAAAGCCGATCACGTAGACGCCCTCCTCGAGCAGCTTCGCCGCCATCTCGGCCGCCAGCGCCGCCTCGCCGAGCATCACCGGCACGATCGGGTGCTCGCCCGGCACCAGCTTGAAGCCGGCGGCGCTCATGCCGGCGCGGAAGCGTTCGGCGTTGGCCTTGAGGCGCGCGCGCAGCGCGGCGCCCTCCGCGTCGACGATCTTCAGCGCTTCGAGGCTGGCGGCGGCGATCGCCGGCGCGAGGCTGTTGGAGAACAGGTAGGGGCGCGACCGCTGGCGCAGCATCGCAATCATCGCCGCGCGGCCGGACACGTAGCCGCCCGAGGCGCCGCCGAGCGCCTTGCCGAGCGTGCCGCTGTACAGGTCGACGCGGTCGGCGACGCCGCAGTGCTCGGGCGTGCCGGCGCCGGTGTCGCCCATGAAGCCGACCGCGTGCGAGTCGTCGACCATCACCAGCGCGCCGTACTGCTCGGCCAGGTCGCAGATGGCCGCGAGGTCGGCGATGACGCCGTCCATCGAGAACACGCCGTCGGTGACGATCAGCTTGAAGCGCGCGCCGTCCTCCTCGGCGGCCTTAAGCTGCGCCTCGAGGTCGGCCATGTCGTTGTTGGCGTAGCGGTAGCGACGAGCCTTCGACAGCCGGATCCCGTCGATGATGGACGCGTGGTTCAGCGCGTCGGAGATCACCGCGTCGTCGTCGGTCAGCAGCGTCTCGAACACGCCGCCGTTGGCGTCGAAGCAGCTCGAATAGAGGATGGTGTCGTCGGTGCCCAACAACGCCGAGATCGCCGCCTCCAGCTCCTTGTGCACGGTCTGCGTGCCGCAGATGAAGCGCACCGACGCGCAGCCGTAGCCGTAGGCGTCGAGCCCGGCCTTCGCGGCGGCGACGAGGCGCGCATCGTCGGCGAGGCCGAGGTAGTTGTTGGCGCAGAAGTTGAGCAGCGTACGGCCGTTGTCGGCGAGGTGGAGGTGCGGCCGCTGCGGACTGGCGATCACGCGTTCGGGCTTCTCGAAGCCGGCGGCGCGCAGGTGGGCGAGCTCCGCTTCGAGATGGGCGAGGTAGGTGTGGTTCATGAATCTCCCCGGGGTTGGCCGGGCGCGCGGTTCGCGCACCCGCAAAAACGGCCGCATCCGGGATCGCCGGATCGGCCGTTCGGCTTGATTCGATTGTAGACCTGCCCACCCGCGACGGGGAAAAATTTATGCAATATGGAAGTCGCGCACACCGCGGCGCGCGCTCAGCCCTTGAGCACGCGCGCCGCGTCGAGCGCGAAGTAGCTGAGGATGCCGTCGGCACCGGCGCGCTTGAACGCCAACAGCGCCTCCATCATGCACTTTTCCTCGTCGAGCCAGCCGTTCTCTCCGGCGGCCTTCAGCATCGCGTACTCGCCCGACACCTGGTAGGCGAAGGTCGGCACGCAAAATTCGTCCTTCACGCGGCGGATCACGTCCAGGTAGGGCATGCCGGGCTTGACCATCACCATGTCGGCACCCTCGGCGAGGTCGTAGGCGATTTCCTGCAGCGCCTCGTCGCCGTTGGCCGGGTCCATCTGGTAGGTATTCTTGTCGGCCTTGCCGAGGTTGGCCGAGCTGCCGACCGCGTCGCGGAACGGACCGTAAAAGCTGGAGGCGTACTTGGCCGAGTAGGCCATGATGCGCGTGTGGATGAAGCCGTCGGCCTCGAGCGCGTCGCGGATCGCGCCGATGCGGCCGTCCATCATGTCGGAAGGCGCGACCACGTCGACGCCGGCCTCGGCGTGACAGAGCGCCTGGCGCACCAGCACCTCGACGGTGACGTCGTTGAGCACGTAGCCGGCGTCGTCGATCACGCCGTCCTGGCCGTGGATGGTGTACGGGTCGAGCGCGATGTCGGTCATCACACCCAGCTCAGGGAAGCGCGCCTTCAGTTCGCGCACCGCGCGCGGCACCAGCCCGTCCGGGTTGTACGCCTCGTCGGCGTTGTTGCTCTTGCCCGACTCGATCACCGGAAACAGCGCCAGCATCGGGATGCCGAGCTCGAGCGCGGCTTCGGCGGTGACGAGCAGTTTGTCGAGGCTCTGGCGCGTCACGCCCGGCATCGAGGCCACCGCCTGCTCCCGGTTGTCGCCCTCGAGCACGAACACCGGGTAGATCAGGTCATTGGCGGTCAGCACGTTCTCGCGCATCAGGCGGCGCGAGAAGTCGTCGCGGCGCATGCGGCGCGGCCGCGCGGCGGGGAAGGCTCGGTGGGCAAAGTTCATGTCGTTCTCGTCGGAAAAATGATCACGCGAAAGAGATAACTGGCGAGGGAGGCGCCTCAGTCGGCCGGCTTCCCGTCGCCCGCGTCGCCGGCGCCATCCTGCCGGGCGAGCGCGGCGCGCGTCGCCTCGCTGCGCGCCGCGGCGTCGAAGCGCTTGTGGCGCGTCAGCGACGCGGGCAGCGTCGGCGGCGGCTCCTTCCTCGCCAGACGCGCCAGCGTGCCGATCACGGTGACGACGGGGGTGACGATCAGGCCCAGCCACAGCCAGACGGACGCTTTCATCGGAATTCCTCGGCCAGGTCCGCGCCGCCGGGCGGCGCGGACGAAAAAAAACACGCCGGAACGGCGTGTTTGCAAGTGTACTCCCCCGTGCCGCCGCCCGTCACGGGGACGGCGGCACGGGGAGGAAGCGGACCTTAACGACCGCTGCTTTCCTCTACCGGACGGACCACGGTGCTGCCGGCCTGTTTGGCGGCGCGCTTCTTGCCGTAGCCGATCCAGAAGTCGGCACCCTTGATGCCCAGCTTGGTGGGATCGAACACCGGGTCGAGACCGGCCTTCTTCTGCGCTTCGTAGTCGCGCAGCGCGGCGAAGGCGGGCTTCTGCAGCAGGATGATCGCGGCGATGTTCAGCCAGGCCATCAGGCCGACGCCGATGTCGCCCAGGCCCCAGGCCACGGCGGCGGTCTTCACGCAGCCGTAGACGACGGCAGCCATGATCGCGATCTTCAGCGCGAACATCATCCACGGACGGTGGATCTTGCGGTTGATGTAGGCGATGTTGGTTTCGGCGATGTAGTAGTAGGCGACGATGGTCGTGAACGCGAAGAAGAACAGCGCGATCGCGACGAAGATGGAACCGAAGCCCGGCATCACGCTCTCGATGGCGTTCTGGGTGTAGGCCGGACCGGCGTCGATGCCCGGCAGGCCGTTCACCAGCAGGCTGCCGTCGGCCCCCTTGACGTTGTACATGCCGGTCAGGATCAGCATGAAGGCGGTCGCCGAGCAGACGAACAGGGTGTCGACGTAGACCGAGAAGGCCTGCACCAGACCCTGCTTGGCCGGGTGGCTGACCTCGGCGGCGGCCGACGGGTGCGGACCGGTGCCCTGGCCGGCTTCGTTCGAGTACACGCCGCGCTTCACGCCCCACTGGATCGCCATGCCGAGGATGGCGCCGAAACCGGCTTCCATGCCGAAGGCGCTCTTGATGATCAGCATGAAGGCTGCCGGCAGCTCGGAAATGTTCAGCGCGATGATCACGCAGGCGACCAGGATGTAGCCCAGCGCCATGAAGGGCACGACGATCTCGGCGAAGGTCGCGATGCGCTTGACGCCGCCGAAGATGATGAAGCCCAGCATGATCGCCAGGATGCCGGCGGTCACCGACGGCACGATGCCGAAGGCATTCTCGAGGCCGGAGGCGATGCTGTTCGCCTGTACGCCCGGCAGCAGCAGGCCGCAAGCGAGGATGGTGGCGACGGCGAAGGTCCAGGCGTACCACTTCATGCCCAGGCCCTTCTCGATGTAGTAGGCCGGACCGCCGCGGTACTGGCCGTCGTTGTCTTCCTTGTAGATCTGCGCCAGCGTCGACTCGACAAAGGCGGAGCTGGCGCCGAGGAAGGCGACCAGCCACATCCAGAACACCGCACCCGGACCGCCGAAGGTGATCGCGGTCGCGACGCCGGCGATGTTGCCGGTACCGACGCGGCCGGCCAGCGACATGGTCAGCGCCTGGAACGACGACACGCCCTCGTTCGAACCCTTGCCCTGAAACATCAGGAGAACCATCTCCTTGGCATGGCGAACCTGCAGGAAGCGGCCACGCAGCGAGAAGTACAGACCCACGCCCAGGCACAGATAGATCAGCGCCGGACTCCAGATATACCCGTTAATCCAATCCACCAATTCGTTCATCGTGTGAATTCCTCTATTTCTGCTTCGACAGCAGTCGCACCCGGTGGAGCGCTCCCGCACATTGTCGGCGCGGTCGGGACGATGGTCCTGCCGGCCTTTAGTTTTGATGCCTGCCCGGACCCCGATACGACATCGTTTGGCAAAGGGCCCTCAGGCAGGGAGAGAAAATATTGTATCCATTCGGCAGGACCAACAAGGAATAACCCCTACTTATCTCACCCATAACGATGCTGCCATGCAGCAAAAACAGAATTCCATACCGAAACCAGGGGGGAACCCTTCCGGCAACGCAAGGCAGGTCAAGGCTTTTTCGGGCACGCCCCATGTGTGCAGTCGCAATATCCCTCCCCGAAAAAAACATCGTGCACCGCGGCCCGAAACGCAGATTTCGTCACGCGGCGACATCATTTCCGCGCTCTTGCCGCCCGGCGAGGAACAAAAAAACGGCAACCGTCGCCGGTTGCCGTCGCCTTGCGCGCCCGTTCCTCTCAGTCGAAGAACTCGCGCAGCTTGTCCATGAACGACTTGGCGCGCGGGTTGTGCGTGACGGTGTCGCCCTCGGCGACCGACTCGAACTCGCGCAGCAATTCCTTCTGGCGCTCGGTCAGGTTGACCGGCGTCTCGACCACCACGTGGCACATCAGGTCGCCGTAGTCGGCGCCGCGCACCGACTTGACGCCCTTGCCCCTGAGGCGCAGCACGCGGCCGGTCTGCGTCTCGGCCGGGATCTTCAGCCGCGCCATGCCTTCCAGCGTCGGGATGTCGACCTCGCCGCCGAGCGCCGCGGTCGCGAACGAGATCGGCATCTCGCAGTGCAGGTTCATGCCGTCGCGGCGGAACACCGGGTGCGGTTTGAGGTGGATCTGCACGTAGAGGTCGCCGGCCGGGCCGCCGTTGACGCCCGGCTCGCCCTGGCCGGCGTTGCGGATCTTCATGCCGTCGTCGATGCCGGCCGGGATCTTGACGTTGAGCTTGCGGCTCTTACGCACGCGGCCGCCGCCGTGGCAGGCGCCGCACGGGTCGGTGATCTGCTTGCCGCTGCCGTGGCAGGTCGGGCAGGTCTGCTGGATCGAGAAGAAGCCCTGCGAAAGGCGTACCTGGCCGTGGCCGCCGCAGGTCGAGCAGGTCTTGGGCTGCGTACCGGGCTTGGCGCCGCTGCCGTGGCAGGTGTCGCACTCTTCCATCACCTGGAATTCGAGCTGACGCTCGCAGCCCTTCGCGGCGTCCTCGAGGCTGATCTCGAGGTTGTACTGCAGGTCGGCGCCGCGGTAGACGTTCGAGCGTCCGCCGCCACCGCCGGCGCGGCCGCCGAAGATGTCGCCGAAGATGTCGGCGAACGCGTCGCCGAAGCCGCCGAAGCCGCCTCCGCCCCCCATGCCGGCCTGCGGGTCGACGCCGGCGTGACCGAACTGGTCATAGGCGGCGCGCTTTTCCGGATCGGACAGCATCTCGTACGCCTCCTTGACCTCCTTGAACTTCTCCTCGGCCTCGTGGCTGTCCGGGTTGCGGTCCGGGTGGTACTTCATCGCCAGCTTGCGATAGGTCTTCTTGATCTCGTCCTCGCTGGCGTTCTTCGCCAGCCCGAGCACTTCGTAGTAATCGCGCTTTGCCATGCTTGATTTGCCTGTTCATTGCCTAGCGCCCGCGCGGCGAGCAGCACCGCCGCCTGCGCAAGGCACCATAAAAAGCAGGGGGCACGCGTGGCGGCCCCCTGCGATCGGCTCACGCCCGACGCTTACTTCACTTCCTTGAATTCGGCGTCGACCACGTTGTCGTCGTCCGGCTTGCCGGCCGAAGCGCCCGGCTGGGCCTGCGCGCCGGCCTCGGCGCCCTTGTCGGCGTACATCTGCTCGGCCAACTTGTGCGACGCGCTCATCAGCGCTTCGACCTTGGCGTCGATCGCTTCCTTGTCCTCGCCCTTGAGCGCCTCTTCGGCCTCTTTCAGCGCGGCTTCGATCGCGGTCTTCTCGTCGGCCGACACCTTGTCGCCGTACTCGGTCAGCGATTTCTTCACCGAGTGCACCAGCGCCTCGCCCTGGTTCTTGGCCTGCACCAGCTCGTGCAGCTTCTTGTCTTCCTCGGCGTTGACCTCGGCGTCCTTCACCATGCGCTGGATCTCTTCTTCGGACAGACCCGACGAAGCCTGGATGGTGATCTTGTTCTCCTTGCCGGTCGCCTTGTCCTTGGCCGACACGTGCAGGATGCCGTTGGCGTCGATGTCGAAGGTCACCTCGATCTGCGGCATGCCGCGCGGCGCCGGCGGGATATCCGACAGGTTGAACTGGCCGAGCGACTTGTTGGCCGAGGCGCGCTCGCGCTCGCCCTGCAGCACGTGGATCGTCACCGCGTTCTGGTTGTCCTCGGCGGTCGAGAAGGTCTGGCTCGCCTTGGTCGGGATGGTGGTGTTCTTCTGGATCAGCTTGGTCATCACGCCGCCGAGGGTCTCGATGCCGAGCGACAGCGGCGTCACGTCCAGCAGCAGCACGTCGGTGCGGTCACCGGCGAGCACCGAGCCCTGGATCGCGGCGCCGACGGCGACGGCTTCGTCCGGGTTCACGTCGCGGCGCGGCTCCTTGCCGAAGAATTCCTTCACCTTCTCAAGCACCTTCGGCATGCGGGTCTGGCCGCCGACCATGATCACGTCGTGGATGTCGGACACCGACAGGCCGGCATCCTTCAGCGCGACGCGGCACGGCTCGATCGAACGCTCGATCAGGTCTTCGACCAGCGATTCGAACTTGGCGCGGGTGATCTTCATCGCCAGGTGTTTCGGACCGGTGGCGTCCATGGTGATGTACGGCAGGTTCACCTCGGTCTGCGCGGCGGAGGACAGCTCGATCTTGGCCTTCTCGGCCGCTTCCTTCAGGCGTTGCAGCGCCATCACGTCGTTCTTCAGGTCGACGCCCTGCTCGCGTTTGAACTCGGTGACGATGTAGTCGATGATGCGCTGGTCGAAGTCCTCGCCACCGAGGAAGGTGTCGCCGTTGGTGGCCAGCACCTCGAACTGCTTGTCGCCGTCGACGTCCGCGATCTCGATAATCGAGATGTCGAAGGTGCCGCCACCCAGGTCGTACACCGCGATCTTGGTGTCGCCCTTCTCGTGCTTGTCCATGCCGAACGCGAGCGCCGCGGCGGTCGGTTCGTTGATGATGCGCTTCACTTCGAGGCCGGCGATGCGGCCGGCGTCCTTGGTCGCCTGGCGCTGGCTATCGTTGAAGTAGGCCGGCACGGTGATCACCGCCTCGGTCACTTCCTCGCCCAGGTAGTCCTCGGCGGCCTTCTTCATCTTGCGCAGGACCTCGGCGGAGATCTGCGGCGGCGCCATTTCCTTGTCGCGCACCTTGACCCAGGCGTCGCCGTTGCCGGCCTTGACGATCTGGAAGGGCATCAGCTCGATATCCTTCTGGACTTCCTTGTCCTCGAAGCGGCGGCCGATCAGGCGCTTGACCGCGTACAGCGTGTTCTTCGGGTTGGTGACCGCCTGGCGCTTGGCCGGCGCGCCGACCAGGATCTCGCCGTCTTCCATGTAGGCGATGATCGACGGCGTGGTGCGCGCGCCCTCGGCGTTCTCGATCACGCGCGCCTGGTCGCCCTCGACCACGGCCACGCAGGAGTTGGTGGTACCCAGGTCAATACCGATGATTTTTCCCATTTTTCAATCCTTTCCAAATTTCATGCGGCGCGCGGGGAACTTTTCTCGACGTCCGCTGCCGCGTCTTGTCTGCTAAGTCGTGGCGCCCTCCACGATTTCAAGAGGGCGGTTATTCCTGTCCCTTGGACACCACCACCATCGCCGGGCGCAGCACGCGCTCGGCGACCAGATAACCCTTCTGCATCACGCGCACGACGGTATTCGGCTCGGCGTCCGACGGCTCGGCGCTGATCGCCTGGTGCTTGTGCGGGTCGAGCTTTTCGCCGACCGGGTTGAGCTCGACGATCTGCGCCTTCTCGAACGCCGACGCCAGTTGCTTGAGCGTGAGGTCGACACCGAACTTCAACGCGTCGAACTGGCCGCTCTGATCGGCGAGCGCCATCTCGAGGCTGTCCTTTACCGCCAGCAACTCCTGCGCGAACTTGTTGATCGCGTACTTCTGCGCGTTCATCACCTCTTCGGCGCTACGGCGGCGCAGGTTCTCCATCTCGGCGCGCGTGCGCAGGAACTGGTCCTTCAGTTCGGCCAGCTCGGCCTCCAGCGCCGCCACCCGGTCGCCACCCTCCGCCTCGACCGGCTCGGCCAAGGTGTCGGCCTGGGTGTCCTGCAATGTTTCGTCGATCGGGTTCGTGTTCTCTTGCATCACGCCATCCTCGGATTTAAGGGGGATTTTCAAAGACTTTCCCTAAGTAGGGGCTTTGTCCGCCACTTCAAGCCCCACCGCGACACCGCCGCCCCGCATGCCCCCTGCTCATATTGCAACGCAAAATCAGCATTTTCGAAACGCACGCCGGGGCGCTCTTTTTTCGCTTTAAAACAGGAATGTCACCTTATGAAAATTGACTATTTTTTTCTGCTGCAGCGCACACATCGCGATTTTTTTATGATTTAATCGACTCACACCACCGCACCACGGGGCAACGCTGAAAGCCTTATCCGGCTTGGGTTTCAGCCCCACTTGCGGTCGACGTGAGCACTCCTTCGTCGCCCCTCGCCGGGCCGCTGACCAAGCGGCCCCTCCACAGGCTGAGGCGTGCCGCCCGCCGGCACAACTTGAATCAAACGAGAGTTAGGGGATTAACACTATGAACCGCGAACAACGCATCGCCGCCATCCAAAAAGACTGGGACGAAAACCCGCGCTGGACCGGCATCACCCGCAGCTACACCGCCGCCGACGTCGACCGCCTGCGCGGCTCGCTGCAGGTCGAGCACACCCTCGCCCGCCGCGGCGCCGACAAGTTGTGGCAATTGATCAACAACGAACCGTTCATCAATGCGCTGGGCGCGCTGACCGGCTGCCAGGCGATGCAGCAGGCCAAGGCCGGCCTGAAGGCGGTCTACCTGTCCGGCTGGCAGGTCGCCGCCGACGCCAACCTCGGCGCCGAGATGTACCCCGACCAGTCGCTCTACCCGGCCAACTCGGTGCCGGCCGTGGTGCGCCGCATCAACAACACCTTCCAGCGCGCCGACCAGATCCAGCACTCCGAAGGCCTGGAAGCCGGTGACGAAGGCCATGTCGACTACTTCCTGCCGATCGTCGCCGACGCCGAAGCCGGCTTCGGCGGCGTGCTGAACGCCTACGAACTGATGAAAGGCATGATCGAGGCGGGCGCCGCCGGCGTGCACTTCGAAGACCAGCTCGCGTCGGTGAAGAAATGCGGCCACATGGGCGGCAAGGTGCTGGTGCCGACCCGCGAGGCGGTCGAGAAGCTGACCGCCGCGCGCCTGGCAGCCGACGTGCTCGGCGTGCCGACCGTGCTGATCGCCCGCACCGACGCCGAAGCGGCCGACCTGCTGACCTCCGACATCGACGAGAACGACCGCCCGTTCTGCACCGGCGAGCGCACCGTCGAAGGCTTCTACCGCGTCAAGCCGGGCCTCGAACAGGCGATCTCGCGCGGCCTCGCCTACGCCCCGGTCGCCGACCTGATCTGGTGCGAAACCGGCAAGCCCGACCTCGAGTACGCGCGCCAGTTCGCCGAGGCGATCCACGCCAAGTTCCCGGGCAAGATGCTGGCCTACAACTGCTCGCCGTCGTTCAACTGGAAGAAGAACCTCGACGACGCGACGATCGCGAAATTCCAGCGCGAGCTCGGCGCGATGGGCTACAAGTTCCAGTTCATCACGCTGGCCGGCTTCCACAGCCTGAACTACTCGATGTTTGACTTGGCTTATGGCTACGCTCGTGAGAACATGTCCGCTTTTGTGGAACTGCAGCAAAAAGAGTTCGCCGCCGCCGAGCGCGGCTTCACCGCGGTGAAGCATCAGCGCGAAGTGGGCACCGGCTACTTCGACTCGGTTACCCAGACCATCCAGGGCGGTCAAAGCTCGACCACTGCGCTGAAAGGCTCGACCGAGGAAGAGCAGTTCCACTGACAGAACAATAACGATTGTCCTAGCGTGGGAAATGCGCCGCGCGCAGGCATCCTGACGATGCCTGGCGCGGCTTTCGCATTCGGCCAACCCAGGAAAGAGGCGGATTACCGCCCGAAGAAATCATCAGGAACTAACGCATGACTCATCCTACCTACTCTGCCGGCATCGAGATCCTTGGCGCCATCACGCCCGAATTCGCCGAGATCCTGACGCCCGAGGCGCTGGACTTCGTCGCCAAGATCCATCGCCAGTTCGAGCCGCGCCGCCGCGAGCTGATGGCCGCCCGCGTCGAGCGCCAGAAGCGCCTGGACGCCGGCGAACTGCCGGACTTCCTGCCCGAAACCCGTGCCATCCGCGAAGGCGACTGGAAGATCGCGCCGCTGCCGAAGGACCTGCTCGACCGCCGCGTCGAAATCACCGGCCCGGTGGAACGTAAGATGATGATCAACGCGCTGAACTCCGGCGCCAAGATCTTCATGACCGACTTCGAGGACGCGAACTGCCCGAGCTGGGAAAACCAGATCCAGGGCCAGATCAACGTCCGCGACGCCTACCGTCGCACCATCAGCTACACCTCGCCGCAGGGCAAGGAGTACAAGCTGAACGACACCATCGCCACGCTGCTGGTTCGTCCGCGCGGCTGGCACCTGATGGAAAAACACGTGAAGATCGACGGCGAGATCGTTTCGGGTGCGATGTTCGACTTCGCGCTGTCGTTCTTCCACAACATCCATCACCTGGTCGACAAGGGCAGCGCGACCTACTACTACCTGCCGAAGATGGAGTCGCACCTCGAGGCGCGCCTGTGGAACGACATCTTCTGCTTCGCGCAGGACGAGCTCGGCGTCGCGCGCGGCACCATAAAGGGCACCGTGCTGATCGAGACCATCGTCGCGACCTTCGAGATGGACGAGATCCTGTACGAGCTGCGCGAACACTCGGCGGGCCTGAACGCCGGCCGCTGGGACTACATCTTCAGCTGCATCAAGAAGTTCAAGAACAACAAGGACTTCTGCCTGGCCGACCGTTCGCAGATCAACATGACCGTGCCGTTCATGCGTTCGTACGCGCTGTTGCTGATCAAGACCTGCCACAAGCGCGGCGCGCCGGCGATGGGCGGCATGTCGGCGCTGATCCCGATCAAGAACGACCCGGAAGCCAACGAGAAGGCCCTGGCCGGCGTGCGCGCCGACAAGGACCGCGACGCGGCCGACGGCTACGACGGCGGCTGGGTGGCGCACCCGGGCCTGGTGCCGGTGGCGATGGCCGCCTGGGACGCGGTGCTCGGCGACAAGCCGAACCAGATCGACAAGCAGCGCGACGACGTCAACGTCGCCGCCGCCGACCTGTTGAACTTCAAGCCGGAAACCCCGATCACCGAAGCGGGCCTGCGCATGAACATCAACGTCGGCATCCAGTACCTCGGCGCCTGGATCTCCGGCTCCGGCGCGGTGCCGATCCACAACCTGATGGAAGACGCCGCCACCGCCGAGATCTCGCGCGCGCAGATCTGGCAATGGATGCGCAGCCCGAAAGGCGTGCTCGAGGACGGCCGCAAGGTCACCCGCGAGCTCTACCTCGAGCTGCAGGCCGACGAAGTGGCCAAGCTGAAGGCCGAGTACGGCGCCAAGTGGACCCAGCAGTACGAGGACGCCGCGCGCATGTTCTCCGAGCTGACGCTGGCCGACGAGTTCGTCGAATTCCTGACCCTGCCGGGCTACGACTACCTGCAGTAAGCGACTTGTTTTGGTGCCGCATTTAGGCACAAGCTATCAAGGCGGCCAAGCGTTTTGGCCGCCTTTTTTCATTTTCTTGCGCGTCAAGAAACAATCGTTTAATTTTTTATTAATTTTGAAATTTTCCACCAGAAGCGAGGGAAAACACCGCGCGGATTTGCAATAAAATTGCGCCTCTCTTGGCGAAACATGTCAAAAACCGGTCCGATACGACGAGAACCGTCCCGGGCCTCATAGCAAAGCGAGCCAGACTCACTACAAAGGAGTTGTACATGCAGCGTTTTCCGCGTCGACTGATCCTCTCTTCCACCCTGGCCGCACTCGCCGGCCTCGCCCTCTCTGGCGGCGCCTATGCCGCCGAGATGAAATCGGTCGCCGTGACCGCCATCGTCGAACACCCGGCGCTGGACGCCGCCCGCAAGGGCGTCGAGGACGAACTGAAGGCCGCCGGCTTCGAGCCGGGCAAGTCGCTCAAGTATCAGTTCCAGAGCGCACAGGGCAACACCGCCACCGCCGGCCAGATCGCCCGCAAGTTCGTCGGCGACAAGCCCGACGTGATCGTCGCGATCGCCACGCCGAGCGCGCAGGCGCTGGTGACGTCGACCCGCACCATCCCGGTGGTGTTCACCGCCGTCACCGACCCGGTCGCCGCCAAGCTGGTCAAGGACTGGAAGCCGTCCGGCACCAACGTCACCGGCGTGTCCGACATGCTGCCGCTGGGCCCGCAGGTCGAGCTGATCAAGAAGGTCAAGCCGGACGCCAAGCGCGTCGGCATGGTGTACAGCCCGGGCGAGGTGAACTCGGTCATCGTCGTCAAGCAGCTGAAGGCCGAGCTGGCCAAGCACGGCATGAGCCTGGTCGAGGCCGCCGCGCCGCGCACCGTCGACATTCCGGCGGCCGCCAAGAGCCTGGTCGGCAAGAGCGACGTCGTCTACACCAGCACCGACAACAACGTCGTGTCGGCCTACGAATCGCTGCTGCGCGTGGCCGAGGCGTCCAAGCTGCCGCTGGTGGCCGCCGACACCGACAGCGTCAAGCGCGGCGCCGTGGCCGCCTACGGCATGAACTACTACGAAATGGGCCGCCAGACCGGCAAGATCGTGGTGCGCATCCTCAAGGGCGAGAAGCCCGGCGCGATCGCCCCGCAGACCGGCAAGAGCCTGAGCCTGATGGTCAACCAGACCGCGGCCGCCAAGCAAGGCGTGACGCTGTCTCCCGCCCTCGTCAAGGAAGCGAAGGAAGTCCTGAAGTAAGCGTTCCCGCCGCCGCCCGCCCCCACGAGGGCGCGGGCGGATTTTTGTATTGACGAGGCCACCCCATGTCGATGATTTCCCTGCTCGGCGCGCTCGAAATCGGGCTGATTTTTGCCCTGGTCGCGCTCGGCGTCCTGATCTCCTTCCGTATCCTCAACTTCCCCGACCTGACCGCCGACGGCAGCTTCCCGCTCGGCGGCGCGGTCGCCGCGGTCATGATCGTCGCCGGTCAGGACCCTTGGCTGGCGACCTTCTGCGGCATGCTCGCCGGCGCGCTCGCCGGCCTGCTCACCGCCTGGCTGCACGTGCGGCTCGGCATCCTGCAGTTGCTGGCCAGCATCCTGGTGATGATCGGCCTGTACTCGATCAACCTGCGCGTCATGGGCGCGCCCAACGTGCCGCTGATCGGCGAGCCGACCGTGTTCAGCCCCATCGTCGGCGATAACTTCGAGGCGCAGGCCTGGCTGCAGCCCCTGGTGCTGGTCGGCGTGCTGCTGGTCGTCAAGCTGCTGCTCGACGTCTACTTCGTGTCGCAGTCGGGCCTCGCGATGCGCGCCACCGGCGCCAACGCGCGCATGGCGCGCGCGCAGGGCATCGCCACCGACCGCATGGTGCTGGCCGGCATGGCGCTGTCGAACGCGCTGATCGCGCTGGCCGGCGCGCTCTACGTGCAGACGCAGGGCGGCGCCGACATCTCGATGGGCATCGGCACCATCGTCGTCGGCCTCGCCGCGGTCATCATCGGCGAGACCATCCTGCCGGCTCGCGCGATCTACCTGGTGACGCTGGCCGCTGCGCTGGGCGCGCTGCTGTACCGCCTGCTCATTGCGCTGGCGCTGAACGCCGACTTCATCGGCCTGCAGGCGCAGGACCTGAACCTGATCACCGCGGTGCTGGTCGGCTTCGCGCTGGTGCTGCCGATGATCAAACGCAAACTGATGCCGAAGAAACGCTCGGCCAACCCGGCCGCGGCCGCGTCGAACAAGAAGGAGGCCGCCAAATGATGCGCGCGACCGGTCTGACCAAAACCTTCAACCCCGGCACCCCGATCGAGACGCGCGCGCTGCGCGGCCTCGACCTCGAGATCCCGCAGGGCCAGTTCGTCACCGTGATCGGCTCCAACGGCGCCGGCAAGTCGACCTTCCTGAACGCGATCAGCGGCGACCTGATCGTCGACGAAGGCCGCCTCGAGATCGCCGGCCGCGACGTGACGCGCCAGAACGCCTGGCAGCGCGCCGGCCTGGTCGCGCGCGTGTTCCAGGACCCGATGGCCGGCACCTGCGAGGGGCTGACGATCGAGGAGAACCTCGCGCTGGCGATGAGCCGCGGCCAGCGCCGCGGCTTCCGCGCCGCCGCCAACGCGTCCGAGCGCGACTTTTTCCGCAGCAAGCTTGCCACGCTCAAGCTCGGCCTCGAGAACCGGCTGGCCGACCGCATGGGCCTGCTGTCGGGCGGGCAGCGCCAGGCGGTCAGCCTGCTGATGGCGTCGCTGCAGCCGTCGCAGATCCTGCTGCTGGACGAGCACACCGCGGCGCTCGACCCGCGCACCGCCGCCTTCGTGCTCGAGCTGACCGACAGCATCGTCAAGGAGCAGCAGCTGACCACGCTGATGGTCACCCACTCGATGCGCCAGGCGCTCGACCACGGCGAACGCACCATCATGCTGCACCAGGGCCGCGTCGTGCTCGACGTCTCCGGCGACGAGCGCGCCCACATGGACGTGCCCGACCTGTTGGCGATGTTCGAGCGCGTGCGCGGCGAGGCGATTTCCGACGACGCGCTGCTGCTCGACTGATTGCCGCCCCGCGGAAAACCAAAGGCCCGGTCAACCTGTCACAGGGTTGGCCGGGCCCTGTTTTTCCCCTATGCTTGCCGGCTGCAATGACGAAAGGATATCCATGCGCGCCCTGAACCCGCTGCTCCTGACCTTCGCGCTGGGCACCGCCCTGCCCGCCTACGCCGCCAGCGAGGCGACGCAACTGTCGCTGTCCGGCAGCGCCGAGCGCGAGGTCGACAACGACCAGATCAGCGTCACCCTCTACGTGCAGGACCAGCACGGCGACCCGGCGCGGCTGGCCGACCGGCTCAACCGCACGCTCAAGCAGGGCCTCGCCGAGGCCGGCAAGCTCAAGGACGCCGACGTCAGCGGCGGCCAGGTGCGCACCTGGCCGCAGTACGACCGCAACGGCCGCATCAGCGGCTGGCAGGGGCGCGGCGAAATGCGCATCCGCGGCCCGCAGACGGCCGAACTGTCGGCGCTGATCGGCCGCCTGCAGGGCTTCATGCAGCTGGAGAACGTGCAGTTCGGCGTGTCGGACAAGGCGCGCCGCGCGACCGAAGCGGCGCTGATTCCCGAGGCGATCCGCGCCTTCAAGGCGCGCGCGGCCGAGGTTGGCCGAGCCATCGACAAGCCGGCGATCCGCGTCAAGGAGCTGACGCTCGGCGAACAGGGCCGCGTCTCGCCCTACCCGGTCGCGATGTACAAGAGCGCCGCCGCGCCCGAGGCCGACGCCGTCAGCGCGCCGACCTGGCAGGCGGGCAAAAGCACGATTTCCGTCGAGGTCTCCGGCAAGGTAGAATTGAACTGAATCGCCTCACTCTGCCCGCGCGCCCCCGACCATGAAACTGATCGCCTCACTGACCAGCCCCTTCGCCCGCAAGGTGCGCATCGCCCTGCTCGAGAAGAAGATCGACTGCCCGCTCGAGACCAGCCAGCCGTGGGAAGCCGACTCGGTGGTGCCCCAGTACAACCCGCTCGGCAAGGTGCCGGTGCTGGTGCTCGACGACGGCAGCGCGCTGTACGACTCGCGCGTCATCGTCGAATACCTCGACTCGATCTCGCCGGTGTCGCGGCTGTTTCCGCAGGATACGCGCAGCCTGATCGCCGTGCGCCGCTGGGAGGCGCTGGCCGACGGCATCTGCGACGCCGCCGCCGCCATCGTCGTCGAACAGCGCCGCCCTGCCGCGCAGCAGAGCCCGGAATGGATCGCGCGCCAGCAGCACAAGGTCGAGCGCGGCCTCGCCCAGCTGTCGGCCGACCTGGGCGACCGGCTGTGGTGCAACGGCGAGGGCTACGGCATCGCCGACATCGCGGTCGGCGTCTGCCTCGGCTACCTCGACTTCCGCTTCCCCCAGTTCGACTGGAAAACCCTCCACCCCAACCTCGCCGCGCTGCAGCAGAAGCTCGCCGCCCGCGCGTCCTTCGCCGACACGCTGCCGCCGGCCGCCTGAACGCGTCAGGCACGCCAATCGAAAAAGCCGTCGCAACGCGACGGCTTTTTTGTCGCCTGCGGCGCCTTGCCCGGCAGCACGACGAAAAAAAGGGAGGCCTTGGCCTCCCTTCAATCGACTGACTTCGTGCCGTGCGATCGCGACTTAGAACCAGTGCTCCATGCTCAGCGAGGTGGTGTTCTGCTTCTTGACGTCGTCGATGATGCCGGCAAAGGTATTGTTGCCGCTCTGCACCGAGTAGCCCGCGTTGTCGCCGAAGCGCAGTTGGCCGTGCGCCAGCGTCAGCTTGGTACGCTTGGACAGCGCGTAGTCGGCGCCGACGATCCACTGGCTGTAGTCGGTATCCGCAAGTTTCTGGCCGTCGAGCTTCTGATCCCAGCCTTTGGCCAGCGACAGTTTCGGAGTGATCGCGCCGATCGAGTACGCAACGGTCAGCGCGGCTTCCTTGCTCTTCAGCCCCGGGTTGAAGGTGAAACCGGTGGTCTCGTTGTAGTACGCGTACTCGTCCCAGTCATAGCCGGTCGTGCGCTGCAAGCCGACCGACACCAGCAGACCGTTTGCCGCGTAGCCCGCCTCCAGCGTGTCGGCCTTGCCCTTGGTGTTGGTGTCGGCAACGTTCTTGCGCTGGTCGTGGCCGTACTGGACGAAGAAGCCGGCGTTGCGATACGTCAGACCGACGTTCACGACATCGGACGACTTGTTGTTGGCCGAGGTGTTCTTGTTCTCGCCCGAACCCCACAGCACGCTGGCGCTGAAGCCGGCAAAGTCGGGGCTGTCGTAGCGCACGGCGTTGTTCGGACGCGCCGCGGTACGCTTGAAGATGTCGAGGGCGTTGGCGCCGTTCGAGTTGTTCCACACGTCCAGGTCGAACATGTCGCGCTGCGCGTTGGTCAGCTTGCCGAGGCGGATCTTGCCGAAGTCGCCGGCCAGGCCGACGAAGGAATCGCGCGACGCAAAGCGCCCCACGCTGGAACCTTCCGGATTGGTGCCGTCGAGCGACACCTGGCTTTCGACCTGCCAGAGGGCCTTCAGGCCGTTGCCGAGGTCTTCCTGGCCCTTGAAGCCGATCCAGGACAGGTAGTCCTCGACGTTGTTCTGGCTCAGCTTCTGGCCGTCGACGGTCTTGACGCTGTCGTGTTCGACGCCGCCGGCGATGCGACCGTACAAGGTCACGTCGGCCAGGGCGGCGGCCGGCAGGGTGGCGATGGCCAGGGCGATCAGCTTCTTGTTCATACTCCAAATCTCCGTAATGCGTCCGTGTTGTCTCGGCACCGGTCTGGTCCGGTTTACCGCTATCTCCATGCAAAGCTATTTACCGCTTGGGAGTGGGGACACTATAGAACCAAACCACTCAGAGACTCAAAAGGCATGTTTTTTCGTGACGGTTTTTTTTCTTCGTACAGAGCAAAATTGCCGACAAGCCCTGATTTATCAGGCTTCTGGCACGCCAAAATCGTTGTCAATTTACAACACTTCGCGCCGACTGTAACCGAAATGCATCACAGCCGCCGCACAAACCGACACAGAGTTATTTTTCATTCTTATGACAGTCATAAAAAAACGGCGACCATGAGGTCGCCGTCGCCATTTATTTCGACACAAAGAATCAGCGCGACATTTCCAGCAGCAAGGCGTTGACGCGCTTGACGAAGCCGGCCGGGTCGTCGAGCTTGCCGCCCTCGGCCAACAGCGCCTGGTCGAACAGCACCGCGGCCAGCTCGCCGATGCGCTCGCTCTCGTTCTCGGCGGCCAGGCGCGCCAGCAGCGGATGCTCGGGGTTGATCTCCAGCGTCGGGCGGCTGACCGGCACCGCCTGGCCGGCCGACTTCAGCAGGCGCTCCAGATGCGCGCTCATGCCGTGCTCCGGATTGACGAGGCAGGCCGGGCTGTCGGTCAGGCGCGCGGTGGCGCGCACCTCGGCCACCTTGTCGCCGAGTGCCTCCTTGAGCTTGGCGATCACCGGACGCGCGGCTTCCTCGGCCTGCTGCTGCGCCGCCTTGTCGGCCTCGTCCTCAAGGCCGCCGAGGTCGAGCGCGCCCTTGGCGACCGATACCAGCGCCTTGCCGTCGAACTCGGTCAGGTGCGCGACCATCCACTCGTCGACGCGGTCGGTCAAGAGCAGCACCTCGACGCCCTTCTTCCTGAACACCTCGAGGTGCGGGCTGTGGCGGGCGGCGGCCGGCGTGTCGGCGGTGATGTAGTAGATCTTGTCCTGGCCTTCCTTCATCCGCGCGACGTAGTCGGCCAGCGACACGGTCTGCTCGTCGCTCGACGTGGTCGCGAAGCGCAGCAGCTTGGCGATGCGCTCCTTGTTCGCGAAGTCTTCGCCGACGCCCTCCTTGAGCACCTGGCCGAATTCCTTCCAGAAGGTCGCGTATTTTTCCGTCTGGTTGGCCGAGAGGTCTTCGAGCACGCCGAGCACCTTCTTCACGCAGCCGGCGCGGATGGTGTCGATGTCGCGGCTTTCCTGCAGGATCTCGCGGCTGACGTTCAGCGGCAGGTCGTTGCTGTCGATCACGCCGCGCACGAAGCGCAGGTAGTGCGGCATCAGCTTCTCGGCGTCTTCCATGATGAACACGCGGCGCACGTAGAGCTTGATGCCCTGCTTGCGCTCGCGGTCGTACAGGTCGAACGGCGCGCGCGACGGGATATACAACAGCTCGGTGTATTCCTGGCGACCCTCGACGCGCGCGTGACTCCACGCCAAGGGCTCGGTGAAGTCGTGCGCGACGTGCTTGTAGAACTCCTTGTACTGCTCGTCGTCGATCTCGTTCTTGCTGCGCGTCCACAAGGCCGACGCCTGGTTGACCGCCTCGAACTCGTCGGACACGATCACTTCGCCGTTCTCGCCGTAGCTGTTGCCCTTCTTCATCTCGATCGGGATCGAGATGTGGTCGGAGTACTTGCGCACGATGCTCTTGACGCGCCACTCGTCGAGGAAGTCGTCCTCGCCGGCCTTCAGGTGCAGCACGATCTCGGTGCCGCGGCCCGGCTTGTCGATCGCGCTCACCGAGAACTCGCCCTGCCCTTCGGACTCCCAGCGCACGCCCTCACCGGCCGGCAGGCCGGCGCGGCGGCTTTCCACCACCACCTTGTCGGCGACAATAAAGGCCGAGTAGAAGCCGACGCCGAACTGGCCGATCAGGTTGGCATCCTGCTTGGCATCGCCGGTCAGCGAGTCGAAGAAGGCGCGCGTGCCGGACTTGGCGATGGTGCCCAGGTGCTCGATCGCCTCGGCGCGGCTCATGCCGATGCCGTTGTCGGCGATGGTGACGGTGCGCGCGTCCTTGTCCAGCGTGACGCGGATCTTCAGCTCGCCGTCGTTTTCGTACAGTTCGGGCTTGGCGATCGCCTCGAAGCGCAGCTTGTCGGCCGCGTCGGACGCGTTGGAGATCAGTTCGCGCAGGAAGATTTCCTTGTTCGAATACAAGGAATGGATCATCAACTGCAGCAGTTGCTTGACTTCGGTCTGAAAGCCCAGGGTTTCGGTTGCGATACTCATGGTTCTGCTTGTCAGTGGTTGGTCGGTGATGGGCGAAAGATAGGGATGGATCGACACAATTCAATCCCCTTCGCGCCAAGCGGGTATCGACGGCCGCAAAAAAAGCTCGGCCAACCTCGCAAGGTTGGCCGAGCCTATGCAGACGGCTAGCGCCGGATTCAGGCGCGCAAACCGGCCGGCAGCGCGAAGGTGGTGTGCTCCTCGACGCCGGGCAGTTCGACCACGTCGCCGCCGCCGCCGATCTCGGCGATGCGCGCGATCACCGCCTGCACCAGCACCTCGGGCGCGCTCGCGCCGGCGGTCACGCCGACCTTTGTCTTGCCGTCGAACCAGGCCGGCTCGAGCAGGCTGGCGTTGTCGACCATATAGGCGTCGACGCCCAGCAGCGCGGCGACCTCGCGCAGCCGGTTCGAGTTCGAGCTGTTCGGCGAGCCGACGACGACGACGACGTCGCAGTCGGCGGCCAGCGCCTTGACCGCGTCCTGGCGGTTCTGCGTCGCGTAGCAGATGTCGTCCTTCTTCGGCCCCTGGATCGTGGGAAAACGCGCGCGCAGCGCGGCGACGATGCCGCGCGTCTCGTCGACCGACAGCGTGGTCTGCGTCACGTAAGCGAGCCTGTCCGGGTCGGCGACGACGAGCGCCGCGACGTCGTCGACGGTCTCGACCAGGTGCATGCCGCCGTCGCTCTGGCCCATCGTACCTTCGACCTCGGGGTGGCCGGCGTGCCCGATCATCACGATCTCGAGGCCGGCCTCGCGCATCTTTTTCACCTCGACGTGCACCTTGGTGACGAGCGGACAGGTCGCGTCGAACACCTTCAGCCCGCGCGCCTCGGCCTCGGCGCGCACCGACAGCGGCACGCCGTGCGCCGAGTAGATCAGCGTCGCGCCGACCGGCACGTCGGCGAGGTCCTCGATGAATACCGCGCCCTTCTCGCGCAGCGTTTCGACGACGAAGCGGTTGTGCACCACCTCGTGGCGCACGTAGATCGGCGCGCCGAACTGTTCGAGCGCACGCTCGACGATGGCGATCGCGCGGTCGACGCCGGCGCAGAAGCCGCGCGGGTTGGCGAGCTGGATGTTGAGGCTCTGAGCCATGGCCTTATTCCTCCGGCCGGCCGCCGGCCGGCTGTTTGAAGCTGTCGATCACCATCAGCACGGCGCCGAGGCAGATCGCCGCGTCGGCGAGATTGAACGCCGGGTAGTACCAGTCGCGGTAGTAGAGCTGGATGAAGTCGATCACGTGGCCGTGGATCAGCCGGTCGACCACGTTGCCGATCGCGCCGCCGATGATGAGGCCGCCGGCCCAGTTCATCAGCGCCGAGAAGCGGCCCTTGACGATGTGCCACGCCAGCCAGCCCGACACCGCGAACGCCAGCACGGTGAAGAAGTGGCGCTGCCAGCCGCCGGCGTCGGCGAGAAAGCTGAACGCGGCGCCCGGGTTGTACAGCAGCGTGAAGTTGAAAAAGCCGTCGATCACCGGGCGCACTTCGCCGTACTGGTAGTGGCCGTTGAAATAGACCTTGCTCCACTGGTCGAGCACGAACACGACGAGCGCCAGCGCGAAAGCGCCGGCGCGCGTGCGCACGCAGGACGATGCAGGCAGCGACACGCTCCCCTCCTCAGGCATGACGGCGCACCTCGCCGCGGCCGGCGACGTTGTCGGCGCAGCGGCCGCAGATCGTCGGATGGTCGGCGCGCGAACCGACGTCGGCGCGGTAGTGCCAGCAGCGCTCGCACTTGGCGTGCGCGCTCGGCGTGACGCTGACGCGGGTCTGCGCACCCTGCTTGACGTCGGCGCGCGACACGATCAGCACATACTTGAGGTCGCCGTCGAGGCTGGCGAGGTTGTCGTACAGGTCGCCGTCTGCCTCGATGTCGAGTTCGGCCTGCAGCGACGAACCGATCTTGTCGGCGGCGCGCTCGGCTTCCAGCAGCTTGTTGACCTCGGCGCGGAAGGCGCGGATCGACTGCCACTTGGCGATCAGCTCGGCCTCGACCGCTTCCGGCAGTTGCGGGAACTCGTGCCAGGTGTGGAACAGCGTCGACTCCTCGTCGCTGCCGGTGAACACCTCCCACGCTTCGTCGGCGGTGAAGCACAGGATCGGCGCGATCAGCAGCAAAAGGCTGCGCGTGATGTGGTAGAGCGCGGTCTGCGCGCTGCGGCGCGCGCGGCTGTCGGCCTGGGTGGTGTACAGGCGGTCCTTCAGCACGTCGAGGTAGAAGGCGCCCAGCTCCTCCGAGCAGTAGCCGACGATGTCCTGCACCGCATGGTGGAAGGCGTAGCGCGAGTACAGCTCGCCGGCGACGCGCTCCTGCAGGGCGCGCGCCTCGATCACCGCGTACTGGTCGAGCTGCATCAGGTCGGCGAACGGCACGCTGTGCTCGAGCGGGTCGAAGTCCGACAGGTTGGCCAGGAGGAAGCGCAGCGTGTTGCGCAGGCGACGGTACGATTCGGTGACGCGCTTGAGGATCTCGTCGGAGATCGCCAGCTCGCCCGAGTAGTCGGTCGAGGCGACCCACAGGCGCAGGATGTCGGCGCCGAGGCTGTCGTTGACCTTCTGCGGCGCGACCACGTTGCCCTTGGACTTGGACATCTTGCGGCCTTCGCCGTCGACGACGAAGCCGTGCGTCAGCAGCTGCTTGTACGGCGCACGGCCGATGGTCGCGCAACCGGTCAACAGCGACGACTGGAACCAGCCGCGGTGCTGGTCGGAGCCCTCGAGGTAGAGGTCGGCCGGCCACGCCAGCTCCGGGCGCTGCTTGAGCACCGCGAAGTGGGTCGAGCCGGAGTCGAACCACACGTCGAGCGTGTCGGACAGCTTCTTGTACTCGGCGGCCTCGTCGCCGAGCAGCTCGGCCGCGTCGAGGCTGAACCACGCCTCGATGCCGCGCTGTTCGACGCGCAGCGCGACCTCTTCGAGCAGTTCGGCCGAACGCGGGTGCAGCTCGCCGGATTCCTTGTGCACGAAGAAGGTCATCGGCACGCCCCAGCTACGCTGGCGCGACACGCACCAGTCCGGGCGGTTCTTGATCATCGCCTCGAGGCGCGCACGCCCCCAGGCCGGGAAGAATTCGGTGGTATCGACCGCCGTCTCGGCGCGCGCGCGCAGGCTGTCGCCGGCGTGGCCGGCCTTGTCCATGCCGATGAACCACTGCGCGGTGGCGCGGAAGATGATCGGCGTCTTGTGGCGCCAGCAGTGCGGGTAGCTGTGCTCGAGCCTGGCCTGGTGCACCAGCGTGCCGTGCTCGGCCAAGGTTTCGATCACCTTCGGGTTGGCTTCCCATACCGACAGGCCGGCGAACAGCGGCGTGCTCGACTTGTAGCGGCCGTCGTCGCCGACCGGATTCTCGATCGGCAACCGGTAGAGCTGGCCGGCCTGGAAGTCCTCGAGGCCGTGCGCCGGCGCGGTGTGCACGAGGCCGGTACCGGCGTCGAGCGTCACGTGCTCGCCGAGAATCACCGGCACGCTGCGCTCGTAGAACGGGTGTGCGAGCTCGAGGTGTTCGAGCGCCTCGCCGCGCGCTTCGCCCAGCACGGTCGCGCCTTCGAAGCCGTAGCGCTTGAGCGTCGCCTCGGCCAACTCCTTGGCGAGGATCAGCGCGCCTTTCGGGGTGTCGATCAGCTGGTAGACGAGTTCGCGATTGACCGCGACGGCGCGGTTGGCCGGCAGCGTCCACGGCGTGGTGGTCCAGATCACCGCGCAGGCGTCGGCCACCGGCGCCGCCAGGCCGAAGATCTCGGCCAGCTTCGCGCCGTCCTTCACCTTGAAGCCGACGTCGATCGCCGGCGAGACCTTGTCCTCGTACTCGACCTCGGCCTCGGCCAAGGCCGAGCCGCACTCGATGCACCAGTGCACCGGTTTCTCGCCCTTGAACAGGAAGCCGTTCTCGTGGATCTTGCCCAGCGTGCGGACGATGTCGGCCTCGGTCTTGAAGTCCATCGTCAGGTAGGGGCTGTCCCAGTCGCCGAGCACGCCCAGACGGATGAAGTCCTTCTTCTGGCGCGCGACCTGCTCGCTGGCGTACTCGCGGCACAGCTCGCGGAACTTGGCCGCAGGGATGTCCTTGCCGTGCAGCTTCTCGACCATCAGCTCGATCGGCAGACCGTGGCAGTCCCAGCCCGGCACGTAGGGCGCGTCGAAGCCGGCCAGCGTCTTGGAGCGGACGATGATGTCCTTGAGCACCTTGTTGACCGCGTGGCCGATGTGGATGTCGCCGTTCGCGTACGGCGGGCCGTCGTGCAGGATGAATTTCGGGCGGCCGGCGGCGAGCCGGCGCAGCTTGTCGTAGCGCTTCTGCTCCTGCCAGCGCTTGACCCAGGCGGGTTCGCGTTTGGCGAGATCGCCGCGCATCGGGAACGGCGTATCGAGGAGGTTTACGGTCTTGCGGTAGTCGGTGCTCATGCTTGCTCTCGCTGCAAACTCGTCAAATAGCTTCTCGCGCTGGCGGCGTCGCGTTCGATCTGCGCCACCAGCGCGTCCAGGGTGTCGTAACGCGCTTCGTCGCGCAGTTTTTTCAGAAACCGCACCCGCAGCCGCTGGCCGTACAGCTCGCCGGCGAAGTCGAACAGGTGCACTTCCAGCTTGTAGTCGTCGCCGGTATCGACGGTCGGGTTCTTGCCGAAGCTCGCGACGCCGCCGAAGGTCGCGCCCGGCGTGTCGACCTCGACCACGAACACGCCCTCGAGCGCCGGACGACGGTGCGGCAGGTGGATGTTGGCGGTCGGAAAACCGAGCGTGCGGCCGAGCTTCTTGCCGTGCATCACGCGGCCGGACAGCTGGTAGGGTCGGCCGAGCAGGCGTGCGGCGGCGGAAAGGTCGCCGGCGGCGAGGCGCTCGCGCACCAGCGTGCTCGACGCGCGTTCACCGGCGACCAGCACCGACGGCATCGCCTCGGTGACGAAGGCCGGACAGGACGACAGCAGCGCGAAATCGCCCTGGCGCTTGGCGCCGAACTGGAAGTCGTCGCCGATCAGCAGGTAGCGGGTGTTGAGCGCGCCGACCAGTACCCGGTCGACGAAGTCCTGCGCGCTCATCCGCGCGAAGGCCGGGTTGAAGCGGTAGACGAACACCTCGTCGACCAGTCGCTGCTCGGCGAGGAAGTCGAGCTTGTCGCGCAGCGTGGACAGGCGCGACGGCGGGTCGTCGCGGCAGAAGAATTCGCGCGGATGCGGCTCGAAGGTCAACAGCGCGGTCGGCAGGCCACGCGCGTCCGCCTCGGCGCGCAGGCGGGCCAGCATGTTCTGGTGACCGAGATGCACGCCGTCGAAATTGCCGATGGTGAGCGCGCAAGCGGCGAGACCGCTAGTGCGCATGGAGCCCATGTATACCCGCATCGCCCGTCTTTACGCTTGTAAACCTTGGATTGTAGCGGCGCGGCCGGCGGGGCGTAAAGCACGCCCCGCCGGCCGCCGGTCGCAAAAAAGCCCCGCCAGCGGCGGGGCTTTCGCGTCGGATCGACACGCGGCGATTACTGCACCACGGTCTTCACGGTCTCGATGGTCACTTCCACGCGACGGTCCGGAGCCAGGCAGGCCTTCAGGTCGGCGCGCTTCTTGAACTTCTTGGCTTCGCACTCTTGGGTCATCTTGGTTTCGGTCTCGCCACGGCCCACGGCGACCACTTTCTCGGCGGCGACGCCGGCGGCCACGAAGTAGTCCTTCACGGCGTTGGCGCGGCGCTGCGACAGCGCCTGGTTGTAGCTGTCCGAACCCAGGAAGTCGGTGTGGCCGGCCACTTCGACGCTGCGCAGGTTACGGTCGTTCTTCAGGCGGTTGACCAGCGGGTCGAGTTCGTTGCGGGCTTCGGCGCGCAGGGTCGCCTTGTCGAAGTCGAACAGCACTTCAGCCGACAGGGTCACTTTTTCCTTGCTGTACACCGGGGCGACCGGGGCCGGCTTGGCCGCGACGGCGTCGCCGCATTCGACCAGGCCTTGGGTGGCCTTGTCGAAGAAGTTGGTACGCCAGCATTCGCCGTAGTTGTTGCGGGTCACGGCGTCGGTGGACTGGTCGGCGGTGTAGCCCGGCTTGGCGGCGAACGCGCTGGCGGACAGCACCATGGCGGCAACCAGGGCACTCAGTTTCAGCTGTTTGGTCATGTTATTCCCTCGTTATCAAGATTTGATCCGACTGGCGCAAACACAACGGTCGGCTTCCCTGCAGCGCAGAACCGTTGTCCATGTGCAACACAATGCCGTTACTCGGCACTATAGAAATGACACTACCCCCTGTCAATACTTGGCCCGATGATGATGGACTAAGCAGATTCGCAACACGGGGGGCGTGGCGGACATACAACACCCGCCCGCTTTTGTAACATTTAGGCAACAGAACGGATCACGTGGAACGACGCTTGAACAAGGGCTGCGGCTCGCGGAAAGTGGCCTGGTAGCGCTCGCTGAAGGTCGCCAGCGCGGCGAGCGCCGACTCGACCGCCTTGCCGTCCTTGATCTCGAACGCGTCGAAGCCGACCTGCCACAGATAGTGCAGGTGGTCCTGCCAGACGTCGCCGACGGCGCGCAACTCGCCCCGATAGCCGTAGCGCTCGCGCAGCAGGCGGCCGATGCTGTAGCCGCGACCGTCGGTGAAGGCCGGGAAGTCGACCGCGACCAGCTCGAGACGCGAGAGTGAGTCGGCCAGCTCGGCCGGCTCGTCGTCGGAGGCGAGCCAGACCGCGACGCGACCGTCGCGCGCGGCCCAGCGCTCGGGCTCGGCCAACCAGGCCGCCAGCGGCACGATCACGTCGCCCTCGTCCGGAACCGAAAGCTGGCCCTCGGCGTCGGGGCGGACCAGTTGCCAGGCGTCGGCCGTCAGGACCGCGCCGTCTTTAATGATGTTTTGCATAGACGCGCTCCTTGAAGGGGTCGAGGCCGATACGGCGGACGGTGTCGAGGAATTTCTCGTCGGCGTGACGGCTGTCGACGTAGACCGACAGGATCTTCTCGATCACGTCGGGCATCTGCGCGCGCGCGAACGACGGGCCGATCACCTTGCCGATGGTGGCGCCGCTGCCCTGGCTGCCGCCGAGGGTGACCTGGTACCACTCCTCGCCGTTCTTGTCGACGCCGAGGATGCCGATGTGGCCGATGTGGTGGTGGCCGCAGGCGTTCATGCAGCCGGACATGTTCAGCTCGAGGTCGCCGATGTCGTGCAGGTAGTCGAAGTCGTCGAAGCGCTGCTGGATCGCCTCGGCGACCGGGATCGACTTGGCGTTGGCCAGCGAACAGAAGTCGCCGCCCGGGCAGCAGATGATGTCGGTCAGGAAGCCGACGTTCGGCGTCGCGAAGCCGGCGTCCTTCGCCAACTGCCACAAGTCGTACAGGTCGCGCTCGCGCACGTCCGGCAGGATCAGGTTCTGCTCGTGCGAGACGCGGATCTCGCCGAAGCCGAAGCGGTCGGCCCAGTCGGCGACGGCGTCCATCTGCGCGGCGGTCGCGTCGCCCGGCGGCACGCCGGTCTTTTTCAGCGACAGCACAACCGAGCGGTAGCCGGCCTGCTTGTGCAGGCGGGTGTTGCGCTCGACCCAGCGCGCGAACGCGACGTCCTCGGCCAACCTGGCGGTGAACTCGGCCGGGTTGGCCTCGAGCGCCTCGTAGGCCGGGTCGGTGAAGAAGCTCGCGTAGTGGGCGACGTCGGCGCAGCGCAAGGTGGCCGGGCCGTCCTTCAGGTGCGACCACTCCTCCTCGACCTTGGCGGCGAAGCCTTCGCGGGTCATCGCCTTGACGAGGATCTTGATGCGCGCCTTGTACTTGTTGTCGCGGCGGCCGTAGCGGTTGTAGACGCGCAGCACGGCGTCGAGGTAGGTCAACAGGTGCGCGGTCGGCAGGAAGTCGCGGATCACCTCGCCGATCATCGGGGTGCGGCCGAGGCCGCCGCCGACGATGACCTTGAAGCCGACTTCGCCGGCCTCGTTCCTGACGACGTGCAGGCCGATGTCGTGCACCCAGGTCGCGGCGCGATCCTGTTCGCTGCCGGACACGGCGATCTTGAACTTGCGCGGCAGGAAGGCGAATTCCGGGTGCAGCGTGCTCCACTGGCGGATGATTTCGCAGTACGGGCGCGGATCGATGATCTCGTCCGCCGCCACGCCGGCGAAGGCGTCGGTGGTGGTGTTGCGCACGCAGTTGCCCGAGGTCTGGATCGCGTGCATCTCGACGTCGGCCAGTTCGGCGAGGATGTCGGGCACGCTCTCGAGCGCCGGCCAGTTGTACTGCAGGTTCTGGCGGGTGGTGAAGTGGCCGTAGCCCTTGTCGTACTTGCGGGCGATCTCGGCCAACTTGCGCATCTGGCGGCTCGACAGGTGGCCGTAGGGGATGGCGACGCGCAGCATCGGCGCGAGTCGCTGGATGTAGAGGCCGTTCATCAGGCGCAAGGGGCGGAACTCGTCCTCGGACAGTTCGCCGGCGAGGAAGCGGCGGGTCTGGTCGCGGAACTGTTCCACGCGCTCGCGCACGATGCGTGCGTCGATTTCGTCGTAACGGTACATGATTCTGGCTTTACTCTTGGCTGTATTCGGGCCGTCCGGGCCGCTCAGGGCTTCTTCAGGAAGGAGACGGCCGACTGCTGCACGTGCAGTCCGCATTCCTTGCTGTCGGGGTTCTCCCACCACCAGCGTCCGGCGCGGACATCCTCGCCGACCGCGATCGCCCGGGTACAGGGCGCGCAGCCGATCGACGGGTAGTGCTTGTCGTGCAGGGCGTTATAGGGTACCTGATTGTCGCGGAGATAGGCCCACACTTCCTTCTCGGTCCACTCGATCAGCGGGTTGAACTTCATCAGCCCGTTGTCCGCGTCGAACTCGCGGTCGGACAGGTCCTGGCGCGTCGGCGACTGCTCGCGGCGCAGGCCGGTGATCCACGCGGCCTGGCCGGCCAGCGCGCGCTTGAGCGGTTCGATCTTGCGGATGTGGCAACAGGCCTTGCGCAGCTCGACGCTGCCGTAAAAGCCGTTGATGCCGTTCTGGTTGACGTAGGCCTCGACCGCGGCGGCATCCGGGAAGTAGACCTTGACCGGGTGGCCCGGGTAGCGCTCGCCGACCTGCTGCAACAGCGTGTAGGTCTCGGCCGGCAGGCGGCCGGTGTCGAGGCTGAAGATCTGGATCGGCAGGTCGAGCGTCGCGATCAGGTGGGTCAGCACCATGTCCTCGGCGCCGAGGCTGTTGGCGAACACCGCCGGCGCGTGCTCGCGCGCGATTTCGGCAAGAAGCCGGCTCGTCTCGGCCAGCTTGGCTTCAAAACTCATCAGGAGGACTCCCACTTCGGGTGACAATTCGGGACCGTGCAATGGTAAAGCAGAGCTTATAAGCTCAAAAGAATAATGTGTTAGTATTTAATTACCTTTGGTTTTATATGGGCGGTCCCCGATGAAACTGCAGCAACTGCGCTACCTGGTCGAGGTCGCCAAGCAGGGTCTGAACGTTTCCGAAGCAGCGGAGAAACTGCACACCTCGCAGCCGGGGATTTCCAAGCAGATCCGCCTGCTGGAGGACGAGCTGGGTATCCAGGTGTTCATCCGCAACGGCAAGCGCGTCGTGGCGGTGTCCGAACCGGGCAAGGAAGTGCTGCGCATCGCCGGCAACATCCTGCGCGAGGCGCAGAACCTCAAGCGCGTCGGCGACGAGTTCTCGCGCGAATCGGAGGGCGCGCTGACGATTGCAACCACGCACACGCAGGCGCGCTACGCGCTGCCGGCGACGATCGCCGAGTTCGTGCGACGCTACCCGAAGGTCAAGCTGTCGATCAAGCAGGGCAGCCCGACGCAGATCTGCGAAATGGTCGTCACCGGCGAGGCCGACCTCGCGGTCGCGACCGAGGGCATCGCGCTGTACAAGGAGCTGGCGATGCTGCCTTGCTACGAGTGGAACCGCAGCGTGGTCGTACCGCAGGACCATCCGCTGCTCGGCCTTGACCGTCCGATCACGCTGGCCGACATCGCCGCCTACCCGATCGTCACCTACGACTTCGCCTTCGCCGGCCGCTCGAAGATCAACAAGGCCTTCGAGGACGCCGGGCTGGAGCCCAACGTGGTACTGACCGCGATCGACACCGACGTGATCAAGACCTACGTCGCGCTCGGCCTGGGCGTCGGCATCATCGCGACGATGGCCTACGAGCCGCAGCGCGACCTCACGCTGCGCGCGATCGACGCGGCGCACCTGTTCGACGCGTCGACGACCAAGATCGGACTGCGGCGCGACGCCTACCTGCGCGGCTTCGCCTACAGCTTCATCGAAATCTTCGCGCCGCACCTGACGCGCCAGGTGGTCGACGGCTCGCTGCTGAGCCGCGACGACGACTGAGGCTCGGCCAACCTTTATATAGAAGAAGGCCGCAACGACAACGCCCCGCATGCGCGGGGCGTTTTGCGTGGCGAATCCCGGCCGGTTTACAGCGTCAGACCGCCGGTCACCTCGATCGCCGCGCCGTTGATGTAGCTGGCCTCGTCGGACGCGAGGAAGGCGTACACGTTGGCGATTTCCTCCGGCTGCGCCATGCGGCGCATCGGCACGCGCTCCTCCATCGCCTGGATCACCTTTTCCGGCATCGAGCGCAGGATGGGCGTGGCGACGAAACCCGGACACACCGCGTTGGCGCGGATGCCCTTCTTGCCCAGCTCCTTGGCCCAGGTCTTCACGAAGCCGATCACGCCGAACTTGGACGCCGCGTAGTTGGTCTGGCCGAAGTTGCCGTAGACGCCGACCACCGAGCTGGCGTTCAGGATCACGCCGCTACCCTGCGCTATCATGGTGTCGACCACCGCGCGCGCGCAGTTGTAGACGCCCTTCAGGTTGATGTCGATGACCTTGTCGAACTGCTCGTCGGTCATCTTGGCCAGCTGCGCGTCCATCACGATGCCGGCGTTGTTGACCAGCACGTCGATACGGCCGTAGCGCGCCTTGACGTCGCCGACCATGTCGGCGATCTGCGCCTTGTCGGTCACGTCGACCCGGTAGCCGGCCGCCTCGCCGCCGGCCGCGCGCAAAGCGGCGACCGCGGCTTCGACCGCGTCCGGGTTGATGTCGCACACCGCGACGATCGCGCCTTCGGCGACGAATTTCTCGGCGGTCGCCAGGCCGATGCCGCTGGCGGCGCCGGTGATGATTGCCACTTTGCCCTTCAAACGCATGCTGCTTCCTTTCCCCAGAGAATGTCACGCCAGCCGGCACATGCCGGCCCGATTCCCCCGCTAGCCCCCTTCGCCTCGCCGCGGTCCGGCGGGCATGGGTGATTGTTGTACTGTCGCTATCTCAAAGCAGTGATGGGGCGCCGGTGCACCCCATCTTGCGCTGCAATATAGCCCAGCGCGCCACCGCGGGCAAAAAAAGGGTTCTTCACGGAATAATGGGAACGTGAGGTAAAAGCCGGATGTGAGAACGGCGGTGCAAGGTAAGCTGTTTGTGCGACCAAACCCGCTACCCGACACCGCCGTTCTCATGCCTGATGATATGCGCCACCTTCC